>JANNSC010000415.1:0-12344 GCA_031402135.1 Gemmatimonadales bacterium | reverse complement strand
TGAACTGTAATGAGGTGCTCGCAAACCGCGCGAACGAGATCCTTGGGTCCGCTCGAGGCACCTACCAGCCGGTGCATCCCAACGACCACGTCAACATGGCGCAGAGTACCAACGACGTGATCCCCACGGCCATGCGGCTGGCCACTCTGGCCACCCTGCCGCAGCTGCTCGATGCCATGCAGGGTCTGGCCGAGGCGTTCCTTGCCAAGGGGCGGCAGTTCGATGCGGTGATCAAGTCGGGCCGCACCCATCTGCAGGACGCCACCCCGATCCGGCTGGGGCAGGAGTTCATGGCCTGGGGGCGGACGGTGGCTCGGCATCGCGCCAAGCTTGCCGAGGCGGCGGTCTGGCTCCGGGTCATGAACATCGGCGGCACCGCGGTGGGGACGGGGCTCAATGCCGAGGCAGCGTACCCCGGACTCATGGTTGCACAGCTGCGGGAAATGACCGGAATGGATGTCCGCGAAGCGGAGGATCGCATCCAGCTGATGCAGTCGATGGGCGACATCGCGACGTTCAGCGGGGCGGTCCGGGCGTGGACGCTCGATCTCAGCAAGATTGCCAGCGACATTCGCCTGCTGGCGTCGGGCCCTCGCACCGGGCTGGCGGAAATTACCCTGCCGGCAGTGCAGCCGGGGTCGAGCATCATGCCGGGCAAGATCAATCCATCGATCGCCGAGATGGTCAACCAGGTGTGCTATCAGGTGCTGGGGTTTGATACCACGGTCGCGATGGCCGCCGAGGCCGGTCAACTCCAGCTCAATGTGATGATGCCGGTGATGGCCCACAACATCGTCTTTGCGCTGATCATCCTGGCCAATGCGACCCGGGTGTTCGACCAGCGCTGCGTCAGCGGCATCGAGGCCGATGCGGCTCAGTGCGCCCACTGGCTGGAGCGGAGTCCGGCGTTGGTAACCGCCTTGGCCCCCAAGCTCGGTTATGCCGACGCGGCGGCATTGGCCAAGGAGGCGCTGGCCACCGGCCTCACGGTGCGGGAACTGGTGGTGAAGAAGCAACTGCTGCAAGGAAAGGAACTGGACGAGGTGCTCGACCTCCGCGCAATGACCGAGCTCGGAGTGCCGGGGGGGAAAGGGCTCCCCGGCGGCGGTTGAGGCCCCGCCGCTAGGGCGGCGGTGGCTCCACCGGGGAGCGGCCGATAAAGGTGAACTCCGAGAGCAGCCAGAGTTCCACCACCGTCTGGGGCGGATCGGTGCGCTGGGTGGAAACACATCGGGCCTGGAACTCGTGGGCCAGGGTCGGCGCCAGTTGTTTGTAAAGCACCGTGCACTCTGCCCCGCCGAAGACCGTGCCCCGGCGCGGGAGATTCACCAGCCGGGCGGTGGACTGGAGCAGCGTCATCGTCGTGGCGTCGATGAGCAGTGATCCGGCCCAATCCACGCCCCTGGTGCCGGTGGTCGGTGCAAACTGAATCCGGTAGCCTTGGAAACCCTGGAGCGAGTCGGGGCCGGCGTACCAGAAGCAGTGTGACGTCCGGAATTCCGGGTTGGCCAGATCGGCTGCGGTGAAGTAGTTCGCCAACTCCCTCCTGTCCCTCCTCTCCCACCAGTACGGCCCTGCCGGCCCTTCCAGGACCTTCCCCCTGCGGTACGCCACGGTGCTCCGGCTGTCGTAGCGCACCGTATCCACCCATCCGGTGACCCGATTGTAGGCCGTGTCGAAGATCGTAGTGGCCCTCTGGAATGCCCCCCGGAACGGATAGGACTTTTGCAGGGTGAGGAGGCGTTCGGCGTTTCTGAACGCCTCATCGAGGATCGAGCCGCCGTCCGCATCCATGGCGAGGGCCTCGGCTCCGGCGCAGACACTTCCCTGGACGACGATCGTGGGCAGCACCACCGGCTGACGGGCAATCGTCACCACGAAGCTCACCGGACCGGTGACGGCGGCGCGGGCGTCCACCGCGAGGGAAAGGGTCACGGCCCGGTAGCCGATCTGCTGGACGCGGAGGGTGGCAATTCCGGAGGGCAGCCCGCTCACGGCAAAGCGTCCCGACTCGGTGGCGAAGAGCCGTTGGTCCTTTTCCAGCCAGACTACGAGTGCGTAGGACACCGGGAGCCCGGTGGCGCTGTCTTGCACCACGCCCCGAAGCATCCCACCGGGGGCCGAGACGGGAGTCTGGGCGGTCGCCGGCGGGGACAGGATGAGGAGGCCCACCAAGCCGGGCAGCACACAGGGCTTCATCTCCCGGAATAGTACCGGATCGGTCCCGGCTTGTCCCCTCTCCTCGGGGGGGGGATATTCCCAGCATGCGGGTCACCACCTGGACCGAATACAGCTTGATCATCGCGCTCCACCTGGCTCGCCGAGGGCGGGAGGCAGGGGCGCCGGTGGCGGCGCGGGAATTGGCCGAACTGGAGCGGTTGCCGGCCGACTACGTCGAGCAGATTCTGTTGCGGCTGCGGCGAGCCGATCTGGTGGAGAGTGTCCGGGGCGCCCGGGGCGGGTACTTCCTGGGCCGGGACCCGGCAAGCATTACGGTCCGCGATGTCATGACCGCCTCGGAGCACCAAACCTTTGAAATGAATTGCGATTCCCATCCGGTCGATGCCGAACGTTGCTCCCCCTCGAGTGGCTGCAGCATCCGGCCGGTCTGGCTGGCGCTGCAGCGCCGGGTAGATGACCTGCTCTCCAGTATCACCCTCGCCGATCTCCTCAAGGAGCAGCCCACTCCGGAACTGGTGTCGCTGACCGCTCCGCGTTGACGCTTTCCCCCACCGAACTCATCCGCTATGCCCGGCACCTCACCTTGCCGGAGGTTGGCCTTGCCGGTCAGGAACTTCTGAAGCGGGCTTCCGTGTTGCTGGTTGGCGCCGGCGGGCTGGGCTCCCCGGCGGCGTTGTATCTGGCGGCTGCGGGTATCGGCAGTCTGGGAATTGTGGATGGGGACGCCGTCGAGCTCAGCAACTTGCAGCGGCAGATCCTCCACGGCAGCGGTGCCATCGGGACGCCCAAGACGGATTCGACCCGGGCTCGGTTGGAAGATCTCAATCCTCATGTGGAGGTGATCACCCACCGGGTCCGGCTGGATTCCAGCAACGCGCTGGCGCTGTTTGGCGAGTACGATTTTGTGATTGACGGGAGCGACAATTTTCCGACACGTTACCTGGTCAATGACGCTTCGGTCCTGCTGGGCAAGCCGTACATCTATGGGAGCATCTTTCGTTTCGACGGCCAGGTGTCGGTGTTCGGGGCGAAGGGCGGGCCGTGTTATCGCTGCCTTTTTGCCGAGCCGCCGCCTCCCGACCTGGTACCCAATTGCGCCGAGGCGGGGGTGCTGGGCGTTCTCCCCGGGATCATTGGCAGTCTCCAAGCGCTGGAGGCGATCAAGCTGGTGCTGGATGCCGGGGAGAGCCTGGTCGGCCGACTACTCCTGGTGGATGCGCTCCGGGTCCGATTTCGGGAAATCGAGCTACGCCGAGACCCGGCGTGCGCAGCATGCGGAGAGCGTCCGACGGTGCGGGGACTGATCGACTACGAAGCGTATTGTGGGGTCGGGTCGCGCGATGGGCCGCCGGGGCAAGAGATCGAGGCGCTGACGTTGGCGGAACGGCTTCGGCAGGACCATCCGCCGCTGCTGTTGGATGTTCGGGAACAGTGGGAGTGGGACATCGCGCATATCGAGGGGAGTACGCTGATGCCGCTCAGCGAATTGCCGGTGCGGCTCGGGGAACTGAATCCGGGGGTCGAGGTGGTGACGGTGTGTCACACCGGGAAGCGGTCCCTGATGGCGCAGCAGCTGCTGCAGGGCGCCGGCTTCCGGGCCCGGAGCCTGGCCGGCGGGGTGGAGCGCTGGGCAGTGGAGGTTGATCGGGAGCTGGCGAGGTACTGAGTGCTGGGGGCCGCTGGTGGTGGGCTATTGCCGGGGAGGACTTGCCGACCGTAAACAGTGATCAATGCCGAAGGGGGGACTCGAACCCCCACGGGCTTGCGCCCACTGCGCCCTGAACGCAGCGCGTCTACCAGTTCCACCACTCCGGCGTGGGCGCCAAAGCTAGGGGACCCCTTCCAGCGGGTCAAGCGCCGCGTTGCAAGAGCCTTCCGAGAGACCTATCTTCCGCTCCCAGAGGCACTTATGAGCGAGAAAGGCCGTCCGCAGGGGTCCGTCACCAGAATCTCCGTGGCACGGAATCCGCGGGCCAGTTACGACTATCATCTCCTCGAGCAGTTCGAGGCGGGAATTGTGCTGACCGGGACGGAGGTCAAGAGCCTTCGGAACGGCAAGGCCTCAATAAAGGAAGCGTACGCCCTGGTCCGGAACGGCGAACTCTGGCTTGAAGGCATGCACATCACCCCCTACGAACAGGGGAATCGGTGGAATCCGGCGCCAGTCCGATCCCGGAAGCTCCTGCTGCACAAGCGGGAAATTGGCGGCTTGATCGGCGGAGTGGAGCAGCAGGGGTTTACGCTAGTGCCGCTGGAAGTGTACTTCAGCAACGGTCGCGCCAAAGTGGCAATTGCGCTGGCCAAGGGAAAGAAGAGCCATGACCGCCGAGAAGACATCAAGCGCCGCATCGCCGACCGGGAAATGTCGCGGGCGATGAAGAGCAACCGATGATCGGCAGCCTCTTCCTTGCCGCCGCGGCGCTGGCGCCGCTTTCGGTCGTGGTGCAATCGTCCCGGGGCGAAGTACGGCTGCCGGTGCGGTTCGATTCGGCAGCAGGGCCGGTGCTGCCGGCGTCGCTGCTCTTCCTGGCTCTGGACGGGAAGGCCACCCGTGGCGATGGCTGGACCGAGGTGTCGATCGGCGCCCGGCGGTTCCGGTTTTTCCCGGGCGCCGCGGTGTACTCGGTGGACGACAAGATCCGTCCGCTGGCCGGGATGGCGTCGATCCGGCGAGATACCCTGCTGATCCCCCTGCAATTTGTCTCTGAAATTCTTCCTCGGGCGATGTCCCAGCGGTTCCGCTACGACACTCGGCAGGCTCGGCTGGTGGATAACACGCCGGCTCTGGTGACCCGAAAGGAGCTGCCCCGGGATCCCAACCTGCTTCCCAACGGGCTGCGCCGGGGCCACGTGGTCACCATTGATGCCGGCCATGGTGGCATCGACCCGGGGAATCCCGGGTTGTTCTTCCCGCGCGGGATGCGGGAAAAGCACGTCACGCTGCAGCTGGCACTGCTGCTCCGGGAGGAGTTGCGGCAGCGCGGCGTCGAGGTGGTGATGACTCGGACCCGGGACACCATCGTCGACCGTACCACCCGGGCGAGTTACTGTACCAACGAATGCGATTTGTTCATCAGCATCCACGTGAATTCGCTGCAGAAGCGAGCCGGGTACACCAGGATCCGGGGTTTCGAGACGTATTTCCTGGGGGAAGCCAAGACCGAGGATGCGGAGCGGGTGGCCCGGATGGAGAATGAGGCGATCCGATTCGAGCAGGAGAGCGGCGAGAGCGCCCGTCTGTCCGAATTCGAGTTTTTGATGAGGGACCTCCAGTTGAATGAATACCTGCGGGAGTCGGCCCGAGCCGCCGAGCTGATTCAGTCGTACCTTCAGGAATCCCACACCGGGCCGGACCTCGGGGTCAAGCAGGCCAACCTCATCGTGCTGAACACCGCCAGCCGGCCGGCGGTGCTGGTCGAGGTCGGATTCAGTACCAATCCGGATGATGCCAAGCTGATGACCGGCAGAACCGGGCAGAAGAACCTGGTCAACTCGATGGCGGATGCGGTGGTAGCCTACCTGAAGGAATACGAGCGCAAGGTGGGACAGCCGGCCCATTCCAGCGGCCGCGGCAGTGTCCGCGGCAGCGTCCACGGCAGCGGCGCGAGCGCGCCGTGACGGCAACGGGCCTGGCTCGCTCCCTGTTCGGCCACACCTTCCAGAATCCAATTCTTCTTGCCGCCGGGACCGCAGGGTTCGGACGGGAACTCGACGGTGTGCTGGACCTCGACCGGCTGGGCGGCATTGTCACCAAGGCGGTGTCGCTGGCGCCGCGGCAGGGGAATGCGGCACCCCGAGTGGGGGAGTTTCCCGGTGGCATGCTGAATTCGGTGGGGCTGGCCAATCCGGGACTGGAGCAGGTGCGGACGACGGAGCTTCCCTGGCTGGTGGCTCGGCTGCAACGGGCCCGGGTGCTGGTCAACGTCGTGGGCTTCACCGAGGGTGAATACGCTGCGGTGATTGCCGGGCTCGACGGGGTGGCGGGAATTGCGGGTTATGAGGTCAATCTCTCCTGTCCCAACAGCTCCGCCGGGGGGGTGGAATTCGGGGCCGATCCGGCGGCGGTGGGGCGAGTGATCGGGGCGTGCCGGATGGCCACCCGGCGGGCGCTGATTGCCAAGCTCTCCCCGGCGCTGCCGGATATCCCGGCGATCGCCCGAGCGGCGGTCGAGGCCGGCGCCGACGGCATCAGCGTGGTGAACACGATGCCAGGGTTCCTCTACAACGGGGTGCGGCCCCGGCTGGGCAACGGCAATGGCGGGGTGAGTGGACCCGCCCTGCTACCGGTCGGGATCGAGGCGGTCCGGCGGGTACGGGAAGCGCTTTCGGGCGTTCCGATCATCGGGGTGGGCGGGGTGGGGAGTGCCGACGACGTTCGGCAATACTTGCGGGCCGGGGCATCGCTGGTGGCAATTGGTACCGCCCAGCTGGCCGACCCGCACCTCCCGAAGCGGATCATTGCGGACCTCTCGGCCCACAGTGGCTGACCTGATCCTGGCCCTCGACCTTCCGGACCGGAGCGCGGCCCTCCGGATGGTGGACCGTCTGCCCGGGTTACGCTGGGTCAAGGTGGGTTCGATTTTGATGACGGCGGAGGGACCGGCGCTGGTGCGGGAGTTGGTGGGGCGGGGCCTCCGGGTGTTTCTCGACCTCAAATGGCACGACATTCCGAATACGGTGCGCGGTGCGGTGGCGGCGGCGGGCGAGCTGGGTGTTTCGATGGCGACGGTCCACACGCTGGGCGGGCCGGCGATGCTCCGGGCGGCGGCGGAGGCAGCCCCCAGCGGGTTGGCGCTGGTGGGGGTCACGGTACTCACCTCCCACGATGAGGCGGACTACGCCTCGACCATGGCCCGGCCCACGGTTCGGCTGCTGGACGAAGTGGCCCGTCTGGCCCGGAGTGCGGTGGCGGCGGGGCTGGCGGGGGTGGTGTGCAGTCCACTGGAGGTGGACCGGGTCCGTTCGGGGCTGGGCCCCGAGGCGCTGATCGTGGTGCCGGGGATCCGCCGGCCCGGCGACTCTTCGGGAGACCAGGCTCGAACCGCCACCCCGAACGAGGCAGTACGGCATGGCGCCACCCACTTGGTGGTGGGGCGAACAGTGCTCCAGGCGGCGGACCCCCTGGCGGTGTGGAGCGCCTTGGCGGCAGATATGGACTGAGTAGCTGTGGGGAGATTCCAATTCGGTTTGTGTTCGGGTATTGCTGCCGGCAATTCCGCTTGGCTCCGCTGTTGTCGATTCGCCCAACTCCGCATCTCATCAGCACCTACCCTTGCGAGAGCCGGGCTCACGCTCTATCTTCCGCGGCTCCACAGAATAGTCCTTCGGGAGAATTTTCGTGAAAGTTCGATCCAGCGTCAAACCGATTTGCGAGCACTGCAAAGTGGTCAAGCGGCAGGGTGTCATCCGGATTATTTGCAAACGCAACCCCAAGCACAAGCAACGGCAAGGCTAACGATGGCTCGTATTGCAGGCGTCGATCTTCCGCGGGAAAAGCGGGTCGAAATTGCGCTCACCTACATCTATGGCATCGGTCGTCCAACTGCCAATCGGCTGCTGGCCGATTCAGGGATCGGCCTGGACACCCGGGTTCGGGATCTCTCGGACACCGAGGTGGCCCGGCTCCGGCAGCTGATCGAGCGGAGCACCAAGGTGGAGGGCGCCCTTCGAACTGAAATTGCCATGAATATCAAGCGGCTGATGGATATCGGCACCTACCGGGGCTCCCGCCACCGGAAGGGACTCCCGGTCCGGGGCCAGCGGACTCACACCAATGCGCGCACCAAGCGGGGTCCCCGTCGTGCGATTGCAGGCAAGAAGAAGGCGACGAAGAAGTAACCTATGACGACTCCAGAACAGCCAACTCCCCCCGCCGCGCCGGCCGCGCCCGCCAAAGCACCGGTGGTCAAGAAGGGCAAGAAGACGGTCGAGTCCGAGGGCATCGCCCACATCACGGCGACGTTCAACAACGTGCTCGTCACCATCACCGACATGCGGGGCAACACGATCGCGTGGGGCACCGCCGGCAAGGCGGGGTTCAAGGGCTCCAAGAAGAGCACGCCGTTCGCCGCCACGGTTGCAGCGGAAAATGTGGGCCGAGAAGCGATGAACATGGGTGTCCGCAAGCTGCACGTGCTGGTGCAGGGTCCCGGCAGCGGCCGGGAATCTGCCATCCAGGCGCTGGCCTCGGTCGGGCTCCGGGTGGTCTCGATCAAGGACGTCACTCCGATTCCTCACAACGGGTGCCGTCCGCCCAAGAAGCGCAGGGTCTAAACCATGTCACGTTATGCTGGGCCGGCGTGCCGGCTGTGCCGACGGGAAGGCACCAAGCTGTTTCTGAAGGGGTCGCGCTGTCTGACCGAGAAGTGCGCGGTGGAACGGCGGGGGTATCCGCCGGGCCAGCACGGCCAGGCCACCAGCGGCCGGGGCAACCGCAAGATGTCGGAGTATGCCAAACAGCTGCGGGAAAAGCAGAAGGTAAAGCGGATCTACGGACTCTCGGAAACCCAATTCCGCAATACTTTCGAGCGGGCCAGCCGGGAGTCGGGGGTGAAGGGCACCAATCTGCTCATCGCGCTGGAAACCCGGCTGGACAACATCGTCTACCGGATGAGCTTTGCCAGCAGCCGGCGGGCGGCGCGCCAACTGGTTCGGCATGGGCACGTCCAGGTCAATGGCGAGCGGGTGGATATCCCCTCCTACCGGGTTGTTCCCGGGGAGGAAGTGCGGGTCGCTCCTGAAAGCCGGGAAATGGTGCCGGTGAAGGTGGCGCTGGAAGGTGCCGCCCGCGGCGCGCCGATGGCATGGCTTTCGGTCGATAGCGGCAAGGTGGCCGGTCGGCTCACCATGCTGCCCACCCGAGACGCAATACCGCTGAACGCGCAGGAACAGCTTATCGTCGAGCTCTACTCCAAGTAACCAGGGGACGGAACGCGCATGACCATCGACATGACCGGACTGGTTCGCCCGTACATGGTTGAAATGACCAAGCGGGAGGACAACCCGAACATCGCCGAATTCCGGCTTCAGCCACTGGAGCGCGGGTTCGGTTATACGCTGGGCAACTCGCTTCGGCGGCTGCTGCTTTCCTCGCTGCGTGGTTCCGCGGTGTGGGCGCTCCGGATGGACGGCGTGGTGCATGAGCACCAGACCGTGGCCGGCGTGCTCGAGGACGTGCACCAGATCATTCAGCGGCTCAAGGCGCTGACCCTGGTCCTCGACGAGGACAAGGACGAAGCCATTCTGCGGATCCGGCGGGAGGGGAAGGGCCCGGTCTACGCCCGCGATATCCAGGGCTCGGCTGGGGTTCGGGTGGTGAATCCGGACCACTTGCTCTTCACCCTGCAGGACGACAAGGACATCAGCTGCGACCTGTACGTGAACAAGGGCCGTGGGTACGTCGAGTCCGAGGTCCATCTGGTGGACCGCTCGATGCCGGTGGATGCGGTACGGATCGACGCAATCTACAATCCGGTACGCCGGGCCAATTTCACCGTGAGCGAAACCCGGGTTGGTCAGCGGACCGACTACGACCGGCTGGCGGTGATGGTGGAAACCAACGGAACCATCAGCCCCGAAGACGCCATTGCTTACGCGGCGGCGCTGGCTACCGAGCACTTCCGCTATTTCATTGATTTCGGCCGGGTGCCGCAGCAGCGGGCGCTGCCGGCCGAGGGCGCAGTCATCACCGGCGGACTCAAGCTCAAGCTGGAGCGGCTGATCGACGACCTCGGCCTGTCGGTCCGTTCGCTCAATTCGCTCAAGAACTCCAACATCCGGACCTTGCGGGATCTGGTGGAGTTCAACGAGGAAGAGTTGCTCAAGGTCAAGAACGTCGGCGAGAAGGCAATCGCCGAAATTGCCGAACTGTTGATGCGGGAAGGGCTCAAGTTCGGAATGGCGTTCGAAGAGGTCGACGGCGATCTTAGAGCGGCCAAGAGTGGTGCGGCCTCGGCCGACAGCAATGGCGCCACCGGGGAGAATCAGTAATGCGGCATCGCGCCAAGGGACGCCAGCTGTCCCGCACTGCCACGCACCGGAAAGCGTTGCTCCGAAACATGGCCGCGAGCCTGTTCCAGCACGACGCCATCGTCACCACCGAGGCCAAGGCCAAGGAACTCCGGCCCTACGCCGAGCGGTTGATTACGCTGGCTCGCCGGGGCGACTTGCACGCCCGTCGCCAGGCGGAACAGAAAATTCCCGACCGGGAAATCCTGGGCAAATTGTTCAAGGAAATCGGGCCCCGATTTGCGGCTCGGCCGGGTGGTTACACCCGCATTCTCAAGCTGGGGCACCGAGTCGGCGACGGCGCGGACATCGCGCGGATCGAATTGTTGTCCGAGTGACGAGCGCTCCGGGTACCGGAAATTCGAAGGGGACCTTTCGGTCCCCTTTTTTTCAACCTGGCGCACCCACCGGGGATGGCTCAGCTGGCCTTCTTGATCTTGTTACCCTTGATGCACTGGGTGCAGACCCGGACCCGGCGCACTTGCCCCTCGACCAAGGTGCGGACGGTTTGCAGATTCGGGTACCAGCGCCGCTTGACCCGGTTGTTGGCGTGGCTCACGTGGTTGCCGGTGGTCGGCCCCTTGCCACAGACGGTGCAAAACCGCGCCATGAGATGAAACTCGCTGTTGAGGTACCTGGTACAGAGCCCTGAAATATAGTTGAGTGCGGGGCGTAGCTCAAGTTTGACGAATGGCCCAGTGGACCGGTGGGCTGGTGGGGGCAAGCACCCAGGCAGGCGGGCGGATGACCGAAAGGAAGCGCAATGCCCAAGGCACTGATTACCGGCATTACCGGCCAGGACGGCTCCTACCTTGCCGAGTTCCTGCTGCAGAAGGGGTACCAGGTCTTTGGCATGGTCCGGCGGACCAGTCATCACAGTTTTGAGCGGATCGAGCACCTGCTGGACCGGGTGAGCATCGTAACCGCCGACCTGCTGGACCAGCATTCCCTGACGGTGATCATGCAGGATGTCCAGCCCGATGAGGTGTACAACCTGGCAGCGCAATCCTACGTGCCGACCTCGTGGACCCAGCCGGTGTTGACCGGTGAATTCACGGCGCTTGGCGTAACCCGCATTCTCGAGGCGATCCGGCTGGCCAGCCCACGGAGCCGATTTTATCAGGCGAGTTCCTCGGAGATGTTCGGCAAGGTGACCGAGACGCCCCAACACGAGACCACCCGGTTTTATCCCCGCTCTCCCTATGGCGTGGCCAAAGTGTACGGCCACTGGATCACGGTGAATTACCGGGAGTCGTACGGGATCTACGCAGCGAGCGGCATCCTGTTCAACCATGAATCGCCCAGGCGGGGAATGGAATTTGTCACCCGCAAGGTGTCGGACGGGGTGGCCCGAATCAAACTCGGGCTGGCCAGCGAGCTCCGGCTGGGTAACCTGGAGGCGCAGCGAGACTGGGGCTACGCCGGAGACTACGTGGACGCGATGTGGCGAATGCTGCAGCAACCGACCCCGGCGGACTACGTGATCGGCACCGGGAAAACCCATAGTGTGCGGCAGTTGGTGGAAACAGCGTTCCGCCACGCCGGCCTCGACTACACCAAATACGTGGTGATGGACCCGGCCTTCATGCGGCCGGCCGAGGTGGATGTGCTGCTCGCCGATCCCCGGAGGGCGCGGGAGCAGCTTGGCTGGGAGCCGAGCGTGGATTTTGAGGGGCTGGTGCGGATGATGGTGGATGCCGACCTCGAACGGCCGCGGCCGCAGAGATGAACATTCTGGTAACCGGTGCCGATGGCTTCGTGGGCGGCTGGCTGGTACGGGCACTGCTTCAGTCTGGCCACACGGTGACCGGGACGTGCCGGCCGGGGCTGCCCCCGTCGGCGGTGCTGACCGGGGAAGAACGGAGGGTGGCCGGGTGGATCGAACTCGACGTGGCGGTGGGCCATTCGGTACTGGGGTTGCCGGATCAGCGCTGGGATGCGGTGGCTCACCTTGCGGCAGTGTCCTCGGGCAGCGAGGCGCGCACCGACCCGGGGCGCGCCTTCGAGGTGAATGCGGCGGGAACCGCCCGGCTGGCGGGTTGGCTGGGCGGGCGGGTGGAGCGGGGGGAGGCCGACCCACTCTTCCTGCTGGTTTCGACGGCGGAGGTTTACGGGCAGGGCAGTGGTACGGCGCGGCGGGAGAGTGATGCCGTGGA
>JANNSC010000414.1:0-5815 GCA_031402135.1 Gemmatimonadales bacterium | reverse complement strand
CGCTGCCCACGGAGGGGCATCGGACCGGAGCGGGCCAGCCCGTCCGATCAGCCGACCAGCGGGGGTCCGGGCAATCCAGGAGTCGTTCTCAACTTGCACCGACGCCGACGGATTTGCCAGCGAGACGGCGCGCTCGAAGAGACCCCGCAGGTCCCAGAGGTCGGTGTCGGGGGTGGTACCGGCATCGGTCCAGTGGGCCGGGGCGCGGGCCCCGGTGATGACCGCGGCAGCCACGGTGCACTCGACGGGACGTTCTCCGGCCCCGGCTGCAGTGAAGACGGTGCCGACTTCAAAGAGGCGGATATCACGAACCTGGTTGGCCCAATTGGCCTCGGCCTGGCGAATGAGGCCGGGGATCAGGCGGCTCCGCAGAAAGCCGTGATCGGCGGAGAGCGGATTCAGGATGGGCACCAGGCCGGCGTCATCGGCGGGGCCAATGGGAAGCAGGGCCACCTCAAAGAGCCCTTCGGCAACGAGGCCGTGGCGGACGTGGTGCACCGCGGTGTCGATTGGCGCGTCGGTCTGGTTACCGGCTCGGAAAGGGCGGAGCTGATCGGGGAAGGCAGCAAAGCCGTGGATCCGGGCGATTTCCTCGATGAGGTCAATTTCTTCCTGAAGATCAGGCCGCCAACCGGGCACCTCGACAGCAAGGCGCTCCTCGGCGGGCTTGGCGACGACTGTCGCCCCGATGGCCACGAGGCACTGCTCCAGCACGGCAACGGGGAGCGCCACTCCCAGCACCTGAGCAACCCGCGCGGTGCGGAGGAAGATACGGGGAGGATTTTTCGGTTCGGGCCAGAGATCGAGCGGCTCGCCATCGACCTGCCCGCCGGCAGTGGCGAGAACGACCTGGAGGCAGCGGCGCAGCGCATCGGGCACCGCCCAGAGGTCGGTGCCGCGCTCGAAGCGCTGGCTGGCATCGGTGACGAGGCCAAGCGCCTTCCGGGCCTTTCGAGTTGGACCGGGGGCAAACCAGGCGCATTCAAGAAGGAGATCGGTGGTGCGCTCGGAAATTTCGGAGCCCTGCCCACCCATGACGCCGGCGACACCGACCGGCCCCTTGGCGTCGGCGATCACGGTGATGTCAGGGGAAAGGTTACGCGCCACACCATCCAGGGTGACGAGTTGTTCTCCGGCGTGGGCGAGTCGCGCGGTCAGGGCCGGCCCATGCACCTCGGAAAGATCGTAGGCGTGGAGGGGCTGACCCAACTCGAGCATGACGTAGTTGGTGGCATCTACCACGTTGTTGATGGGGCGGTGACCGGTGGCTTCGAGGCGGGCCTTGAGCCATTGGGGGCTTGGCCCCACCCGGACGCCGCGGATGACGGCGGCGGTGAAGCGGGCGCAGGAAGAGCCGGCGGCAATGGCAATGGCCGCGGGGCCGGCAACGCCGTTCCACTCGGAGCGGGGGCGAATCGAGCCCAGGGCGGGGGAATCAGCGGGCGCAGGGTCCGCCGGAATTTCCGGCAGCCGGAAGGTGGTGTGGTACGCCGCTGCCAGCTCGCGGGCAATTCCCTTGTGGCCGAGGAGATCGGGCCGCACCGGAGAGACGTCCAATTCCAGCAGGTCGTCGTCGAGGCCGAGGGTGGCCAGGAACGAGCTTCCCGGGGGGGCGTCGGTGGTGAGGGTGAGCAGTCCGTCGTGATCGGTGCCCATGCCAAGCTCGTCGGCGGAACAGAGCATCCCCTCGGAGGGCTCGCCCCGGATTTTCCGCTTTGCGATGGTCAGCCCACCGGGGAGGGTGGAACCGACCGGTGCGAAGGGGTACTTGTTGCCGGCGACGACGTTGGTGGCACCGCACACGACGTGACAGGGTGCCTCGCTGCCGTCGTTGACGAGGCAGAGTTGCAGCCGATCGGCATTGGGGTGGGGTAACACGCGTTCCACCACCGCCACCACGATGTCCTTGAGGGCGGCGTGCAGCGGCGTGATGGCGTCGGCCGGGGCCCCGAGCATGGCGAGTTTCTCGGCGAGGTCCCGGGCGAGGAGATTCCGCCGGAGGAAGGCTTCGAGCCAGCGGCGGGAGACCTTCACGCCACCCCCTGCCCTGCCAGGGATTTCAGGAACCGCATGTCGCCGCCGCTCATCAAGCGGAGATCGGGCACGTCGAAGCGCTGCATGGCAGTGCGACCGGGCCCCATTCCGAAGGCCCAGCCGGTATAGCGCTCGGCGTCGACACCGCAGTTGGCCAGCACGGTGGGGTGCACCATGCCGCAGCCCAGCAGCTCCATCCAGCCGGTTTGTTTACAGGCGGGGCAGCCGTTGCCGTGGCAGAGCTGGCACTCGACATCGAGCTCGGCGGACGGTTCGGTGAAGGGAAAATAAGAGGGCCGGAACCGCACCTTGGTGGTGGGCCCGAAGAAGCGCCGGGCAAAGTGGGTCAGGGTGGCCTTGAGATCGACAAAGCCGATTCCCTCATCAACGGCGAGGCCCTCGATCTGGAGGAAGCCGGGGGTGTGAGAGGCGTCGGCGGTGTCGTTGCGGTACGCCATGCCGGGAATGACCACCCGATAGGGGGGCGGACCGGCCTGCATCACCCGGATCTGCACCGGTGAGGTGTGGGTGCGGAGCAGCGTTTTTTCTCCGGGCCCCTCTGAGAGGTAGAGGGTGTCATGAAGATCGAGGGCGGGGTGATCGGCGGGGAAATTGAGGGCGCCGAAATTGTACCACTCGGTTTCGACATCGGGACCCACCGCCACGGCAAAGCCGAGTTCCCGGAAAATGTCGACGACTTCGTCAGTGACGCGGGTGATGGGATGCAGCGCGCCGATCCAGCGGCCTCGACCCGGCATGGTGCGATCGATGCGGGGCGGCTGAGCCGGTTGGCTGAAGGCGAGTTCCGCCTCGCGCGAGGCGAGGGCCGCCTCGAAGGCGGCCTTGAGCTGATTGGCTTCGGCACCGAACTGCTTACGCTGATCGGGGGCGAGGGTGGCGACCGACTTGAGCGCCGCAGTGAGGGCGCCCTGCTTGCGGCCGAGGATGGCAATTTTCTCGGCGGCGAGCGCATCGGGCCCCAGGGAGGGCACGGCGGCCAGCCGGGTGCGCAGGTCGTCCAGGGCCGAGAATCCGGTCATTCGGGGTCGCTCCGGTTACGACGCCTTGGCGAGCTCCGCAATCCTGGCGAACGCGTCGGCGTCATGCACGGCGAGGTCGGCGAGGACCTTGCGGTTGATTTCGACGCCGGCCTTTTTGAGCCCGGCCATGAGGCGGCTGTAGCTCAAGTCGTGGATGCGGGCCGCGGCGTTGATCCGGGTAATCCAGAGAGTGCGGAAGTCACCCTTCTTCTTGCGGCGATCGCGATAGGCGTAGGCCATGCCGCGTTCAACGTTTTCCTTGGCGGCTTTGTAGAGCTTGCTGCGGGCCTGGAATCCGCCTTTGGCGGCTTCCATGATCTTCTTTTTGCGCGCGTGATGGGCGGGACCGTTTTTTACGCGTGGCATGGCGCTGTTCTCCTAGGCCTGTAGCAGGCGGTTGACGCGGGGAAAATCAGCGGAGGAGACCAGGGCGGCCTTGCCGAGTTGGTTCTTCCGCTTGCGCGTCTTCTTGGTCAGGATGTGCCGCTTGTTGGCCCGGCCGCGCTTGAGCTTGCCGGTGCCGGTGACAGTGAAGCGCTTCATGGCGGCGCGCTTGGTTTTCATTTTGGGCATTCTGCTCTCCGTTTCCTTTTTTTCTTGCAATGCGAAGCGCCGCTTACTTCGGCGCGATAACCATCGTCATGTTACGGCCTTCGAGCCGGGCGTCGAACTCAATCTTGCCGACATCGGCGAGTGCCGCCGCCACGCGGTCGAGGACTGCCTTGCCGAGGTCAATGCGGGCCATTTGGCGCCCGCGAAACATCATGGTGACCTTTACCTTGTCTCCTTCCGCCAGGAATTCGCGCATGTGGCGGGTCTTGAAGTCAAAGTCGTGATCGTCAATTCCGGGGCGGAACTTCACCTCCTTGATGTCGATCACATGCTGCTTTTTCTTGGCGGCCCGGGCCGCCTTGGCCTCTTCGAACTTGAACTTTCCGTAGTCCATGATCTTGACGACGGGGGGCCGAGCGGTGGCGGCGACCTCGACCAGGTCGAGCCCGCGTTCTTCCGCGGCGGCGAGGGCTTCCTCGATGGTGAGGACTCCCAGTTGTTCTCCCGAATCGGAGATGACGCGCACTGGACTGATGCGGATCATGCGATTGACTCGGGTCCGGCGTTCGCGTTCGTTGGTGCTGATGGGCAGCCTCCCGGGCTCGGATAAGAAAAAACACCCCGGCGAGCGGGGTGTTCCGGAGCGCTCCCGGCCTCCATATGTGGAGGCGTGCGGGGAGCTGATCAGGAACCCGTTCGCCATGCCAGCTGGCTCAGGGTGGAGGGCGGTTGAGCCCTCGCTTGTAAGTGGGGAAATGATAGTCGGTTAGGTTGGTCGGGTCAAGAGAGTTTGGCGACACAACCGTAATTCGCATTCACGAGAGGCCTCGATGGCAGCGGAACCCGGCCGAGCACTCGGTCCATGGCGCAGCTGGTCGCTGGTGGTGGGGAGCATCATTGGCTCGGCCATCTTCATGATGCCGGCGGTGCTGGTTCCCTTCGGAGGCTTGGGGCTGGTCAGTTGGGCGGTGGCTGGGCTGGGGGCTGTGTTCGTGGCTCTCATGTTCGCCAACCTCTCCCGGCGAGTCAGCGGAGTCGGGGGACCGTACGCCTATGCCCGAGCAGGGTTCGGGGAGTTCGCCGGTTTCCTGATTGCGTGGGGCTACTGGATTACGCTGTGGTCGGCGTGCGCGGCGATCGCGATCAGCTTTACCTCCTACCTCGGTGCGATGTTTCCGATGGTGGGTGCCAGTCCGCTGCTGTCGGCCGGTTCGGGATTGCTGCTGATCTGGGGGCTGGTTGGAATCAACCTCCTCGGGGTCAAGCAGGCTGGAATCGTCGGACTGATCACCACCGTCCTGAAACTCCTTCCCTTGCTCGCGCTCGGAATCGGGGGGCTTTTCCTGGTCCAGCCCAGCACGCTGCCACCGATGAATCCGGGCGGGGGCAGCGCGCTCAGCCTCTTTGCGTCTTCCTTTGCGTTGACGTTCTGGACCTTCACCGGACTCGAAGTCATTACGGTTCCGGCCGAGGATGTCGTCGATCCGGGGAAGACCATTCCCCGAGCCTTGGTCCTGGGGACGCTCACCGCCACGGTGGTCTACTTGCTGGTCGCCTTTGTGGTCATGGGCCTTGTTCCGGCGGCGCAACTCAAAGTCTCCTCTGCTCCGCTCGCCGATGCCGGCGCCCGACTGGCGGGCCCCTGGGGAGCCGTGGCGCTTTCGGTCGGCGCGCTGGTGTCGACGCTGGGATGCCTCAACTGTACGCTGCTCGCCGCCGGCCAAACGGCAATGGCCGCAGCGCGGGACGGAGTTTTCCCGGAGCGGTTCCGTCGGATGACCCGGCAGCACACTCCGGGGTTCTCGCTGGTGACGGCGGGTGTCCAGATGAGCGCGCTGCTGCTGGTCAATTTCAGCAAGGGGTTGGTGGGCGCGTACACATTCATCATCCTCATCGCCACGCTGACGGCGGTAATCCCCTATGCCTTTTGTGCGATGGCGGGGTTGGTGCTGATGCGGCCATCGGACGAGGGTAACCGCCAACGGAGGTTGGGGGAGTCGGTCATCTCGGTGGTGGCGTTTGTTGTTTGCATGTGGGTCATTGCAAGCGCCGGCCAGAAAACGGTGTACTGGGGCTTTCTGCTGCTGATGGCGGGTTTGCCGGTGTACGTGATGGTGAAGCGCCATCGAGCCGCCCATGGGTCAGCCAAGGGCATTGACGGGGTTTAATCCACCCTGGAGAGGCCAGCC
>JANNSC010000413.1:0-3831 GCA_031402135.1 Gemmatimonadales bacterium | reverse complement strand
GGGAAGGCCGGGAAGCTGGACCGCCGGGGCCGACCTTACGTATCAGACCACCCGGCTCTTTGGGGACAAGAATTTCCTGGTGGGGGTCTGGGGTCTCGCCATGGACCGCGACGGGCTCGACGGCAACCGGCACGCCTTCGGCGCCAAGATCGATTATCCCAACGACCTCTGGGATGTCGCGTTCACCTACCGGCGGGTCGGGGAGGAGTTCGATCCTAGCCTTGGCTTTGTGCCGCGCCCCGGCGTGCAGGCGTTCAATTTCAACCTGGTGTTCCAGCCCCGTCCCAGGGGCCGGATCCTCGGTCTCCGGGTCCGCCAGATGTTCAATGAATTCCTGAACACGCTGGTGACCGATCTCCAGGGCCAGTGGGAGAGCTATCGGATCTTTACGGCCCCGGTCAACTGGCGCCTGGAGAGCGGCGACCGAATCGAATTCAACTTCGTCCCGACCGGGGAACGACTCCGTGAACCGTTCGAGATCGCGGAGGGGGTAACGATTCCGGCGGGATCGTATCACTGGACCCGCTGGCGGCTGGAGGCCCAGTTCGCCTCCAAGCGGAAGGCCTCGGCCCAGATTACCTGGTGGTTCGGCGGATTCTACGGCGGGCGCCTGAGCGAACTGTCCCTCACGGGAACTCTGCGGCCCTCGCCGCTATTCATCATCGAGCTGAATGCCAGCCACAATGTGGGGCGGGTGCCGCAGGGGCGGTTCGTGCAGGATGTGGTCGGCACCCGGCTGCGGGTCAACGTGTCTCCCGACCTCCAGGTCAGTTCCTACGTGCAGTACGACAACGGGAGCCGGAGGATCGGCAGCAACACCAGGCTGCGCTGGTCCTTCGCGCCGCAGGGGGAGTTCTTCCTGGTGTACAATCACAATCTCGATGAGGAGCGGGATCTCCTGAACCGCCGGACCGGCTGGCGGTTCGCGTCGAACCAGCTCCTCACCAAGCTGCAGTACATGTTCCAGTACTAGGCGCTCAGCGCACCTGGAACGTCAGCGACGCCCACTTCGACTCGTAATCCACGCTGTCTCCGTTCACGCGCGCCATGTGAATGAACTTCACGTACCAGGTGCCCGCGGTGCTGAGCGGAATGGTGACCACTCCCTCCGCGTTGGACCGGACGTTACGGGCCTCAATGCCCTTGTCGTCGGCCGTCGTTCCGCCATACAGCACGAGCTGTCCGGCCACCGGCTTGCCGTCCACCAGGGTCTTGAGCCGGAGCGAGGCGCCGCTGGCGAGGTCGTAGGGATTCTCTACCGGCACCAGTTCGGCGGGGTAGCCCAGGACGGTGGCGAAGTGCGCGCTGCGGTCGTTGCCGACCTGCACCAGCGCCTTGATGTGCTTATGGTAGCGTTCCTTCACCGCCTTGCCCATCTCGCCGGCCTTCTGGCGCGCGTCCAGTGCGTCGGGAATGCCGTCTTCTTTGAGGTAGAGGTTGAAGTCGTCGGCGCTGAGCGCGATGACGCTGGGCTTGGTCGAGGCGCCGATCACGTAGGTCCCCGCGGCGCGGGTATGAATGTGGAAGGTGCTGGTATCCCCCGCCACACTCCACTCCGTGGTATCAAGGGTGATCCGCCGGACCGGCGTGACCACGCTCGCGTCGGCCAGCCGGTTCCGGGCGATCGAGTTCTCGCTCTTGGTGAAGGTGCCGTTGAGCACCCGCACCCGCACCTCGGAGTTTTCCGGTGCGAAGTACCGGGTGGGCTTGAGGAACATGTCGTGCGCCGCGGCCACTGCCACGGTCGCAAGCACCAGGCCGGCGCCGAGCAATACGGCGCGGGAGGGCGTGTTACGGTTCATCGTGGATCTCCTTTGGGCTGAGTGGAATCGGTTGGAACAGGGGATGCCGCCTTGGCCGGGTCGGTCACAGCTGCCGAATCCTCCGCGGCTGTCGCCCGGGCGTCCCTCTCGGCGTCGGCGGCGGCTTCGCGGGCCAGGCGGGTCTTGATCTCTCCCATCTGGGTGAGGCCGATCACGCGGCCCACCCCGGTGGGGTCGACGCCATACTCGGCGGGCAGGACCACGGTCCCCAGCAGCAGGCCGGCGACGAGCACGGCAACCAGGGTGGATCGCAGCAGCTTGCGGGGCGAAACCGGCTGCACCGGCGGCATGGGGGGATTGGTCATGGGTTATCCGAACAGAAAGTAGCCGGTGAGCTGGACGCCCATCAGGATGAAGCCGGCCGACATCAGCGTCACGTTGGCGGCCAAGACATGTTTGCCGAAGCTTTCGGAACGGCGCCAATAACTCATCGCAATCAGAATCGTACTGAGCGCCAGGAGTTGGCCGACCTCAACCCCGACGTTGAAGGCGATGAGATTGGGCACCAATCCTTCGGGGGAGACGTCGAAGTCCAGGATCTTGGTCGCGAGTCCGAAGCCGTGACAGAAGCCAAACACCAGGGTGGCGGCCTTCGGGTTGGGCTGGACGCCGAACCAGGCGGGGAAGGCGCCCAGGTTATCCAGGGCCTTGTAGACCACCGACAACCCGATGATGGCATCGACCAGGTACGCGCTGACGCTCACGCCGGTCAGCACCCCGATCAGCAGCGTCGTGGAGTGACCGATCGCGAACAGGGTCACATAGAGTCCGACATCCTTCAGGCGGTACAGGAAGAAAATCACCCCGAACAGGAACAGCAGATGGTCGTACCCAGTGACCATGTGCTTGGCGCCGAGATAGGCGAACGGCACCAGCAGCACGCCGGAGACTTCCTGGAGGTAGCCCTTGTCCCCGGCGGCCACTCCGTGGGCAAGGGCGTCGGCGGGGAACACCGCGAGCGCCACAAGTGCGCTGGCGAGCGTGAGCCGCAGCCATCGGGTCATGGTGCCAGGCCCACCAGGTCGGAGGGTGCCGCGCCAGGGACGGCGCCGGGCAATTTGATCTTCACCCGCAAAAGCTTGACGGAATTGAGAAACACCAGGATATCCGGCCCCAAGTGGATCAGGGCAGCCTGCACCGGTCCAATGAGGCGGAGCAGCGCCGCGGCTATGCCCAGCACGTGCACCACCCCGACGCCGACGAGGAGGTTCTCTTTGATGGTCCGGTAGGCCCGCATGGCAATGGCCCGGGCCTCCACGATCTTACCCAGATCGTCGGTCATCAGGGCCACATCCGCCGTCTCCAGCGCCGCCTGGGTTCCCCCTACCCCCATGGCGACCCCGACGTCCGCCGCCGCCAGGGCCGGCGCGTCATTGATCCCATCCCCCACCATGGCCACCCGGTACCCCTCGGCCTGGTACCGGCGAATCAGCGCGACCTTGGCGTCGGGCAGGAGGTCCCCGTGCACCTCGTCCACGCCCAGCTCCGTCCCAATCCGTTCGGCGACCGCACCATTGTCTCCCGAAAGCATGACGACCCGTTTGACCCCGCTGGCCTTGAGCTGGGCGATCACTTCCTTCGCGTGAGGACGAGCGGCATCGGCCAACCGAATCCGGCCGATCGCTCGCCCGTCCAGGGCGAGGTAGATGGCCGTCTGTCCCTCGGCGCCCGTCCGCTGCGAAACTCGAACCCCATTCTCCGTCAGGAATGCCTGATTTCCCGCCAGAATTTCTGCTCCGTCCAACTGGGCGCGCACCCCGCGCCCGCTCACTACCTCAAACCCGCCGGGCTCCCGGATCTCGACTCCCTTGGCTCGCGCGTAAACGAGCACGGCCTCCGCCAGCGGATGGCTGGAGCGTCGCTCCGCGGCCGCGGCGAGCTCCAGCAGCCGGGCTTCAGTCAACGTATCGTCGAACCGGTCGATCCCGGTGACCTCCGGACGTCCGAGGGTGAGCGTGCCGGTCTTGTCCAGTGCCACCAGGTCCACCTTCGCGAGCGTCTCCAGAAA
>JANNSC010000412.1:0-7789 GCA_031402135.1 Gemmatimonadales bacterium | reverse complement strand
GCGGGGAACCTTCGGAAACGTCCGCATCAAGAACCGATTGGTACCGGAAAAAGAGGGTAACTGGACGCTCCACATTCCATCCGGCGAGGTGCTGTCGATTTACGATGCCGCAATGAAATACATGGTAACCGGGACGCCGCTCCTGATTCTGGCCGGAAAGGAATACGGTACTGGGTCGAGCCGGGACTGGGCCGCGAAGGGAACTACGCTGCTTGGGGTGAAGGCCGTACTCGCCGAAAGCTACGAGAGGATCCACCGGAGCAACCTGGTCGGGATGGGTGTCCTGCCGCTGGGGTACGAGGCAGGGCAATCAAGGGAAACACTCGGACTCACCGGGACCGAGGTGTACAGCATTTCAGGAATCAGTTCCGGGCTGCTTCCCGGCGCCAATGTCCAGGTACGGGCCCGGGCTGACGATGGCAAGGAGACCACTTTCAGGGCGGTGGTGCGGCTCAATTCGCCAGTGGAGGTGGAGTATTTGAGTCATGGCGGGATTTTGCCCCGGGTCCTCCGGAAGTTCCTGGAGGAGTAGCTGAAAAAAACGGCCCCTCGAGAATTTCGGGGGGCCGTTTCGTTTGGAGATCAGCTACCGGCCGACAGGTAGCAGCTGCTGCCTCAGGCGACCAAATCCTTCAGTCGTTCGCCGGTTTCCCCTTCGCGGAGGCGAACCAGCGCCCGATCCCGCAGCTGGCGGATCCGCTCCCGGGTGACGCCCATCATACGGCCGATTTCCTCGAGCGTCCGGCTCTGGCCATCCTCGATCCCGAAGTACAGACGCAGGACCTTGGCATCCCGGGGCGGCAAAGTGGCCAGGGCCGCTTCGATGTCCTGAGTCTGGCTGTTGGCCATGGTGCCGGCGTCGGTACCATCCTGGTCGGCGGCAAAGCGCTCCATCCGCTCGTTGCCGTCTCCGTCCCTGGTGGGGTGATCGAGCCGTACCGCTTCAGAATTAAGCGCGCTCAGGGAGCGGACGGCCTCAGGGGTGAGTCCGGTGGCGCGGGCCAGTTCCTCGGTGGTCGGCATCCGGCCCAGTTTTTCCTTGAGCAGGGTCGTGGTGCGTCCCAGCCGGCTGAGGTCGGCGGTCCGGTTGAGCGGTACCCGCACCGGACGGCCGTGCCGGGCAATTGCCGCCTGGACCGCCTGACGAATCCACCACACCGCGTAGGAGATGAACTTGACCCCGCGATCCGGATCGAACTTCCGGGCAGCGGTCATCAGGCCGAGGTTGCCCTCTCCGATCAGATCGACGAGCGGCACGCCACGGTTCTGGAACTTTTTGGCAACCGACACCACGAAGCGCACGTTGTGACGGGCCAGCCGTTCCTGCGCCAGCACGTTGCCCCGAAACGCCTTGCGGGCCAGTTCCATCTCTTCGTCTCGAGTCAGCAGCGGCACCCGGCTGATCTCGTCGAGGTAGAGATCAAGGCTTTCCCGGCCCTCATCGACCGCCTTGGCGATCTGAGCCGGCTTCACTGCGCTACGCTTGGTGCGAGGGGCTGTTGCCACGCTGACTGCCTCCTTCGTCCTTGCGTGTTTTTGACCATCATACGGCGGGAACGGAAGTTTCCACGCCAGCCAACCCAAGCCCCAAATATAGCGCCTAACCCACTAAAAATCAACAGCTTAGGTAAAGCGAAGTGCTTCTTGGGCTTGCGCGATTTCGGAACGACTTGACACTTGGGCATTACCAGAGGGAGACGCCCGACGCTGCAAAAGGAACACGCATTAAAGTGCCTTGAGTTCGGTCAGCAGGACCCCGAGGGACTGCTTGGCATCGCCGAACAGCATGGCGGTCTTGGGGTTGTAGAAGAGCTCATTTTCGATCCCGGCAAAGCCCGATCCCATCCCCCGCTTCATAACGATGATCGACCGGGCATAATCGACGTTGAGAATCGGCATGCCGTAGATCGGGCTAGACGGATCGGTACGGGCGGCGGGGTTGACCACATCGTTGGCACCGATCACCAGGACAACGTCGGTCCGCTCGAAGTCTCCATTGACCTCCTCCAAGTCGAACAGCCGGTCGTAGTTCACATTGGCTTCGGCCAGCAAGACGTTCATGTGCCCTGGCATCCGGCCCGCCACGGGATGGATTGCGTATTTCACCTCGACTCCCCGCTTTTCAAGCAGATCGGTCAGTTCGCGGAGGGCGTGTTGGGCCTGGGCCACCGCAAGTCCGTACCCCGGCACCACGACAACGAGCCCCGCGTAGGCCAACCGGACCGCGGCATCGTCGGGGGAAATTTCCCGGGTCTCCGCCGCCCCGACTGCTTTGGCAGCGCCACCCGACACCACTCCAAACGCCCCGAAGATCACATTGGCAAAGGACCGGTTCATCGCCTTGCACATCAGGATAGAGAGCAGAAGCCCCGAGGTGCCGTCCAGCGCACCGACGATGATCAGGAGATTGTTGTCGAGCGCGAAGCCCATGGCCGACGCGGAGAGCCCCGCGTAGGCGTTGAGGAGCGAGATGACCACCGGCATGTCGGCGCCGCCGATCGGCAACACCATCAGGATGCCGAGCACCGCGGCAATCGCGGTCATCGCCCAGAAGGCCCAGGTCCAACCCGGATTGACCACGACCGCCACCAGGAGACCAATCGCAGCGGCGGCCAGCACCAGGTTGCCGATGTTCTGAAACGGCCAGGTGATGGGACGGCCGGGGAGGATTTCCTGCAGCTTCCCAAAGGCCATCACACTGCCGGTGACGGTCAGGGCCCCGAGCAGCACCTCGAAACCCAGCGCGCCCATCGTTCCCTTGGGGGTGGTCGCTCCGAGAATCATGTATTCGTTGATGCCCACCAGGGTCGCAGCCACCGCCCCCGCCGCGTGGGAGAGTGCCACCCACTGGGGCATGGCGGTCATCGGGACCGAAATGAAGAGCGGCCGTCCGATGACGACCCCGATTACGGTGCCGAGCAGCAGGCCCGCGATGATCCAGTCGAAGCGAACCACATTGGCGTGGAACAGAGTGCCCACCACCGCCAGCAGCATGCCGAAGGCGGCGAGGCGCATGCCGTTCCGGGCCTTTTCCGGCCCGCTGAGTCCCCGCAATCCGAAGATGAAACAGACCGAACTGAGCAGGTAGATCCCCTGGATGACGAGTTCCCGTCCGGGAAGTTCTCCGCTCATCGGCGGGGCCGAGCGTCGCGCCGGAACATCTTGAGCATCCGGTCGGTGATGAGGAATCCGCCTACCCCGTTTACCGTGGCGCAGACCACCGCGATGAACCCGAGGACATTGCTCAGGGTGCTGTGGTCGCTGCCCGCCGCCACCAGCGATCCGACCAGGGAGATGCCGGTGATTGCGTTGGCGGCGGACATGAGCGGCGTGTGTAACAGCGGCGGCACCCGGCTGATCACCTGGTAGCCGACGATTCCAGCAAGGACGAAGACGTAGATCTGGATGACGATGGTCAGATGCATCAGCGACCGCTCGGGTGAAGAGGAGGCGTCATGGATCAGCGCGGAGCCGTGAGAGTGCCGTTGTGCACCAGGCACATTGGCCCGCCGATTGGATCATCGAGGGAGAGGGCCAGCCGGCCGTCTTTGACGAGATACTCCAGCAGGCTCTGCAGATTTCGACTGTACATCACACTGGCATGCTGGGGAATCTGGCTGGGCAGATTGTTCGGACCGAGTATGCTCACACCGTGGACCACCACCGTCTGTCCGGCCCGGGAGAGTTCGCAATTCCCGCCACTCTCCACCGCCAGGTCCACGATCACCGAGCCAGGCTTCATGGACGCGACCATTGGAGCGGTGATCAGCCGCGGGGCCGGCCTGCCGGGGATCTGCGCCGTGCTGATCACCAGGTCCATGCCGGGGATGTGATTCCCGATCGCCTCGAGCACCTTCTGCTGCAGTTCGGCGGCCAGTTCCTTGGCGTAGCCGCCCGCGCCCTCGGCCGCCGTCGACACCGCATCGGCCTCGACGAACGTCGCGCCCAGGCTCTGAACCTGCTCCTTGACCACCGGCCGGACATCGAAGGCGCTGACCACCGCGCCGAGTCGCCGAGCCGTCGCGATGGCCTGCAGGCCGGCGACACCGGCGCCGAGGACGAATGCTTTGCCGGGCGGCAGGGTTCCCGCGGCGGTGGTGAGCATTGGCAGGAGGCGGGCGCAGTGGCTGGCGCCAAGCAGTACGGCCTGGTATCCCGCCACAGTCGCCTGGGAAGAGAGCACGTCCATGGACTGCGCCTTGGTGGTGCGGGGCACCAACTCCATGGCGAGCACGGTGATGCTCCGCTCCGCTGCCGCGATGAGGAATTCCTTTGCCGTTCCCGGCTGCATCAGCCCGATCAATGTGGCGCCGGCGCCGAATCGGGCCAGCTCGGAGACCTCGGGCCGCTGCACCACCAAGACGACCTCGGCCGTTGCAGCGGCCTCGTGGCGGCTCGGCGCAATCACCGCCCCGGCGGAACGGTACCCGGCATCCGGAAAGCCGGCGGAGTCTCCCGCCCCGGCCTCGATTGTGACCTGGTGCCCCGCCTTGACGAGCCGGCTGACCGTCTGGGGTACCAGGGCCACCCGTCGCTCGTCGGGGGCGGTTTCTCGAAGGACTCCGATGTGCATGAGGCTCGAAAGTAAGGGGTCAAGGGCCGCCAATTGCCGCCCCGCTATCCCGGGGACGGACGAAAGTATACAATCCGCGCATGCTCGCACAGGCCCGCGTCTTCGCCCCCGGCTCGATCGGCAATCTTGGACCCGGCCTGGACATTCTTGGTCTGGCCATTGGCGGGGCTGGCGACACTGTCACGGCGGTCCGATCGGCCCGACCGGGCGTGATAATCGATGATCCCGGCCATCCATCGCTCTCCACCGATCCCTCCCGACACAGCAGCGGAATTGCCGCCGCCGCGGTGCTCGCCGCGGGCGGAGCCGGGTTCGGCGTGCGGCTTCAGGTAACCAAGGGACTGCCGCTGTGCGGCGGCCAGGGCGGCAGCGCGGCATCAGCGGTGGCCGGCGCGCTTGCTGCCAACCTCCTGCTGGAACACCCCCTTGATCAGTCGGCGCTGCTCCTGGCGGCGCTCAGCGCGGAGGCAACGGTTTCCGGGCGGCACGCCGACAACATTGCGCCGATTCTCCTCGGCGGGCTGGTGCTGATCCGTTCGCTGCTGCCGCTCGACTTGGTCCGGCTGCCGGTGCCCGGATCACTGCGGGTGGTGCTGGCTCATCCCGATCGCCTGATGGCTACGCGGGAGGCGCGCGCTGCGCTGCCCGCCTCGGTGTCCCTGGAGGTCGCTCTCCACCAGGCGGCGCAGGTCGCCGCAATCGTCGCAGCAGCGTATTCCGGAGACCTCGGCCTCCTGGGGCGGGCGATCGATGATCGGATTGCCGAACCCTCCCGGGCCCCGCTGCTGGACGGCTTCCTGGAAGCCAAGCGGGCCGCCCTGCAGGCCGGAGCGCTGGGCTGTTCGATTTCCGGGAGTGGCCCGACGGCGTTTGCCCTGGTGGAGAGCGAGATTTCCGGGGAACGGGTCGCCAGCGCGATGCGCGACGCCTACGCCGGCGGCGGCATTGGCTGCGTCACCCGCGTTGCCCTTCCCGACCTCGAAGGAGCCCGCCCCCTGTGATTTTTTCCGCCACGCGGCCGCAGTGCTGGCAGGCGTGTATCGCCTGTGGCAACGAACTGGTGGACACCGATCCAGCAACCCGCTGCCCCGATTGTGGCGGTCTCCTCGACATCCGTCACCGGCAACCCGACATCCCGGGACCAGTGTTGCAGGGGCTTTTCCAAACCCGTTGTTGCACCCGTTCCGACACCCATCCGTCCGGCGTCTGGCGATTCCGGGAGATTGTGCTCCCCGGCGCGGGCGACGCGGTGGTGAGCCACCCGGAGGGGAATACGCCGTTGCTCTTTCGGCAGGCGATTGCGGCGTACGCGGGTGTTCCCGACCTCTTCCTCAAGCACGAAGGACATAACCCGACCGGTTCGTTCAAGGACCGGGGGATGACAGTCGCCGTGACCCAGGCCCGGCGGATCGGCGCCACGGCGCTGACCTGCGCCTCGACCGGCAACACCTCGGCGTCGCTCGCGGCATACGCGGCCCAGGCCGGGCTGCCGGCATTTGTACTGGTGCCGAAAGGGAAGGTTGCGCTGGGGAAACTGGCTCAAACGATTGGCTACGGCGCCCGGATTCTGGTGGTCCGCGGCGGATTCGACGACTGCCTCCGCCTGGTGGAGGAGGCGAGCGGGAAGTTGGGGCACTACCTGGTCAACAGCGTCAATCCGTTCCGGATCGAGGGCCAGAAGACGATCGTCCTCGAAATGCTGCAACAGCTCGGCTGGGTGGCACCTGACTGGATCGTGCTGCCGGGCGGGAATCTCGGAAATACCGCGGCCTTCGGGAAGGCGATCGAGGAGGCGTGCGATTGGGGGCTGATCGATCGGGTGCCGCGCCTGGCGGTGGTGCAGGCCGAGGGTGCCGCGCCGTTTGCCCTCGGCTTTGCCGATGAATTCCGGACCCGGCGAACGGTGGAGGCGGAGACGATTGCGACCGCGATCCAGATTGGAAACCCCGCATCGTGGGACCGGGCGGTGCGGGCGATCCACTTCACCAGCGGAGTCGTGGTGACGGCCTCGGATGCCGAAATTCTGGAGGCGAAGGCGATCATCGATCGGGCCGGAGTCGGCTGCGAACCGGCGAGCGCCGCCGCGGTGGCGGGGATCAAGCGCCTGGCACTGTCGGGGTTGATCGAGCCCGGCGCCCGGGTGGTGGCAGTCCTCACCGGGCACCTGCTCAAGGACCCGGAGATCGTGGTGGCCGGGGGGCGACTGAAAAAGGCGGTCAAGGAAATCGAGCCCACCATGACCGCGCTGGCCAACGCCGCCAAAAAAGCGGCCCGCAGCTAAGCCGCGCTACTGGGTGCCGCTCACCCGTTTGACCGCGTCGGCAAGATCGCTGTAGGACTTCGGGTCCACCTCGCGGAACGGCGCCATGACATGGGCAATCCGGCCCTTGGGATCGACAATGAACAAGGTGCGGTTGTCGACGACCCGGGTTGGGGACTCGCGGATGGACCCGTACTGGCGGCCAACCGCGGCTCCGGAGTCACTCAAGAATTTCCAGGTGTAGCTCTTTTCCTTGGCCCACGCCGCCAGCGTGGTGTCGGCATCGACACTGATTGCGAGCAGGGTCACCTTCGAGGTATCCCCAAAAACCTGCGCGTACTGAGCACGGTACGCGTCCATTTGGACGGTTCAGCCAGCGGTCCGAGCCTTGAAGAAGAAGGCAATCACCACGGTTTTCCCGCGCAGATCGGTGAGCCGCAGTCGGTTGGCACTGACCCCGGCCGACGTGGCGGCCGACAACTCGAAATCCGGCGCTACGACTCCGACGGCAAGCGGTGCCGGTGGCGGCGCAGCGGGCTGCTGTGCGGAGAGGGGGGCCGTGCCGAGCGCCAAGAGGGCGCCGAGGCGGAGGGACCTGCCGATTCGTTTCATCGTGTCTCCCAGTATGACCAGTTCGAACCACCGGAAATTTCGCTGCCCAGGACCGCTGCACTATTTCCCAATGTACATCACCCGCCAGATACTGCCTTGGGCGTCGGCGCTGATATAGAGCGATCCATCTGGGCCGACCGCCAGACCGGTGGGGCGAATCGAGATCGGCGCTCCCGAGGGCATGGCAAACATCTCGTTGGGGCCGGCAGGTTTGCCATCGCGCATCGGAGTGAAGGTTACCCGGTATCCCTCCTGGGGGGCCGGTGCGCGGTTCCAGGAGCCATGGAAGGCCACGAATACCCCACCGCGATACTGGGCCGGGAACTGGGTGCCCCGGTAGAACG
>JANNSC010000411.1:0-1994 GCA_031402135.1 Gemmatimonadales bacterium | reverse complement strand
CGGGGTTCCGAAATGAAACTAGATTGGGTGGTCAACCGTACTTTCAAACATGACGGCACCTAGCCACCCAACTCCGCTCCCCTCGGTATTTTCGCCCCTCGCCAAGGCCCTTTTGGACGCCTTCAGCGAGGCGGTGATCGTTTTTGATCCCCAGGGGAAAGTCTTCTATGCCAACGAGCAGGCCCGAGAACTGGGGCTCGACTTGAGCCGTCCGGCCTCCGACCTGACGCCGGCATTGGCGGAACTCGGTGGCCGGCTCAAGCCCCTCCGGGTAGCCAACCTCGACCTGGGGGAAGCGATGTTCGTTCAGGGGAGTGTGGGGCCGACCACCCTCGCCGCTCGGGAGCGGGACGCAATTGTGCGCTCGCTGGACGACCACGCCTGGCGGCTGGCCGAAACGGCAAAGAGCCTCGGGATCAGCCGCACCACACTGTGGCGCCGGCTGCGCGCCTATGGTCTGCACCGTGACGGCCGGAGTAAATGGGCCCAAGCCTCCTAGCACTGGTCGTTTTCGCAACCCCGCTGGTCCTGCAGTCCCCCGACACCACTACGTACTCGAGCGCCGCCGCGCGGGAATTGATTTCCCGGGCGGCGGTGCGGCATCGGGCCCAGGATACTTCGGTGGCCGACTACCGCGCGCGGCTCCGCTATCGGCTCTCGGTGTCGCTGGGCCGGCGGCGCTGGAGCGAGGCTCCGCCGTTTGCCGCCGAGGAGCAGGAAGCCACGATGGCATGGAGCCTCCCCAATGATCTCCGAGTGGACATTGTGGGCCGACGATTCAAGACCGGGGGATCCAGCGCCACCTTTTTCTCGGCGTTTGACTCGCCCTGGTTCGTGCCCCGGGGGCTCTCCGACTCGGTGCGGGTGTTCGGCACCGACTTCCCCGAGCGGGCTGCGCTGCACCCGCTGGCCGCCGACGGCGCCGATTGGTACCGGTACCTGCTGGGCGACACGGTGGTCATCGGGACGGTGGAGGGGCGCCGGATCCGGCTTGCCCAGATCGATGTGATTCCGAAGCGGGCCGGGCCGGCGCTGGTGGTGGGAAAACTCTGGCTGGAAATGGGAAGCGGCGAAGTGGTGCGATTTGCCTTCCGGTACGTGGGAACCGAGTTGTGGCAAACTCCACTCGACGGCACAAAAAAGGACAGCGCAGCAGCGCGTCGGGACAACCAGCGGGTCAATCGGATCCTCTCCATCGATGCCGACCTGGAGTATGCGTTGCAGGAAGGGAAATATTGGATGCCGTACCGCCAGGTGCTCTCGGGCCAGGTGCAGATTCCGCTGGTAGGCGATGTGTTTCTCCCGTTCGAGGCGGTCACCACGTTTGACGACTACGAGCTCAACCGAGGTGAGGCGGTGGCGTTCCGGCTGCCGCGTCCGGAACCGCCGCCGAAGCAAACCCGGGCGGATCGCGAGCGGCTGCAGGATTCGCTCCGGGTGGAGCGGCGAGGCCGAGTGGTACGGGACAGCACCCAGCCGAGGGAGGTGGCCGGCCAGCTTCCCCTGGGCGGCCGTTTTGAAATCCGCCGGGCGCCCCGGGATTCGCTGCGGCGCTACGCGGGGTGGGGGGACTCACTGCGGCTCCGGGTTACGGAGGAGGATCAGCGCCGGCTCCGGGAAACGAAATACCAACTGGCCGGCATGGCGGAGCGACTCTCCCGGGACATCACCGGGCGTTCGCAGAGCGGCTTCGGCTACGAACGACTGGCCGATGCGTTCCGGTTCAATCGGGTTCAGGGAAGTTCGCTGGGGCTGGGGTATCGGGTGGACGTGAGGATGTTACGGTACACCGCGCTGTTCGGCACCCTGCGCTATGGACTGTCGGATCAGCAACTCACCGGCCGACTCTCGCTGGTGCGGGATGCGCCGTCGGGAAAGCTCACCGTGTCGGGGTATCGCGACCTGGGCGAGGGGGACCCCTTCTCCCGCGGGCTTTCGGCCGCCAACTCGATCCGGGCACTGCTGTCGGCGCGGGATGAGGGGGAGTACTTCGG
>JANNSC010000410.1:0-8437 GCA_031402135.1 Gemmatimonadales bacterium | reverse complement strand
GCCCAGCACGTTGGTCAGGATGGCCATGGCGTAGCGCCGGGGATCCCGGGCACCAAAGGTATCGGTGCCGAGGACGATGTGGCTCTGGGTGGTGTCCCGAGGTTCCCGCACCAATACCCCGCGACTGGCGGGCAGTGGAACGATCGGCTCACGGGCCGCCTCCAGCGTCCCCTCAAACCAACCTTCCCGCTCCAGCACAGTGAGCAACTGGCCGTGATCGACGTGGCCGGCTGCAGCAATCACGCAGTTGCCGCGATAGTAGCCCCGCTGATGCACCGACGCGAGGTCGGAGGCACTGAGGCGCCCCACCGACTCCTTGCTGCCGAGGATGGAGTAGCCGTAGGGGTGAGTGGGCCAGAGAGTTTTGGCGTGGATTTCGAAGACGAGGTCGTCGGGAGTGTCCTCGACGCCGTTGATTTCCTCGAGCACCACGTTGCGCTCGAGATCGAGATCTTCGCTGCGGAGCAGAGGATGGCGAACCAGATCGGTCAACACTTCTACGGCGAGGGGAACGTCGGCGTCGAGAATGTGGGCCTGGTAGCTGGTGTGATCGCGGGAGGTGTAGGCATCGAGGGAGCCGCCCCGCACCTCCAGCGCCTGGGCCAGTTCCTTGGCGGTCCGCCGCTCGGTGCCCTTGAACACCAGGTGCTCCAGCAGATGGGCCACCCCCATCACATCGGGGGTTTCGTGGGCGCTGGCGGATCGGACCCAGATGCCAACAGCGGCCGACCGCACTCCCGGAAGGAACTCCGAGAGAACGGTCAGGCCGTTGGGGGCGATGGTCCGATGGAGACCTTCGTCGAGTGTTTCCAAGCGATGAGCGATCGGCGATCGGAGATCGGCGATCAGCTTTCAGTTACTCTTTCGGTATGAGCGCTTTGCGAGACAGCTTCATTCTTCCGCGGTCGTCCACCTCGAGCAGGACCACCTTCACGATATCGCCCTTCTTGACGACGTCTTCGGTCTTCTCGGTGCGGCCGTGCTGCAGCTCGCTGATGTGGAGCAGCCCTTCTACGCCGGGAATGATTTCGACAAAGGCTCCGAACGCCGTGGTGCTCTTGACCGGGCCTTCGTAAACCTTGCCGACTTCCGGCTCGGCAACAATGGCCATGACCATTTCGCGGGCCTTGGTGCCGGCCTCGCCACCGACGGCGGCGATGGTAACGATACCGGAATCCTCGATGCTGATCTTGGCGCCGGTGGCGTCCTGAATGCCCCGAATGGTCTTGCCCTTGGGGCCGATGACGTCACCGATCTTGTCGGGCTTGATCTGGATGGTGAAGATCCGCGGCGCATAGGGCGACAGTTCGGCGCGGTGGGTGGACAAGGCCTTCTTCATTTCCCCGAGGATGTGCAGCCGGCCCTTCTTGGCCTTGGCGAGCGCCTCCTCCATGATTTTGAGGTCGAGGCCCTCGATTTTGATATCCATTTGAATCGAGGTAATGCCGGCCTCGGTTCCCGCCACCTTGAAGTCCATGTCACCCAGGTGATCCTCGGAGCCGAGGATGTCGGTCAGGATGGCAATTTTGTCGCCTTCCTTGATCAACCCCATGGCCACCCCGGCGCAGGCGGCCCGAATCGGCACGCCGGCATCCATGAGGGCAATCGAGCTGCCGCACACCGTCGCCATGGAGGAGGAGCCGTTGGACTCAAGAATTTCGGAGACGATGCGCAGGGTGTAGGGAAAGCCGTCGAATGCCGGCAGCAGCGGCTGAATGGCCCGCTCGGCCAGCGCCCCATGGCCGATTTCCCGTCGGCTGGTGCCCCGGATCATTTTCACTTCCCCGGTGCAGTACGGCGGGAAGTTGTAGTGGAGCATGAACGACTTGTTGATTTCCTGGGCGTGATCGATCGAATCGATCCGCTGCTCATCGTCACTGGTGCCCAGGGTGACGGCGACCAGCGCCTGGGTCTGTCCGCGGGTGAAGAGCGCCGAACCGTGGGCCCGGGGCAGCAGGCCGGGCTCGATGGAAATCGGGCGGATGGTGTCCATGTCTCGACCGTCGACCCGCTCACCCTTGTCGAGCACCTGAGCCCGCATTACGCGGTACTCGATGTCTTCGATGATGTGAGCAATGTCCTTGGCCCGATCGGGATACTCGGCCACCAGCTTGGAAACGACCTCCTTCTTGACGGTGTGGAGGCCGGCGGCGCGGGCCGCCTTGTCCTTGGCATTGATGGCCTTGGTCATGTCCTTCTCGGCGAGGTCCTTGACCCGCTTGGCGAGGACTTCGTCGGTGGCGGCCGGGACCCACTCCATCTTGGCCTTGCCGACCTTCTTGGTGAGTTCCTTGGCGTGGCCGAGAAGCTCCTTGATGCCTTTGTGAGCCACCTTGAGGCCGTCGAGGATGTCGCCCTCAGAGACTTCGAGGGAGCCGCCCTCGACCATCATGATCGAGTCGGCGCTGCCGCTCACCGTGAGATCGATGTTGGAGAACTCGAGTTGCTGGAAGGTCGGGTTGAGAATCCAGTTCCCTTCCATCCGGCCCACCCGCACGGTGGCAAGCGGTCCGTTCCAGGGAATGTTGGACACCGAGAGCGCCAGGGAGGCGGCGAAGGCCCCGATGACATCGGCGTCGTTTTCCTGGTCGGCGGAGACCACGGTGACGAAGACCTGGACTTCGTTCTTGAATGTTTCGGGGAACAGCGGCCGAATGGAGCGGTCGATGATCCGGCAGGCGAGGATCTCTTTTTCAGAGGGCCGGCCTTCTCGCTTGATGAATCCGCCGGGAATCTTGCCCGCCGCGTAGGTCTTTTCCTTGTATTCGACCGTGAGGGGGAAGAACGGCAGGGTGGAGACGTTGGGGGACACGGTGACCGAGGAGATCACCATGGTGTCGCCGAAGCGGACCACGACGGAGCCGGCGGCTTGCTTGGCCATCCGACCCGACTCGATGTGGAGGGGGCGGCCGGCGAAGGTCGTTTCGATTTTGTGCACGGTAGAATGCCTTGGTTGAACTGTCCGCTTCCAATGCCAAACGGGCGCCCCGCCGATTGCGGGACGCCCGCGCGACTTCGGGGCCGGCTAGTGCCGGAGTCCGAGCTCCTGGATCAGGGCCCGGTAGGTCAAGAGATCGGTATTCCGGAGGTAGGTCAGGAGACGCCGCCGGGTACCGACCATCTTGAGCAAACCCTGGCGCCCGTGATGATCCTTGGCGTGGGTGCGGAAGTGATCGGTGAGCGAGTTGATGCGCTCAGTGAGGAGAGCCACCTGGACTCGGGACGACCCCGTGTCCTCGCCATGGAGGCGATGCTTCGTCATGACCGCCTGCTTGTCGTACCCCATGCTCGTTCTGGCCTCTTTACATGCGTCTCGGTGAATATGCGAACCGTAGGTATCACAACAAGATAACGGCTGGATTGTCGAGTGGCAAGGCAGGGTGTTGGGGCGGTTGCAACCATTCCGGCCGACCTCGCGTCTATATCTCTGACTCTGTCCACTAAATGAGGCCGATGCCCCTCCACCTCGGCGAATTCGAACAACTGGTCCTCCTGGCCCTGCTGCGGCTCGACCGGGAAGGTTACGGCGTCACGGTTCAGGCAGAATTGGCCCGTCATGGGAGCCGACAGGTGAGCCTGGGCACGGTGTACAAGACCCTGCTCCGGCTCGAATCGAAGGGACTGGTGGCCGCCAGGGTAGGCGAACCGACTCCGGAACGAGGTGGCCGGAGGAAGAAGCACTACGCCGTTACCGCTGCCGGCCGCCACGCCCTCACTCGCTCGCTCTCGGCACTGCGCCGCTTGAGCCGCGGGCTCGACCCCTCCTGGGAGGCGCCATGAGCCGAGGCGATTGGCTCGGACACCTCATCCCCCAATCGGAACGGGAATTTGCCCTGGGCGATTTGGAGGAGGCGTACGGGAGGGGATCTCGCGTCCGATACAGCGTCGAGTTGCTGCGCGCCGCGCTGGCGATCCGGTTGCAGCTCCGGCGCACCACCCCAGCTTTGCCGCTCACCGTCTCCCACCCGGATGGCCCCATGACACGGCTGATTCAGGACCTTCGCTATGCCCTTCGGACGCTGGCCCGAAGCCCGGGGTTCACCGCCCTGGCGCTGTTGACCCTGACACTCGGCATCGGCGCTACCACCGCGATTTTTTCGGTGGTCAACCCGATTCTGTTTCAGCCGCTCCCCTACCCCGGCGGCGACCGGATCATGATGCTCTGGGAAAAGGACAAGGAGGGGGCCGAGAGCAACACCGGGTATCAGACTTTTCTGGACGTTCAACGGATGGCCGCTTCGGTGGAGGCAGCCGCGGCAATGAGCGGGTGGCAGCCGACGATTCAATCAGAAGGGGATTCGGAGCGCCTGCAGGGGCAGCGGGTTACCCAGGACTTCTTCAAGGTCCTGGGTGCGCGGCCCGCGCTGGGACGGGACTTCAGCGCTGCGGAGAACGTACGAGGTCAACATCGTGTCATCATTCTCTCTCACGGGCTCTGGCAACGTCGATTCGGCGGCGACCCATCGGTGATCGGGAAGCCGGTGACCCTCGACGGGACCGAATACACGGTGGTCGGCGTCTTGGCCGGGTCGTTCGAAAGCCTGCTTTCTCCCCGGAGTCAGCTCTGGGCTCCCCTGGGCTATGAACCGTCGCTGCCGTGGGCGTGCCGAACCTGCCGTCACCTCCGAGCGGTGGCCCGGACTCGAGAAGGGGTCACGGTGGAGGCGGCCTCGTGGGAGTTAAATCTGATTTCGGGACGAATCGTTGCGGAGCACCCGACCGAATACTCCACCACCGGGATGTTTGTCGTCCCACTGGCAACCCAACTGACGCGCGGCGTCCGGCCGGCGCTCCTGGCGGTGCTGGGTGCGGTGGGATTTGTGCTCCTGATAGCCTGTGCCAACGTGTCAAGCCTGTTGCTCGGCCGAGCAATGCAACGGGAAGGCGAATTCGCGATTCGGGGAGCGCTCGGCGCTGGGCGCGGGAGAGTGGTCCGACAGCTGCTCACGGAAAGCGTGCTGTTGTCGGTGATCGGCGGGGCGTTGGGCGTGACGCTGGCGTGGTGGGGGGTGAAGGGTCTGGTGGCGCTGGGACCGGGCACGTTGCCTCGACTCTCGGCTTTGGGCATCGACTGGACGGTGCTGGGGTTTACCGGCGGTCTCTCGGTGGTCACCGGCCTGCTCTTCGGGGTGGTGCCGGCGCTGGCTACCGCCCGGCCCGACCTCTTTACCGCACTCAAGCCTGGAGGCCGCCACACCGGGATGCGCTCTCGCCGCAGGATGCGCGCTGTGCTGGTGGCTGGAGAGGTCGCACTCGCGCTGATGCTCCTGGTTGGGGCGGGCCTGCTGCTTCGGAGCCTCGACAAGCTGCTGGCGGTGAATCCGGGATTCGATGCACAGGGCCTCGCCACTATGGAAGTCCAGACAACCGGCGTGGCCTATGCGGAGGAGCCAAGGGTGCGGGAGTTCTTCGAGCGGGCACTGCTGGCGGTCCGGGCGGTGCCGGGGGTGGAGTCGGCGGGGTGGACCAGCATGTTACCGCTGGGCGGCAATTTTGACCGCTACGGAGTCCAGATCGAAGGGAAGCTGTTGAGCAATCCGGAGGATGCTCCATCGGCGGACCGCTTTGCGGTGTCGCCGGGTTACCTGGAATCGATGCGCATTCCGCTGATCCGCGGGCGGGTGATCGGCGAACCGGATGGCGCCAAGGCGCCGCCGGTCGTGCTCATCAACGAGACCTTTGCCAAACTCGGCTGGCCGAGCGAAGATCCTCTCGGCAAGCGGGTCCAGATGGGCGGCGCCGATCAGCCGTGGCGGGAGATTGTCGGCATTGTGGGAGATGTTCGAAGTGAGGGACTCGACTTGGCGCTGCCACCCCAAGTCTACCTGCCAGCGGTGCAGTGGCAGTTTGCCGATGCCTCGATGGTCCTGGCCGCGAGAACCCGAGGCGATCCGTCGGGGCTCATTCCGGCGATCCAGAGCGCGATCCGCAGCGTAGACGCCAGACTTCCGATTCTCCAGGCGACCACGATGGAGGAGGTGCTCTCAGGCACCGCTCGCCCCAGGCGCTTCGTGTTCGTGCTATTCCAGGTATTTGCGGTGGTGGCGCTGCTGCTGGCGGCGGCGGGGATTTATGGGGTGCTGGCGGGGAGTGTGACGGAGCGCACCCGCGAGATCGGCATTCGCTCGGCGCTGGGCGCGTCACGGGGAGGGCTGTTGAAGCTGGTGGTGCGGCAGGGGCTCCTGCTCACCGGCGCCGGGATGGTGGTGGGCATTGTGGGGGCGCTGCTGCTATCACGATTTCTGGATGGCTTGCTGTTCGGCGTCGGCGGCAACGATCCGAGAACATTCATCAGTGTGGTGCTGCTGCTCACCGCGGTGGCCGCGGTGGCCTGCTGGGCCCCTGCGCGGCGGGCCACCCGGGTGAGCCCGCTGGAGGCTCTGCGGTCGGACTAGCTCACTGGCGGAAGAAGCGGGCCCCGCCAGAACGGCAAATCTCGGTGCCGCCGGGAGCGAAGGGACGAGGACCGCCGTAGAGGAGGCGTTCCCCCTCGAAATGGAGATCCGTCTTCGGCGGGCGGGTGCGCAGGAGAGCATCATATTCATCCTGGACGCTGATGTGAACATGCGGCTCGGTCACCGCTCTCCCGGTCAGGGCCGGAATCCATTGGGTGGCATCGCCGTAGGCACCGTCAATGATGGCGTCCCGAGGCACCGAGCGGTCGAGGCAGGCGATCGCCTCAAGATCGGCCGGCGTCGCCATCGGCACCGCATGGAGGAAAAACTGGAGGTTTGTCCCCACTCCGAGGGCTAGCAGCGAGGCCAGCGCGACGTGGTGGGCCGTCCTCGGAATCGATCGGAGAAGGGCGAGCCCCGGAACGGCCAGGATGATCGCCAGCACCGGGAGCATGCGAATCGCGAAGGCCACCGATCCAAAAATCGGGAGGTAGGGGCCGATCGCCTCGATCAAGAGAAACGCCGCTGATCCGGTGAGAGCCAGAAGGCCGAGCTGACGGTAGCGAGGCAACGTCAACGATGCCAGAATTCCCGCCCCGGCGAGCACCAGGAAGGGCCCGCCCAGCTTTTCCCTTGCGGCATCCAACATCCCCCAGGGAGTGAGCGGAGCATTCCGAAACACCGACTCTGTTCCCCGTAGCCACTCCTGAATCCAGAGCCGCTCGCCGAGCGAGAGTTCAGGCCCCCCCTTCACCAACAACGCCGCGAAGGCCCCCACGATGAGGAGCGGAAGCAGGAGGGCGGATGCCCGCCGGGCCGGCAGGAAGGCCAGGACTGCAGCACAGCTGAGCCCAAGAGAGGCGAGCCCGCCGATCGGATGAGTGGCGAGGGCAGCGATGGAGAAAAGCGATGCGAGGATCAGGTCAGGCGTACTGTCGCCGTCCTGACGGCCCGCGGCGAGAAAGTGCCGGCTCCCCATGAGCCCTATGCCAAGGGCGAGCGTGGTGGAATTCGAGCCAGCACTGAAGAAATACTGCGGAGCATGACACACCAGCGCCACGATGATACCCATTGCGCAGGAGGACGGCCCCAACCCCAGCGCTCGGAAGAATGATCCGACCGACACGGCAAAGACGAACAACGCCAGCCCGGCACCAATCAGTGACGCCTTCGCCGGCCCGAAGGCGATGCCAAGGACGGCCAGGACCGCCGAATACCCCCGGGGATAGAACGTGGCAGAGAGATCTCCCCATGCCGGCGAGAGTCCCGGGGAGGAATCGGTCATGCCGCGGGCAATCGCGGAATACATCGCCTGATCGGCGCCCGGGGCAACGGCAAGGCGAAATGTCGGAATCAATGCCAGCACAGCGAGGAGAGCGATCGCGAAGAGGTTCACGGCGCCGGGGCTTCGCAGCGAAGGGCCACCGGGCAGGCGCCTTCGGTGCCATGCCACCAGCACCATCCCGAGGGCGAAGACCCCAAGCAGCGAGCGGAGCCCGAGCGGCACATAGACGGACGCCGCCGCCATCAGCGCCAGAGGAACCAGGACAAAGGAATCCACTGGCCGGGTCGGCCCGGCGTGTTCGAGCGCCCCCTCCAGTCCCCCAATCACTTGAGGTACTCGGCCGACCACGCCCGCTCCTGCTGCGCTGCGACCTGCTGGACCCGTCCTCCCATCAGCTCCTCCCAATCGAGCCGGGCCCTGGCGCTACAACGTCAGAGCAGCCCCAGCAGCCTTCTGATGTCGTTGGAAAAAGACAGAATCATCAAGAGCCCGATCAGCACCAAGCCCACCATTGTCAGCCGTTCCCGCAACTTGATTGACAGCGGACGCCGCAGCACTGCCTCCCCGATCAGAAAGAGGAACTGTCCCCCGTCGAGCACCGGAATCGGCAGCAGGTTCAAGACGGCAAGGTTGACGGAAATGGTGGCCATGAACGCCAGGAAGGCGACGATGCCAAGCTGGGCCGATTGCCCCGCCATCATGCCGATGGCAATGGGCCCGCCCACTTCCCGGGTGGACACCCGGCCGCTGAACATTC
>JANNSC010000409.1:0-13786 GCA_031402135.1 Gemmatimonadales bacterium | reverse complement strand
TGTTGCCCTTCGCGTCCACCGCCAGCCCCTCGGCGGCGCTGGTGCTGGGCGGGTTCACCGCAGGATCGGGAATGAAGGAAGTCACCTTGCCGTCATTGACGCTTCCGATCCGGATGCCCCGTTTCCACTCTGGGCGGGCCGGTTCCACCGATCCCGATTCCGAATCGGCGACATAGATCATGTCGTTCCGGTCGATCCAGATTCCGCTCGGCCGGCTGAACTGGTACCACTGGCCCAGGACCTTGCCCTGCAGGTCCATGATCTGAATCCGGTCGTTGGTCCGGTCTCCCACGTAGAGCCGCCCCCGGCTGTCCATCGCCAGCGCATGCGGCTGGTCGAATTCGCCGGGCCCCGTCCCCTGTTTGCCGAACGACCGGAGAAACTTCCCGCTCCCGTCAAAGACCACGATCCGCGCGTTGGCGGTGGCGCCCGATGAATGGCCTTCCGCCACCACGATGTCGCCGTTGGGCGCGATCAACACGTTGTTCGGCTGGTAGAGAAACTCCGGCTCCCGCGCTCCGCCGGCTTTGCCCACCGTGAGAAGCAGCACTCCCTCGGGACTGAATTTGAATACCTGATGTCCCATCGGCCCGCCCGATGCCGATTGGGTCGCCCGCTGCTCCGCGCTGCCGGTGCAGGCGCAATCGGTCACCCACACATTCCCGTCCCGGTCCACTGTGATTCCGTGCGGCGAGAGCAGCAGTCCCGCCCCGAAACTCTTCACCAGCGTTCCGCTCTCGTCAAACCGCAGAATCGGATCGAAGCTGGACCCGCCGCAGCTGTTGGCCCCGCACCGCTCCGCCACCCAGATATGCCGGCCGTCCCGGTCGATATCCACCGCGCTGGTCGATCCCCACATCCGACCGGCGGGCAGCTTCGCCCAGCCGTCGATCGTGGTATACGGATTCGGGGCGTCGTTGGTTGGGAGGGGGGGAGACGGTGCCTGCGCCGCGGCGTTGAGTGCAAGTGCCGCCAGGCCGAACTGGAGGAGAATTTTCATGACTGGAACGTACTAGCTCCGGGCCCCTTTGCGAGGGGTGGCAAACCGCTCCGGACCCTGTGGCGAGTCCTCCAGCCAAACCGGCCCGAGCCCACTCCGAGTCAGCTGTGTTGCCTACCCAGCCACCCACCTACCCGCCCATCTGCCTACCTGCCTACCCGTCCACCGGCCCACCCACCTACCATCATCCAAAACAGCCGTAACGATAGCGGTCTCCGCAAAACACCGACAAAACACGACAAACCTCCATAAAACAGCGACAAAACAGCGTATTATCCCAACAAAACACCGTTAATGGAAATGAAACCGTCGGCAAATAACCTGAAATTTTATTAAAAATCAACAATTAATAGTCCTAAATTGACGACACTCGCTTGTACTGCCAGCATCCGCACCGACTCCGCTCAACCGGTCAGGAGCCGGACCGCGGTGGCTCCTTGGAACCCGCCAGCAGGCGCTCGGTAAAGTCCAGCCGTTCCTGGGTGTCGCTCAGTTCCTGCCGTAACAGCCCGACGTCCTGTTCCAATGCGTCGCACCGCGTCGTCAGCTCGTTGAGCGCGTGGCCGGCGCCGTCGCCACTCTTGAGTTTCGCCATCTTCAGCACTGTGCCGCAGACGATCGCCACAATCGGAATCATCAGGACGATCACGCCGGCATCGAACGGTCCTGCGCGCATAACGGCCCCCCGCTTCGTTGAACTGCGAGCATCAATTGCCCCCAGGAAGGTAGCGCCGAGCCCGGGCCCGAAAAATCGCAGGATGGCAGCGCCCACAATCCGGGCGTACAATTACCCATCACCCTCTACTGAGTTGACCAATGACCAAAACCCGAAAGGGCGCCTCCCCGACCAATGGGCCCGCCCCCGCCGATGCCACCCCGGAGAGCCTTGACAAGGTCCGGGACATCCTCTTCGGCGGCCAGATGCGCGCCGTCGAATCCCGCCTCCAGGGCGTCGAATCCCGCCTCCTCCGCGGCCAGGACTCCCTGCGCTCTGACTTCACCAAGCAGGTAGCCGGGCTCGACGCTACCCTCCAGAAGGAAGTGCAGTCCCTCGGTGAGCGCCTCGCCGCTGAACGGACTCGGCGTACCGAGGAGCTCAAGGCCCTCGCCTCCGACCTCAAGGAAGCCCTCCGCGGCCTCGAAAAGCGCCACGTCAAGCTCGAGGAATCCTCCGGCATGGCCGACGCCGACCTCCGCGAGGGCATCCTCCACCATTCCAAGGCGGTCAACGCCGACATTGCCCGTGTCACCGAGCGGCTGACCGCCGAGCTCAATCGCTCGGCCCAGGAGCTAAAAGCCGAAAAGCTGAACATCCTGTCACTCGCCGGCCTCTTCGGAGAGGTCGCATCGAAGCTCGCCGCCGAAGCGAAGGGATCCGGGAAAGGCGCGTTGAAGGGGTGAGCCCGTACGACGACCGGAGCACCCCTCCCGATTTCCTGGTGCCCTCTGCCGGGTATGACCCGGCCTCCGAAGAATTCGCCGAACTGAGGGAACTGCTCCTCAGCGGCGAGCGCCGCCGCCTGGAGGAGCTGGAGCGTCGCCTCGACGCCCTCGGCCTGACTCCCGAAGGGCTCGCCGAATTTCTTCCCGAAGCCATCGCGCTCCGCGCCGGGCGCGACAAGCAGCTCGCCCGCGCCCTTACCCCAACCGTCGAGTCCTCCCTCCGGGAGTCGGTCCGTCGTAACCCGCGCGAAATCGCCGCCGCAATTTTCCCGGTGCTGGGGCCGGCCATTCGCAAGGCCATCGCCGAGACCCTCGCCGGACTGGTCCAGTCGATCAACCGCGCCCTGGAGCACAGCCTCTCTCCTCGGGGGCTCAAGTGGCGGATCGAGGCATGGCGTACTGGGGTTCCTTACGCCCAGATCGTACTCCGCCACGCGCTGGTCTATCGGGTCGAACAGGTCTTCCTCATCCACGCCGAAACCGGCCTGCTCCTGGGCCACGTGGCGCCCCCCGAGCTCAAGGTGGCCGACGCCGATCTCATCTCCGCCATGCTCACGGCAATCCAGGACTTCGTGGGAGATTCCTTCGCCGAGCAGGACAGCGGCGGGCTGCGCACCTTCAGCGTCGGCGAGCTCACCATCATGGTGGAGCGGGGACCCCAGGCCGTCATCGCCGCCGTGATTCGCGGCACGCCCCCGGACACGCTGCTCCGAAAACTGCAAGACACTCTGGAAACCATCCACCTGCACTTCGCCGGGGCCTTCGCCGATTTTGTGGGAGACGCGGCGCCGTTCCAGCCGGCCCACCCGATTCTCGAAGAGTGCCTCGAAACCGTATTGAGCACCGACCGGGAAGCCGCTGCCCGGGCCCCCACCGCCTGGCTCCGCTGGGCCCTCCCCCTGCTGCTCCTCGTCACCGTCGCCGCCGCTCTGCTCTGGCGCTCCCAGCGCCGGTGGACCCAGTCGGTCGCTCGCCTCCAGGCCGAACCCGGCATCGAAGTCACCGAAGCCAGTCGCGCCTGGGGCACCTGGCATATCCGCGGCCTCCGCGACCCCCTGGCCGCTGATCCCGCCACGCTCCTCGCGTCCCTCGGCGCCGACTCCTCGAGCCTGAATCTGCGGTTCGAGTCCTATCTCTCGCTCGAACCCATGCTCATCCTGGCGCGGGTTAGGCGCACCCTGGCCGCGCCCCCCAGCGTGACCTTTACCCTGCAGCAGGATTCGGTCCTCGCAGCCGGCACGGCACCGCTGGCCTGGGTCGCCCGCTCGCTGAGGCCGGCCCCGCTACCACCCGGCGTGTCCCACCTCGACCTCTCCGGCGTGACGGCAGAACTTTCCCTCGCGCTCGCCGCGCTGCGCGACGACACCGAGCGCCGGCTGGTACTCTTCCAGGTGGGCTCCGCCGACGTGTCCCCTGCTGCCCGAGCCGAACTCGAAGCGGCGCTGGGCTCGTTCCGCCGCCTCAAGGCAGGGGCACTGGAGGAGAGCTACCGGGTAAGCCTCGAATTGACCGGCCGAACTGACCCCACCGGCACCGATGCCGCCAACCAGGCCTTGAGTCGCTGGCGGGTCGACGCGGTGCGGCAGGTCCTGGTCGCTGCGGGCCTCTCCACCCTCGAACTCGACGGCATCGGAATCGGCACCACCAGCCCGCTCCCGGCGCGCGGCGGTGTGGATCCGGCCGCCATCAATCGCAGCGTCTCCTTCCAGGTGCGCCTCAGTCCCCTCACCGTTCGGGAGGGTGCCCGATGATGCAGAAAAAGGTGTGCATGGTGGGTGTCTTCGGCGCCGGCAAAACCTGTCTTGTTCAGCAGTACGTGCACTCCATGTTCTCGGCGAAGTACCACAGTACCGTCGGGGTGAAGATCGACCGCAAGACGGTTACCATAGCCGGCACCGACGTCACCCTGCTCCTCTGGGACCTCGCCGGCCGCGACGCTCACCAGGACATCTCGGTGAGTTACCTCCGCGGCGCCCACGCCATTCTGTACGTCGTGGACGGCACCCGCCGGGAAACCTTCACCCAGCTGTTCGAGCTCAAGGCCATCGCTGATGCCGCCGTGGGCCCCCTGCCCTCCTGCGTCGCCCTCAACAAAACCGACCTTTCCGACCAGTGGGTGTTGGGCCCCGCAGACGATCGCCAACTCCTCGACCTCGGCTGGCATGCCGTCCGGAGCAGCGCCAAGACCGGCGAAGGGGTCGAGGCCGCCTTCCAATGGATTGCCGAGCACGCCAAATGAACCTGGAATCCTTCGGCCAGACCGACACCGGCAAAGTCCGCTCCAATAATGAGGACCAATTCGTCATTGGGACTCTCCGCAAATCGCTGGAACTGCACTACACCAGCCTCGACGACCAAAGTCCGTTGGGAAATCTCAACTCGTCGGAAGCGATGTTTTTCGTGGTGGCCGATGGCGTGGGTGGCCGGCCCGATGGCGAGTTGGCCAGCGGCGCCGCGGTTCAATCCATGCTGCAGTACATCGCGCAAACCGCTGGTTGCTTCAACAACCTCGACGTAACCCGGGAAAATGAGTTCCTCGAGCGACTCGAGAGCGGCGTCCAGCGGGCCCACCAGCAGATTCAGCGCGAATTTGGCGGACCGGGTGGAGCGCCCTCCACCACACTCACGATGGCCACCCTGGTCGGTCAGCGCGCCTATCTGATTCACGTGGGCGACAGTCGCGCCTACTACCTCCACAGTGGTCGGCTCCGGCAGCTGACCCGGGACCAGACCATGGGGAATTACATGGTGGACGCCGGTGCCTGGACCGAGGAACAGGCCGCCCGCGCCAAGGTCGGCGGCAACCTCACCAGCACCGTGGGCGGCGCGGAAATGGCGCCGGAGGTCGGCCTGGTGGATCTCGAACCGGGCGACACCCTGCTGCTCTGCAGCGACGGACTTACCAAGCACGTCGACGATGCCCGGATCGCCACCTTTTTGGGTCGCCCCGACAGCGCCGAGTCGATCTGCAAGGCCCTGGTGTCGGCGGCGCTGGAAGCAGGCGGCACGGACAACGTGACGGTGGTCGTGGCGCGGATGCAGTAGGCGGTGAATGGTGTGAGATATTCGGGCGGACCCGCAGGACCGGATCGCCCGCAGGCGCGTCAGTGATCCGCCTCTAACCCAACAGACCATGCCAATTCCCAATTTCATCGCCGGCCGCTGGACCGCCTCCACCGGCACCGAATCGCTCCCCATTGCCAATCCCGCCACCGGCGAGCTCCTCGACCGTGTTCCCCTCTCTACCGCCGCCGATGTCGGCACGGCGGTAGCCGCCGCGGTCCATGCCTTTCCCGGCTGGCGCAACACCCCGGTCACCGAACGGATCAACATCCTCTTCCGGCTCCGCGCCCTGCTCGAAGCCAATCTCGACCCGCTCGCCGAAACCATGACCCGGGAGCACGGAAAGACCAAAGACGAATCTCTGGGCGAGCTGAAGCGCGGCATCGAGTCGATCACCCATGCCTGCGCCATGCCCACTCTCATGATGGGTGAAACGCTCGAGAACATTGCCCCGGGCATCGACTGCGAAACCATCCGCCAGCCCCTCGGCGCCTTTGCCGTCGTCACTCCCTACAACTTTCCGGTGATGATCCCCCTCTGGTTCTGGCCCTTCGCCATTGCCACCGGCAACACCGTCGTGCTCAAACCCAGCGAGCGCGACCCCCTCACCCACCAGCGCGTGGTGGACCTCACCGTCCAGGCCGGACTCCCCGCCGGCGTGCTCAACGTCGTCCACGGCAACCAGGTTGCGGTGGATGCCCTGCTCGAACACCCCGACATCAAGGGCATCTCCTTCGTCGGTTCCAGTGCCGTCGCCAAATCGCTCTATGCCCGGGCCGCCGCATCCGGCAAGCGGGTCCAGGCGCTGGGCGGCGCCAAGAACCACATCATTGTTCTCCCCGACGCCGATCTCGACGCCTCGGCGGCCGCCGCCGTGTCCTCTGCCTATGGGGCCACCGGCCAGCGCTGCCTCGCCGGAAGCATCGTCGTGGCAGTGGGCGACGCGTACCGTCCGGTTCGAGACCGTATCCTCGACGGGGCGGCGTCGCAGGTACTGGGCAATGGCCTCGACCCCGCCGTCACCATGGGGCCGCTGATCTCGAGGCCCCACCGGGAGCGGGTAGCGGGTTATGTAGACAGCGGCGCCCGCGAAGGCGCCACGTTGCTCCTGGACGGCCGCAAGGCGGTGGTGCACAGCCTCCCCCTTGGCCACTGGTTTGGCCCCACCGTCTTTGAAAACGTCCTTCCCGGCATGTCCATCGGCAAGGACGAGATCTTCGGCCCGGTCATCGGACTCAACCGCGTCGATTCACTCGACGCCGCCATCGCCCTCGTCCACCAGAATCACTACGGTAACGCCGTTTCCCTATTTACCCGGAGCGGTGCCGCCGCCCGGCAGTTCCGCTTCCACGCCGGCATCAGCATGATCGGCATCAACATCGGCGTGGTGGCGCCGATGGCGTTCTTCCCCTTCGGTGGATCGCGCGGGAGCTTTTACGGAGACTTGAAGGCTCAGGGACGGGACGCCATCGAGTTCTACACCGACCAGCGGGTGGTTATTTCGAAATGGTAACCCGGTCCTCGCCAACCGTCGGCCGGGCCAACCGTGTCTACGGCGCCTCCGGGATCTCCCCGAAAAGCTCGTACCGGTTGCCGTCGTTTGGGAGAGCCAGCACCTCCGCTCGGGTCCACGATTCTCGAAGGTCAGGCATACCCATAGCCTACGCTCCTGGGCTGGGGGGGGTGCAAGCCCGCATCTCCCCAATCTCGGGAAAGCACCGCCTCGGCAACTAACCCATATCGCGCGGGACGCCCCCCGTCCTCCCCCGCCACCGCGGTCGCCACTCGGCGCAAGCTCGCCAAGCTTCACCGCTATGAGGCGAGCGGAGCGCTCCCCGAACATGAGGTGAGAAAAATTCAGATCCGGATCGCCCAGCAGGATGTCAATGGTGGGCCGAGGGTCACCAGGCGCCCCTCCATCTACCAGAAGCGCGGCACGCCGATATCACCAGACCCGAGCCCGGCGCAAACCACCCCCACTTGCGGCCGGTCGGCTGTTGGGTGAGCCTTATCAGGAGTTGGCAACGCGGCCGCGCCGACCCGGGTCGCCATAGGGCGTGTCAGTGCGCACTCAAACGAGTTATGATCTCCGAGAATGAGCGCGAACTGCAGCGCCCGTAGGTGACCTGGGGCAAGCGGACCGCCTTGCAGAAAACCTGCCCGTACGTGACCCAGTCCAGGCGCCGTTGAGGAGCACAAACGATGACCACAACTTTTAGAACCGACGCAGCCGCCGTCAAAGCCGACTGGAAAGAATTCATCCTTCCGGCCGCCCAGCCCTACTACAAGGACCCCTTGGTCCTGGTCGAGGGCAGTGGCTCCCGGGTCACCGACGCCACCGGCCGGGAATACCTCGATTTCTTCTGCGGCATCCTCACCACCGGAATCGGCCACTGCCATCCCGAGGTCGTCGAGCGGGTCCGGGACCAGGTGGGCCGGCTCGGTCACACCTCCACCCTGTACATCAATGAGCCCCAGGTCAACGCCGCGCGCCGCCTCGCCGGCATCGCGCCGGGCCAGCTCAAGAAGACCTTCTTCACCAACAGCGGCACCGAAGCCGTCGAAACCGCCATCATGCTCGCCCGCATGTACACCGGGCGGAATGACATCATAGCGCTCCGCTACGGCTACTCCGGCCGCTCCGCCGTTGGCACCACCCTCACCGCCATGGGCGCCTGGACGCCTCTTGGCGCAGCGGTCCCCTGGGTCAAGCACGCCCTGTCCCCCTACTGCTACCGCTGCGCTTTCGGGCCGCCCCACGATCGCTGCGCCGAACGATACGCCCAGGACGTCGAGGAAATCATTGTCACGCTGACCAACGGCAAGCCGGCGGCATTCTTCGCCGAAACCATTCTCGGCGCCGGTGGGTACATTGTGCCGCCCCCGGGGTATTTCCAGCTCGTCGCCGCCATCATCCGGAAGCACGGCGGGCTGTTCATTTCCGATGAGGTCCAGGCGGGGTTTGGCCGGACCGGTGACAAGTGGTTCGGCATCGAGCACTGGGGTGTCGAGCCCGACATCATGGTCATGGCCAAGACGGTGGCCGGCGGAATGCCGGTGGGGGCGACCATCGCCCGCGATGAGGTTGCGGCCGCGTGGCAAGGCAAGACCATCTCCACCTTCGGTGGCAATCCCGTCTGCATGACCGCCATGGACGCCACCCTCGAAATCATGGAACGAGAAAATGTGCCGGCTCGGAGCACCGAGCGGGGCCGCCAGCTCCGAGTCGGCCTCGACAAACTGGCGCAGCAACACCAGTGGATCGGCGATGTCCGTGGCATGGGGATGATGCAGGCGCTTGAGCTGGTGGAAGACCGCGCCTCGAAGACTCCCGCTCCGAAGAGAGCCGCCGCTCTCCTCGAGGCCTGCAGGGATGAAGGGCTCCTCCTCGGCACCGGGGGGCTCTATGGCCATGTCATCCGGATCGCACCGCAGTTGCTGATGAGCGAGGCCGACTTGGCGGAGGGGTTGGAGAAGCTGGTGAGGGCGTGTCAGCGGATCGAATAGTTCGTGGCCGGAACCGCCGAGCCGGGTCGTCAAGAAGAGGGCGCAAGGCTGCGTTCGGACGCGCCAAACCGAGGCGCCCTAGGGTGCGTCAGTGAGCGGCCGCTGATTCTTGACACTCGGACATGAGCGCGAACGGTGGCGCCCGTAGGCGATCCGGTTCCAGCGGTCCGCCCGGTGACAAATCACTCGTGGGTACCCCGGTTCAAGCTTCCGCTGCGCGACCTACTCCTTCAAACCGACCGCCGCACCCCCAGCAGCGCCCGATGCACCTCCACCATCGCCGCCGTGTCGAGCTTGCAGTATGCCAGCAACGCCGCCCGCAGCCCGGCGTGCTCCTCCCGTCCCCGCTGACCAACTCGCAACAGCCCAAACGTCCCCATCGCGTCGTCCCCGTTCCCCACCCGGAGCGAGTCATAGCTCAAAGCCGGCGCCACCACCGGCAGCACCTTCTTGATGGAGGTGCGCCCCATGAACCCGGGGTGGCAATAGCCCTTGTTCAACACCTTTTCCAAATCGAACAGTCGGGCAATCACCGCCCCCATCACGCCCGCTAAGTCAGGAAACATCCGTCCCAGGGTGTTGAGCATCCGCTTCTCATATCCCGAATAGGTGATGACGCTGCCTGATCCGCCCACATCAGTCAGCAATCGCTCAGCCAGTTCTCGGCGCCAGTCGCCCTCGAACGGCGCCAGATACTCCCGGTGCGTCGCCCTCCCATCCGGGGCCTCTGCCACATGGAGCGAATACTGAAACGGAATCGATTCGTACGGCGGCGTGTCGGGAAACCACGGCAGCGCCGGCATCACCGCCTCGAAATCCAGGTAGTGCGCCGGCCAGACTACCTTGTCAAGGGCCGCCAGCGCGACACGATCGCAGTCCGCAATCCCGCTCCGGATCACCCCCGCCACCCGCTCCTGCGTCGCGGTCAGCTCGATGCCGTCGGGAAGGGCGGAGATCCTGCCGTACTCCCGGAGCAGCGCAAATTTCTTCTGGCTGAGCCTCGGCAATATGAAAAGGGGGTCGGGCACTCCCCTGCCGATGCACTCCGTCGCGAAGAATTCACACTCCCGGCAGGCAAACACCAGTTCCGGCTCCGGCAACGCCTTCCCAAGCACCGCGCCCACCACATCCTCGGCCACCCGGGCGAAATCCGCCGCCCGCGTCAGGACCGCCGCCGTGACATCGATCTCCTGAAGCACCGGGAGACCGTCACCCAGCCGAAGGTCCCGCCGAATCAGCATCAGGAAGCAGCGCCGGACCGGCGACCCCGCGCCCTGCACCACCATGGTGGTGTAGGCCGCGTCGTCGATGTACTCCGCGGAAATCTCGCCGTCCTCCGGCACCTTCCCGGACTTCACCTCGATCACATCCCACCCGTCACCCTGCCGCCGGATCGCGTCAGCACGGGCCACACACCTCTGCCACTCGAATGGCGCCTCGAAACTCACACCGCCATCGCCCAGCTGCTTCCGCGCCAGCCGCCCCATCTCCTGCCCAACTTGGAATTTCCACTCCAACCCCGCTCCGATCGCCGCCCCCTCAGCCCGGTGCCTGCGCCACCCCTGCGTAGGGCACCGGAGCCCCGCAAGAAACGTCGCCTTGTCCACCTGATCCCTCATGGGGCCGGCTCCGGCTGAAAGTCGTTCGGAGAACGGTGAGAATCTACCGCTTCGACGCGACGGTGCCGGAGCAACCCGGTCACCATCGGCAGCTCGCGCTATTCGGGTTACCTAGCTAGCTTGATTAGCTAGTATACTGGAGTGATGCGAATGGCTACCATTACCGTGCATCGGGCCAAGACCACCCTCTCTCGGCTGATCGAGCGGGCCCTGGCGGGAGAGGAGATCATCATCGCCCGCGGTGCTGTTCCCGCCGTCCGCTTGGTCCCCATCGCCGTACGCAAACCCAAGCGGCAGTTCGGCGCCATGCGGGGCCGCGCCCGCGTCACCCCAGCCTTCTTCGAACCCCTCTCCGCCAAGGAAGTAGCTCGCTGGACCACCTGACATGCGGATGCTGCTCGATACCCACGCCTTTCTCTGGTGGCTGGATGGCAGTCGGCGGCTCTCCCGCCGAGCCCGGACCGCCCTCCAGCGAGAGGATAGCGAAGTGTATGTGAGCGCCGCGTCCGCATGGGAACTCACCACCAAGGCCCGCCTCGGGCGGCTGCCTGGGGCGGCAGACGTCGCCGCCGACGTGCTCGGCGCCATCCTCGGCCAAGGCTTCCTTCCGCTCGACATCACCACCATCCACGCCCAGCTGGCTGGCTGCCTTCCCAACCATCACCAGGACCCGTGGGATCGCATGCTGATTGCTCAGGCCCAGGCCGAGGGGCTGGCCTTGCTCAGCAACGAAGTTCTGTTCGATGCCTATGGGGTCCAGCGGGTTTGGTAGTTCGCTCCAGTGGCGGAGTTGACCCCTTCCCAATTTGCTCCCGACCCCGACCCACCCCACCCGAGCTACATTCCCCCACCCCCCAAAACCCGAGCTCGGCAACAATGCTTGCCCCCTCCATCATCCAAAAAATCTGTGCAATCTGTGTAATCTGTGGATCAGCCCAACTCACCCTGCCAAGAACCGAGCTCGCAGCTCAGACCAAGCGCTCCATCACCGCCGACGACTACTTCCTCTTCAAGACCCCGGCCGACCCTCGCCTCTCCCCCGATGGCAAACTCGTCGCCTACACCATCACCCGGATCGACCGAGCCGCCAACCGTCGCCTCAGTTCCATTTGGCTCGCCAGCACCGACGGCGCCGGCGCCCCCCGGCAGCTCACCGCCAATCACCTGAGCTCCAGCGCCCCCCGCTGGCGACCCGACGGCAAGGCTCTCCTATTTACGAGTGCCCGCCCCATTCCGGGCGATGACGCCTCGCTCCGCCCCCAGGCGTTTCTCCTCGACCTGACCGGAGGTGAACCGAGGCGGATCACCGGCCTCAACAACGGCGCCACCGGCTGCGACTGGTCGCCCGACGGCACCCGGCTCGCGTGCCTCTCCCGCACCGGGCCCATCGATCGGAAACCCCTCAGCAGCGATGTGCGCCACTACACAGGCTGGGCCTACAAATTCAACGACACCGGCTGGTTCGACGACAGGAAGTCCCACATCTACGTCATCGACGCCAGCACCGCCAAAACCACCCAGATCACCAGCGGCGATGCCTGGAACGACACCGACCCACAATGGTCTCCCGATGGCACCCGGGTCGCCTTCGTGAGCAATCGTACCGGCAACGAGGAAAACGGAGATGAGGACGACGACATCTGGGTCATTCCGGCCACCGGCGGCAACCCGACCCTGATCTCCGACAAGAACAACGGTTCCGGGGCACCGCGGTGGCATCCCAATGGGCAGACCATTCTCTACACCGCCCAGATCACCAACGGCGCGCCACCCTCCCTCTTCACCGCGCCTGCCGCCGGCAACGGAAAATCCACCCTGATCTTCGAAGGCACCGAGTACTACCCCGGAGACGTCCAATGGGCCGAAGCCGGCAAGGCCATCTGGTTCGGCACCGGGTACCACGGAGAAACCCACTACTACCGACTCGACCCCGCCACCAAGCGTGTTACGTCGATTACAACCGGCCCTCGCGCCGTCCGCGGCCTCTCGGTCAACCCCGCTGCCGGTGTCATGGCGTATGCCAGCAACGATTTCCGCCGGCCCGACGAGATCTACGCCGCCCGACTCGACGCTACCGGCGAACACCGCCTTACCGGAGTCAACGATTCGCTCTTTGCCACCCTCGACCCGATGCCGGTCGAGCGCATATCCTACCAAAGCGCCGACGGCTGGAACATCGACGGCTTCCTGGTCAAACCGCTCGGCTGGGTGGCCGGCCGGCAATACCCCATGATTCTCAGCATCCACGGCGGTCCCGCTGGCATGTACGGCGTGGATTGGTATCACGAATTCCAGGTCTACTCCGGCAAGGGCTGGGCGGTCTTCTTCACCAATCCCCGCGGCTCCACCGGCTACGGCCACAAGTTCAATCGCGGCATCGAACTGGAGTGGGGCGGCAAGGACTACGTAGATGTGATGTCCGGCGTAGACGCCATTCTCGCGGCCAATCCCTGGATCGACCAATCCCGCCTCGGCGTGACCGGCGGCTCCTACGGTGGGTTCATGACCAACTGGATTGTCGGCCACACGAATCGCTTCAAGGCTGCCGTCACCCTGCGGAGCATCTCCAATTTCATCAGCGATGAGGGCACCCGGGACGGTGCCTACGGCCACAAGACCGACTTTCGCGGTGATCTCTTCCAGAAGTTCGACCTGTACTGGGACCGCTCTCCCCTCAAGTACGCCAAAAACGTCACGACCCCCATTCTCATTCTGCACTCCGAGAATGATTACCGGGTGCCGCTCGAACAGGGCGAGCAGTGGTTCCGCGCCCTCCGGTACTTCAACAAAACCGCCGAGTTTGTGATCTTCCCCCGGGAAAATCACAACCTGACCCGCACCGGCGAACCGAAGCACCTGGTGGAAAGCATGGAATGGCAGCTCTATTGGTTCGACAAGTATCTCATGGGGAGGAGCGACGTGATGCCGCCCGATCGACGGTGAATCAGAAGATCGTCTATTACGACGGCCTCTGCGCCCTCTGCGACGGATTCGTGCGATTTATTGTCGCGCGGGATCGCCACCGCCGCTTCACCTTTGCCCCGCTGCAAGGAGAGACCGCCCAACACCGCCTGGCCGGGCGGCTCTCCCTGGAAACAATGAAAACCGTCGTCCTCGAGGAGGACGGCGGTCTCCGTACTCGTTCCGACGCCGC
>JANNSC010000408.1:0-4151 GCA_031402135.1 Gemmatimonadales bacterium | reverse complement strand
GCTGAAGGACGTGATCATCAGCGGGGGGGAAAACATCTCCTCCATCGAAGTCGAGGGCGTGCTCCTGCGCCACCCCGCGGTACTCGAAGTGGCCGTCGTCGGGCTGCCCCACGAGAAATGGGGCGAGGCGCCCCACGCCTTCATCGTGCTGCAGCCTGGGGCCACCCTCACCGAGGAGGAACTGCGTCACTTTGCCCGCAAACAGCTCGCCGGCTTCAAAGTGCCGAAGGGACTCACCATTCTCACCGAACTCCCCAAGACGGCGACCGGGAAGATCCAGAAGTACGTCTTGCGCGGAGGCCGATCGGCCGTCGCGGCGCAGTGAGGTGGGGAGCGGCACTCAAAGCCTGCGAATTCGCCTGATTCCTAGGGAGCGGCCGGCCCCCACACCCCTCCGAAATATTCGGGCAAATCGATCGCCAGGGCCGTGCTGGCGCCATCCGGTTTCCAGAGCAGCTGGTCGTCGAGGATTTCGGGGCGCTCGTCCAGCGGGCGCCACCGCTCGATGGCCCGCGCGTCGAGGTCAACTACCCAGTATTCCGGAATGTTGGCCCGCTGAAATCGGCGACGCTTGACGATGCGGTCGAAGCGGGCGGTTCCGGGCGAGAGTATCTCGATCACCAGGATCGGATTCGGGAAGCCGGCCCACACTCGCCGGTTTGCCGGAAGCGAGGGAATGACGAAGAGATCGGGTTGGGAGAGCTGGTCTCCGCCCAGGTGGAGGTCTGCGGGCGAGGTCAGGATTTCTCCGAGCCGATGCAATCGCACAAAGGAGAGCAGGGCCTCCCACAATCTCGAAACCGCCAGCTGGTGCAGGCCGTTCGGCGCCGGCGTCACCAGCAGCTCGCCGTCGAACAGTTCGTAGCGATTGCCGTCGTCCGGCAACGCCAATACCATCTCCCGGGTCCAGCGTCTACCAGTGTCGGGCATGACCATAGGGTACGCTCCTCGGCGCCGAGTGGGCAAGTGGCCATCCCCCAAGATCGCGGGCGCGCCGAGGATGGACGGTATCATTTCGACGCGGGTGAGCCACTTTTGATGCGAGATGGGCTGGACCCTGCGCGCTGGGCTTCCAAGCTCAGGTCTCAATAGTCAGGCGCAGGGTGCGAGGGGTTCCCGCAGCGGACGTCAGGGCGCCGGAGGCGGACTGCAGGCCGCGGAGGGATCCCCTTGCCCCGGAGCCTGAGAATCGAGCCCGGAGCCGCTGCCTTTTCCGTTCGCGCTACACAATTTCCGATCCACCCGGGCCTGCGCTATCTTTGGCGCCCTGATGACTGATGTGCTGAGTAGTCTCCGAAGTTCCCTCGCCGAGCGCTACACCATCGAACGTGAGGTGGGCCGGGGCGGTATGGCCACAGTGTACCTCGCCCAGGACCTGCGCCACCATCGCCCCGTCGCGCTCAAGGTCCTCCATCCCGAACTCGCTCTGAGCATCGGATCCCAGCGCTTTCTGCACGAAATCCAGATTGCCGCCCGGCTGCAGCATCCCCACATCGTGCCGCTGTACGACTCAGGCCAGGCCGACGATCTCCTCTATTACGTCATGCCCTTCATCGAAGGGGAATCGCTGCGGCAGCATCTGGAAAGGACCCCCCAGCTCACCCTGGAAGACGCGGTGCGCATCGCCCGGGCCGTCGCCTCGGCGCTGGACTACGCCCACCGCCAGAAAGTCGTGCACCGGGACATCAAGCCTGAAAACGTGATGCTGCACGAGGGCGAGGCGATGGTCACCGATTTCGGTATTGCCAAGGCGGTCACCGCGGCCGGGTCCGGCTCGATGACCCAGACCGGCACCGCCATCGGGACGCCGACGTATATGAGCCCGGAGCAGGCCTCCGGCGAGCCCGAGCTCGACGCCCGCAGCGATATTTACTCGCTGGGCGCCATGCTCTACGAAATGATCGGCGGGACCGCGCCATTCGTCGGCCCCACCGTCCAGTCGATCATCGCCAAGCTGTTTACCGAGCCGGTCCCACCGCTCCGCGACCACCGCGCCGAGGTGCCCGAATGGCTCAACTCGGCGATCATCAAGGCCCTGGAAAAATCCCCCGGCGCCCGCTACGCCACCGCCGCGCAGTTTGGCCAGGCGCTCACCTGGCCCGGCGGCACCTCCACGCCACCCGAGCTCAAGATCGGCGCCCCCCACGCCAAGTCGATTGCGGTGCTGCCGTTCGTCAACATGAGCAACGACGCCGAGAACGAATATTTCAGCGACGGCATCGCCGAGGAGATCATCAATGCCTTGACCAAGGTCCAGGCGCTCAGGGTTACCTCCCGCACCTCGGCGTTTGCCTTCAAGGGGAAGAACGAGGACATCGGGGAGATCGGCCGCAAGCTCAAGGTGGCCACGGTGCTGGAGGGCAGCGTTCGCAAAGCAGGCAATCGACTGCGGGTTACGGCTCAGCTGGTCAGCGTGGCCGACGGCAACAACCTCTGGTCGGAGCGCTACGACCGGCAGCTCGAGGATGTCTTTGCCATTCAAGACGAAATTGCCGGGAACATCGTCAAGGCGTTGCGGGTGGTGCTGAGCGAAGGCGAGAAGCGGGCCATCGAGGCCGCTCCCACTGATAACGTCGAGGCGTACGAGTACTATCTGCGGGGGCGTCAATTTTTCCATCAATGGAGCCGCACCGGGATCCAGTACGCTCGGCGGATGTTCGAGCGTGCCATCGACATCGACCAGCACTACGCCATCGCCTACGCCGGTATTGCCGACTGCTGCGCCTTTCTCTATATGTATTGGGACGGCAGCCGCGCCAATCTCGAGGGCGCCGAAAGCGCCAGCAAGAAGGCGCTCGACCTGGCGCCGGAAATCGCCGAGGCCCACGCATCCCGCGGATTCGCTCTGACCCTGGAACGGAATTATAAAGGGGCCTGCCAGGAATTCGAAACGGCCATCCGTCTGAATCCGAATCTCTACGAGGCCCACTATCTCTATGCCCGAGCCCATTTGCAGGCGGGAAAGCTGGAGGAGGCGGTGCGGCAGTTCGAGGAAGCGGCCCGGGTGCGCCCGGAAGATTATCAGGCGGTCCTGCTGTCTTCCGGACCTCTCAAGGGGCTGGGGCGGCGCGAAGCGGCATCGGCCGCGAGCCGCCGGGGGCTCAGCGTGGTCGAAAAACACCTCGAGTTGAACCCCGACGATGCCCGAGCGCTCTACCTCGGTGCCGGGGCACTGATTCGGCTGGGCGATCGCGAGCGCGGGCTGGAATGGGCCGGCCGGGCCCGCTCGGCCAACGAATCCGACTCCCTGGTCCTCTACAATGTTGCCTGCTGCTATTCCAGTGGAGACTTGATCGACGAGGCGATTGACTGCCTCGACAAGGCCGTCCAGAATGGATTCGGGCACCGGGAGTGGATCGAGAACGACTCGGACCTGAACCCCCTGCGCCAGGATCCCCGCTTCCAGGCTCTGCTCAAGCGGATGTAGTCGGCCGTCGGCTCTGCTGTTCCCCCCGCCCTATTTCCGCACCCCCTCGAATCGCCCGCCGTCCGCAGCGCGCCTGCCGGCCCCGCGATGGCGGCCCGGGTGTCGGAGGGGTAAGGTTAAGAGCCTGCGGCGCAGGTCCGGGGTAGAAAGCGAGAGGGATCGACATGGAGTGGACCATCATTGCGGTCAATTTTCTCTACGCGGTGCTGGGCGTCGTGCTCATGTTTGCCGCCTATCGCGTCATCGATTGGCTGACGCCCCAGGTCGACTTCGCGGCCGAGCTCCACAAGGGGAACGTGGCGGTGGCCATCTTCATTGCCGCCATCTTCCTCAGCGTGGCAATCATCATCGCCGGGGCGCTCAACTGATCCGGACCGCGATCTTCGTCGGCACTGCAGCAGCGCTGCTCGCTGTGATGCCGCTGTCGGCTCAGCGCGGCGCCGACCGCTACGACCAGACCTTCCGGAAGTACGCCAAGCGGTCGTTCGGAGTCGGCTTCGATTGGCGGATATTCAAAGCCCAGGGCATGACCGAGAGCCGGCTTGATCCCAACGCGAAAAGCTGGGTCGGCGCCCGGGGCATCATGCAGCTGATGCCCGCCACGTTCCGGGAAATCCAGTCCAAAAATCCCGAGTGGGCCAAGATCGATGACGAGGAGTGGAACATTGCCGCAGGGATTTTCCACGACCGGCGGTTGTGGCGGCTCTGGAATGGCGCGGTCGGC
>JANNSC010000407.1:0-4220 GCA_031402135.1 Gemmatimonadales bacterium | reverse complement strand
GAAATACGTCATCAGCTGGTTCGAACGCCCGCAGGGTTCGCCCATCGAGTACGAGAATGCCCAGAAGCGAATCCTCGAGGTATTCGGTCAATGGAAGGCGCCGGCCAATTTCAAGATCGAATTCTTCGTGGTACGAGTCGGCGAGTGGGGTGGGCATATGCTGGTAGAGTGCGACGATCCGGTGGCCGTTCACAAGGTCTGTTCGATGCTTCCGGCCTTTGTATTCGAGGCGCGGCCGGTCATTACGGTCGAGGAAGCAGTCCGGGGCGAGCTCGAGGTAATTGCCTGGCGAGATGGACTTCCTCGCAAGTGATGGTGGCTCTCGCCATCGGCTCCGGATTGACGCCACCATACGCCCCCAGCGTGACGAAAGTCGGGAATCCCCCGCACGGAGGTTTCCGCCGGGGGTTTGGCGCGTCCCCCCGCTACATGTTCACCTTGATCTTGAACTGCACCCCACCGTACTTGGTCTGGTACAGGTTGGCCCGCGCCTGCTGCGCGACGTCGATGGTGTTGAAACCGCCTTCGAGGTTGATCTTCCACGACCCACCGCCGTCGAGGACCTGACCCACCGAGAACGGGTCAGCGGATGTTGCCCCGCTGAAGGTTTTCGTGTAGGGGCCATCAGGCGTCGTGGCGGTCACTTCGTACGAGGTCGCGCCCGCGATCTTGGGAATCGAAATCTGCGCCGAGGTGAACCAACCGCCCGGCGTCGGGAGCACGGAAACCGCAAACCCCGCGGTCAGCTGGTCCACAGCGATGTTGGCCTCGGCCGTGCCGAGCGATTCCAGCTCCACCCCCGCCACCACCGACACCACCTCGACCTTTACCTTGTCGGTCCCGCCACCGGTGGCATTGGCGGTGTAGGTGACCTCGGTCAACGCCGTCCGGACGCCGTTGGCGACGTTCAAGGTCCCGAAAGCGCCCGGGTTGGTGTACTTGTACATCACTCCCGTCTCGGGCGGGTCGAGGGCGGCGGTGAGCTTGGTGTTGGCGTTGACCCCGATGGTCTTGCTGGGCGGAATGAGAGTGACGGTGTATTGCACCTTCACTGTGACGAAGGTCTTTGCTTCGGCCTTGGTGAGTGTGCGGGTTACGTCCTCGTCGGTCCATGCACCCTCACCACCTAATATTGCCGGCTTCCACGTGCGAATTGGCGAGGTTTTCGTTTCGGTCACCTTCACCTTGACGTCGTCTACGCGCGGCGGCGGGCTGCTGAAGGTCGTTTTGGCTGTATAGGTGACTGTTTCCTGCTTGGGGCCGGCTGCCCCGAGGCTGCCGTGAAAACCGGAGGTGGTCCACGCCAGTTCGTGGGCGGTGGGCAGAAGCACTACCGCCCCCGCCTTGTCGCGAATCAGGAGCTGGAAGTTCTTCGCCTGGCCGCGATCGATCACCGGACTCGAGGGGACCAGCTCGTAGGTCAGCTGCAGGTCGGCGTCGACCGTCGCACGCGCGGAGACGATCCGCTGCTTTGCCGGGTCGGCCTCCCCGGGGTTGAGCAGGACCTCGACAATCACGTCGTCAATCGGGCCACTCAACTGGTTCAGAACGGCGTTGGTCGCCGTGTACTGGACCTGGGTCGTCGTGGTCCACTGCGTGGGACCGGGGCCGCTGATCGCTCCGTTGTTCCCGGTGGTAGACCAGCGGTATTGGGGCGGCGGTGTGTTGGCCGGCAGCGGGACGCCAGTGCCGTTCGGCGCGATAACCACGCCGAACGTCGCCGACCGCTGCTGGAAGTTCACGCTGCCCGAGGTGGGAGACATCGTCACGACGGGATCCTGCGCGCCGATGCCGACCGACGGGTCCGGCACCTCCACGCTGGCTTCGCCAACAAGGCCCAGGTTGTTCGGCGCACCGGAGCGCAGGCCCGAACTGCTGGCGCTAAAGGTGGTGGTCCGGCCGGAGATGGTTTTGTTGACGCCGTCCACGACGACGTTGGTCAGGCTGCTCCATTGGCCGCCGATCACCTGGCGAACCTTGAGGTCACCGGACATGACCCACCCCGGGAGGTCTCCGCTCCGGTATTTCAATTTCACTGTGACGGGCTGCGCGAAGCTCGCGCCGGCAGGGCCCAGCGAGTACTGCTGTCCCACCGCTTGCCAGCCGGCAGGTGGCGGCGCGCTTGGGCCGCTCACCGGGATCACGGTGATCGTCATGTTGGTAGAGACGGCGCCGGGCGGCACCTGCACTTCGACGTCCCCGCCCGCGAGACTGAGCGTGCCACCGGCCGAGCCAACCACGCCGCCACTGGCCACGGTGAGGACGGCGTTCCCGCTCTTGCCCTCGCTGGTGGCCGTCACGGTGAGGGTGCCCAGGGCGAGGGCGGTAACGAGGCCCGAGGCGCTGCCCACCGTACCGACGTTCTGCGGCGTCGCGGTCCAGGTAACTGTGCGGCCGGTGAGGGCGTTGTTGGAGGCGTCCTTGAGGACGACGGTGAGTTGTGCCGTCTGCAGCGGGATCAGCAGCTGCACCGGCGACGTAACAACGACTGTTGCGACCGGGGAGTTGTTCACCACGGTGACCTGCGCTGCCCCGGTCCTGCCCTCGCTGGTGGCCGACACAGTGAGGGTGCCGGGCGTGAGGGCGGTGACCAGGCCGTTGGTGCTGACCGTACCCACGGCGAGCGGCGTCGCGGTCCAGCTGACACTGCGGCCCGACAGCACGTTGCTGGAGGCGTCGCGGAGTGTGGCTGCCAGCTGGACCGATTGCGTTGGCGTGATCGAGGAAACATCGGGCGTGACGGTGACCGATGCGACCGGGGCGCTCACCGGCGGGGTGGGTCCGCCGCCGCCACTGCCGCCTCCGCCGCAGGCAACGAGGGCAGTGAGGGCAAACAGGGACGCGAGACTACGATTCATGGGAACCCAGGGTTGAGTGGTCATATACAGTTAAGCGAGAATGGATGGTAAGAGGGCTCACCTTTCGCCGGCGCTTCCGGTGCCGACACGCGGTGTTGCGCGTCTCAAGTGATTGCGTTGTAATGCGTTAGGGATAGAATTGTACTCCCAGGGACGGAGCGACTCTCGGGTCATTCTCGCGCAGCACCCGAGTGGCTTCCGTACGCCCCGGTACCGGCTTCGACGGTGACGATTGGGCTGGCGCCCGCGGCGGGGAGCTCAAGCTGGGGGCCATCGCAGCGGGCCATTGCTCCAGCCAATGCACCGGGGTTGCTGCTGCCAAGGCGACCTCTATTCCGTGATCAAGGGAGTCTTGGGATGTCGCATCTCGAGTTGATAGCGCTGGTTGTGAAGGAATACGATCCCGCAATTGACTTCTTCGTGAATGTCATGCGGTTCGAATTGGTTGAGGACGTAGCGTCTCTGACCAACGATGGTCGCCCCAAGCGCTGGGTCGTGGTGCGCCCGGTTGGCGGTGTCACCGGAATTCTGCTGGCCCGGGCTGCCGCGCCCACCAGTCAGAGAGCATCGGCAAGCAATTTGCCGGCCGAGTCGGGTTCTTCCTCCGAGTCGATGATTTTGAGGTTTCCTACAAGCGGATGATGGAGGCTGGGGTGTCATTCGTATCCGATCCCCGAGTCGAGCCATACGGCCGGGTCGCGGTTTTCCTCGACATCGAAGGAAACCGTTGGGACCTGCTCGGGCCGGTGGCCGTCAAGGATGCCACGGCGGTATCGTTCACTGCGTCCCGACTGCCCGAACAGTGAGCCCGGGATACCATCAAGAGCCAAAGGAGCAACCAGGGATGAAAGCCAAACCAGCCGGCAAACTCAGCGACGGCGCCCGATGTCAAGTTGTCGGCGGGACCCATGCCGGAAAATCCGGTGTTGTGCGAGACATCAAGACCGGGAAGACCGGCCATGTGTCCATTACGGTGGTGCAGGCAAACGGGGTGAGATTCAAGACCCTCGCCAGGAATGTGGTGATCCAGTCTGGGAGAGCGTGACACGGCGTTGCGTTGGATCGCCGCCCGGTGCCTGGCCCATACCCTGGCCACGGACATCCAGATCGCCAACACTCGCATTGATGATCTGGTGGATAGCGTGAAGGGGTTCACCGACGCGGGAAAAGTCGGTTGCGGTTACGCTGGAGTTTGCCGAGGACCTTCCCCGCGCCCACGCGGTAGGGACGGAGCTCAACCAGGTGTGGATGAACCTCATCGACAACGCCCTTGACGCCGTCCCGTCGGGGGGGGGCACCTGACAGTTACCGCCGGACAGGCCTTGGACCGCGTGGTGGTGCAGATCAGCGACGATGGCCCGG
>JANNSC010000406.1:0-2368 GCA_031402135.1 Gemmatimonadales bacterium | reverse complement strand
TTCGGCCCCTCGCTCCGCGAGGGGGCCTCGCAATGACACACGTTTGAAGCGGAAGAGGCCCCGGAGGGACTCAAACCCTCACCCTCCCGGTTCGAAGCCGGGTGCCCTGTTCAGTTGGACCACGGGGCTGAGGAGCTATTGGCCGTTGGCCGTTAGCCGTTAGCCCGTTGGCAAGAAGCAGTCGGCGGATCACACGTAGTCCATCGAGGGACGGTCATGTGTCGTCAATTGCCGACGGTTAACAGCCAACGGCCAATGGCCAACGGCTAATGGCGCAGTTCAGTCCTTGTACGGATCAAACTCATTCGCTCCGGCCATGACGACGACGAGCGGCCGGAGAGTGTGCAGTACTTCGATGGTGGCGCCCTGCGCCGCCAGGACATCCGGCAGCCGGCGGTAGACATGCGGGCTCTCATCGAGCCCCCCGCCTCGGAGGATCACGCCCTTCTCCGCGATCCAGGACTGCATCATCTCGGAGGTGACCCGGCCCTCGCTCAGGACCCGGCCGGTCTTCCGGTTGCGCTTTCCCGCCGCGGCGGTCCGGCTCATGACTCGGCCGGCACCGTGCACGGTGGAGAAGAGCGCAGCCTTCTGAAGTGCAAGGATTTCCTGCTCGGCAGGCGCGGACGCCTGCCCCACTGCGGTTCCCCGCACGATCACGGCGTCGTCGCCCATCGACCCGCCGATGAAGCCGAGCTGGTCGGGGAATGCCGGGGTCGCCCCCTTCCGGACCACCACCAGCTCCTCACCCTCGTGCTGCTCCTTCCAGGCAAAGTTGTGATGGTTGTGCACCAGCTCCATCTCCTGAGCATTCAGGATCGATACCACCTTCCGGGCGACCCACTCCCGGCCGGCGTAGGCGTAGCGGCCGGCCAGTTCCATCAGCGTCCAGTAGTCGTGCCCCAGCGGCTGGTCGAGCGGCAGAAGGATCTCGGTCTCGGGGACCCGGTCGCCCCACTTGGCGCCCTGGCCGAGGGCGAGGAAGTTCGAGGCTACGGTGTGGCCAAAGCCCCGGCTTCCGAAGTGCACGCCGACCCAGAGGGTGCCGGTCTCGTCGGCGAAGACGTCGACGTAGTGGTTGCCGCTTCCGACGGTTCCGAGCTGCTGGCGCGCCTTCACCAGCAGCGCCTGGCGGTGCTTGGGCGGCACGGCGCCCCAAGCCGCATCCTCGAAGAGGGGGTCGTCGGTCGGGGCGTCATCCGCCTGGTTCTTCCGGCCCACGCCGAAGCTCAGCGTGTCGGCGATCTCGTCGGCCAGGTTGCTGAGGCGACGAGCGACCTGGTTGCCGGTGTTGCCAAGGTCGGCGACAGTCCGGTCGGTCCGGATCGCGGCGTTGCCACAGGCGATGTCGAAGCCGACGCCGACAACCGAGACGGCGTTGTCGTAGGCGGCGACGCCACCGATCGGCATGACGTAGCCCACGTGGCCGTCGGCCATGAGGGCGACCTTCCGCGCCTTCTCCGCCACCTTGGCGAGCTGGGCCCGGGTGGCGTCATCGTGCGTGCCAAAGATCTGCATTGGGGCCTCCAAGAGTTAAGGCGATTGGGCGATTGGGCGATTGGGCGGATAGGCGATTGGGCGGTTGGGCAATTGGGCGGTTGGGCGGTTGGGCGGTTGGGCGACAGTGAAGACAACAAGTAGAGTGCTCCGGACTCGAACCGGAATCCCCCGCCGTCCGAGGGCGGTGCGCGGCCATTTGCGCCTGCACTCTGCTGGACCTCACAATGGTGGACCGGCCGAGATTCGAACTCGGAGTCTCCCCCGTGCGAAAGGGGTGCTCTGCCAATTGAGCTACCGGCCCAAAGTACGCGGAGCTGGGCTTGAACCAGCGACTTCCGGTATGTGAGACCGGCGCTCTACCGGCGCTCTACCGGCTGAGCTATCCGCGTGTCATCAACGAGTTCCCGGCGATGGACTCGAACCACCATAGCGAGATTCAGATTCTCGCGGCCTGCCGTTGGCCGAGCCGGGAGTGGCGGGCCCGGTGGGGATCGAACCCACAGCCTCCGAGTTTGGAGCTCGGTACTCTGCCTTCTGAGCTTCGGAACCCCTACATCGCAGCTGCGTGTATGACGCGATGCCATCGCCTCCAGGCGCAGCCGTCCCTCCAGAGCCCCAGAGGGGAATCGAACCCCTGTTCCCAGCTTGGAAGGCTGGTGCCTCGGGCCACTCGGCCACTGGAGCATTTCGATGTGTCATCCCCCGTCGGAGAGTCGACGCGTCCGGCCCGCAGCTCAACTCCGCTCTGCGGGTTAAGGGCCCGCTGCATCACGCGCCAATGCTTACGAGGAGTCCGGGTCAGATCCGCCTGGGAGGAGTCGAACCTCCGTGCTCCCGCATATCAGACGGGCGCTTGGACCGGCTCAGC
>JANNSC010000405.1:0-1661 GCA_031402135.1 Gemmatimonadales bacterium | reverse complement strand
GGCCCCGCCGTGGGCATTGCCATCAGCCTGGGCACCACCATCGTCTACTTGCTGATGATCAACCTTTCCAAGGCCATCGGCGCCTCCGGGGTCATGAACCCGGTTGCGGCGGCGTGGCTTCCCAACGGGATCTTCTTGGCGCTGGGGGGGTGGTTGCTGGTGCGGGTCAGGACGTAGGGAGTCGGGGCGGGTAGGCGGGAAAGAACCGAGGGGGCCGGCATTCGCCGACCCCCTCGTCCGTTCCCCAAGCCTCCGAAAGCTACCAGCCGTCGGCGATCAGCCGTCAGCTAGAAGGTGTACTTCCCACCCAGCTGAATCCGCCAGCGCTGCGCGCCCACCGTGATCCGATTCAGCACTGGAAGCACGGTGGGAACGTTCAGTCGCGGGCGATCGTCCGCCAAGGTCGCCGTACCACGGTTGTCCAACGTGGCCCCACTGGATGCCAGGGTGAGGAAGTTCGCCTCTTCGAACCCGGAGGTCTCCCTGACCAAACCCCACTTCCGCTTGAGCAGATTGGCAAAATTGAAGATGTCTGCGGTGATCTCGAGGCGTTGGCCGCTCAGCGTCGGGATGACCTTGGCGAGCCGGATATCAATGAACTTCTGCCAGGCGTTGCGGCAGGAATTCCGCTCCATGATCCGCCCTCGCTGGGTCCGCAGGCAGGGTTCGCTGACGATGAAGGCGTTGAGCCTGTCCCAGTCCGCCGGAGTCTGCAAGCTGATGTCGTTCGCATCGCGAGGGATATACAGCAAATCGTTCCCCGAGATACCGTCAGCGTTGAGATCATTGCTTGACGTGTAGGCGTAGGGCAGCCCCGCCCGGGCGGTGAAAATCGCCGACGCTTGAATACCAAATGGAAGATCCGTCGAGCCGCTCAGCGAAATCTTGTGGGGGACGTCGAATCCCGACGTCCGAAGATTTCGATTTTCCAGCGTGCCGTCGAGGGCAGTAAAGTTCAGATTCGACGTCGCTCGGCTCGAAGTGAGCGACATCAGGTCCTTGACTTCCGCACGGGTGTATGCAGCGCTGAACGCCAGCCCACTGCCGAAGGCTTTCTGAAGCTGGACCGTGAACAGTGTGGAGTAGTCCCCGCTCTTGTTGAGGTGATGAAGCACCTGAGCGACGCCATTCGCCTTGGTAGATCGGGTCAGGGCCGTGCCCGCCGTGTTCGGCACACCATAAAGTTGGCGCCCTTCCCCATTCACCGACCCGAGCCGAACGTTGTCGTCCGTCTGATACATCTGGTTCTTGTTCCGGGTGTGGAGAAAATCGAGTGTCGCGACAATCCCCCCAGGAAACCGGTGGTCGACCCCGAGCGCGTACTTGAGCGCCTGCTGGAACTTGAAGCTCTTGTCAAAATAGGCCACCAGGGGGGTGAAGCTGGTGCTGCCACCACTCGCACACGCCTGGGGAATATTGTTGAGGTCCGTGGTAAAGGCGGGCGGTGTCCCTGGATTGGTGCTGGCCGCCGGGTTACAGAGGAGTATCGCCTGCTCGAGGCCGGTGCCGGAAAAGGCGTTGGAACTCCAGACATAGGGTGCCCGCCCGGAGAAGATACCGACTCCGCCGCGAACGATGGTGTTGCCGGTACCGCTCGGGTCCCAGTTAAACCCAAGCCGCGGGGACCACAACATGTTCCCGCTCGGGAACTGCCCGGTATT
>JANNSC010000404.1:0-3897 GCA_031402135.1 Gemmatimonadales bacterium | reverse complement strand
CGGTGAGGCCCTGGACCAGTCCGAGAAATAGCCCTTCCCACCAGGAGAGCATCAGCCCAGCACTTCCCGGTAGAGCGTCTCGTACATCGGCACGATTTGGTCAGCGTCATAAAGCCGAGCCCGGGCAATCGCGGCAGTCGACATCGCGGCGAATTGCTCGGTACTGCGGAGCAGCTCAACCGCCCGGCGGCCCATCGCCTCCACCGAGCCGGCCGGTTCGAGAATGCCGCTGATGCCGTCCTCGACCACTTCAGGGAGCCCGCCGGCGCGCGACCCGACCACCGGCGCACCGCACGCCATTGCCTCCAGCGCCGCCAACCCGAACGATTCGCTCTGGGTGGGCAGCACGAACAGATCGGTCTGCTGCAGCAAGGCGGCCACTGTGTCGAGCCGCCCGAGGAACCGGACGTCGGCAGACACCCCCAGATCCCGGGCCTCTCGCTCGGCATCATCCCGTTCGGGACCATCGCCGATCATCAGGAGCGTGGCGGGAAGGGCCCTCCGGATCCGGGAAAAGACTCGGACCACATCCTTGACCCGCTTGACCTCGCGGAAATTCGAGATGTGGGCAATCAACTTATGATCGGCAGGACAAAGGGCTCCCCGATCGCGCGTTTCAGCGGGCCGGTACTCGTTCAGGTTGACAAAATTCGGAATTACATTGATCCGGCACTGGGAACAACCAAAGGTCCGGATGGTTTCGTCCTTGAGAAACGTCGACACCGCGGTGACGGCGTCGGACCGTTCGATGGAGAACTTGGTGATGGTGTGGAAACTCTCCTCCTGGCCCACCAGGGTGATATCGGTGCCGTGGAGAGTGGTGATGATCTTCAAAGGATGCGCCGGCCCCAGCATTTCACGGGCAAGCCACGCGGTGGTGGCATGGGGAATGGCGTAATGCACATGGAGGATTTCGAGCTTTTCCCGAAGGGCCACCTCGTGCTGTTTCGACGCCAATGCCAGGGTGTAGGGGAAGTGTTCGAACAACGGATATCGGCCCGAGCTGGTGTCCACTTCGTGAAAGTAGACCCGTTCGGTATACCCACGCAGCCGGAACGGCATCGCGTAGGTGATGAAATGCACCTCGTGACCCCGTCGGGCGAGGTCGAGACCCAGCTCGGTGGCGAGTGCGCCGGAGCCGCCGTAAGTGGGATAGCAGGTAATGCCGATTTTCATTGCGGTCCTTGCTGAGCTATTGGCTGTTCCACGCCTGGGCAATTTCGGCTGCCAGCGTTTCCGCCGGACGGGTTGCATCGAGCGTCATGACATCACCCCGCAACTGGTGCCGGAACCAGGTTTCCTGTCGCTTGGCGTATTGCCGAGTGCTTATGCTGATTGCCTCGGCGACACTTTCGCGGCTCCGCTGGCCGTGAAGGTACTCCACCGCTTCGCGGATCCCGACGCCGTCCAGCCCGGCGGCAGTGGAAGGGTGACCCTCGCTCAGCACCGCGGCAACTTCCTCGATCAAGCCACGGCGAACCATTTCTTCGGCCCGGACCTTGATCCGCTGATGCAGCACCGGCCGGGGTACAGTGAGCCGAACGTACCACGGCGCTACGCTGCCCTGCCCCCGGGCCCGGATGTGCCACTGGGTGAGGGGGTGCCCGGTGAGCAGCGCAATTTCGATGGCCCGCGCCGCCCGCTGGCGGCCACCACCGGCAAAGCCCTGGTCGAGCCGACCAGCCCAGCGGACCAGATCGCCGGCCGACAGCCCGCCCACCCAGCGCTCCAACGCCCGCCGCCGATCGGGATCGAGCGGCGGCTCGATGAAGAGTCCTTCGGCCAACGCCCGGATGTAAAGACCGGTGCCTCCCACCACCAGTGGCAACCGGCCGCGACTGCGCACCTCCTCAATCCACCCCACTGCCGCCCGGGCAAAAGCCCCAGCGCTCATCCGCTGTCCGGGATCGGCAATGTCTACCCCGTGGTGGGGCAGCCGCTGCCGCTCCCGGCGGCTCGGCTTGGCGGTACCGATGTCAAGCCGCCGGTACAGCTGGCGGGAGTCGGCGGAGATCACCTCGACCGGGAGGTGGCTGACGAGGGCCAGGGCCACCGCGGTCTTTCCGATTGCCGTCGGTCCGACAATGATCGGTAGACTAGCGGCGGCCAAATCGCCGCTCCAGTTCCTCTCGGGGAAGTTGTACGATCGTGCTGCGCCCGTGCACATCGTGGGGCGCCAGCTTTGCCTCGAAGAGCCGGAGCAACAGGGCGCGCATTTCGGATTCACCGAGCGGCATGCCGGCCTTCACGGCGGCCCGGCAAGCATAGGTTGCCGCAAAACGCTCCAGCCGGTTGGCCCAGCCGCCAAACCGGCCTCGGGCCAGATCGGCCATCAGCTCGCGAAAACAGGCAATGGCATCGAAGCGTGGGTGCGGTGCCGGCACTGCATGGAGCACCACCGACCGACCGCCGAATGGCTCGACCTGGAATCCGACTGCTTCAATGGTTTCCCTGTGCTGCTCCAACGCGTCGAGTTCTTCGTCGGTCAGCTCCAATGTTTCGGGGAGGAGGAGCCGCTGGCTCGAGGCACCGGCGCCGGAGAGCTGCGCCATCACCTCCTCGAAGAGCACTCGCTCGTGGGCCGAGTGCTGGTCCACGATCACCAGTCCGTCGGGGCCTTCGAAGACGATATAGCTCTGGAACAGCTGGCTGACCGGTGCGGCAAAGCCCTCTGCCCCCCGGGAGGGAAACCCCACCGGCGCCGGCTCAGACCCGACCGGTTCAGCACCGAGGGGATCGAAAAAGGAAGCCGGGAGCCCGGAGCCGGATGCCGAGGGGAGCGGGCGCCACTCACCCACCGGCGCTGCAGCCTCAATGCCTCCGAGGGCGTGGCGGATTGCTTCTTCGACGATTCGCTCCACCGCGATGCGATCCCGAAAACGCACTTCGAGTTTGGCGGGGTGCACGTTGACGTCGACGTCGGCCGGATCGAGCTCCAGTCGGAGCAGCAGGCTGGGGCGATCACCGGGGTGGATTGCGGAGCGATACCCCGCTTCGGCGGCGCGCACCAGAAAATTGTCTCGAAAGGGGCGCCGGTTTACGAAGAGTTGCACCCGACGGCCGGTCGGCGCGGCGTCACCGGGACGTTGGACGTAGCCGTGGACCCGAAGCGGTCCGGAGGCGTAATGGACCGGAATCAGCGTCCCGGCCAGATCGGGTCCCCACACTCCGGCCAGGCGGGCCGCGTCGTCCTGGCCCGACGCCACCTGGAGCCGGGTGTGGCCGTCCATCAGCAATTCGAAGCCCACCGCGGGATGGGCCAGTGCGAGTGTGCTCACCACCTCGACCGCCGCGCGTGCCTCGCTGGACACCGACCGAAGGAACTTGCGTCGCGCTGGAGTATTGAAAAAGAGGCCCCGCACCGTCACCGTGGTGCCACGCTGGCGCACGCTGGTGTCCACTGCGTCAACTCGCCCACCGATTACCGTAATCTCGGTGGTGTCACTGCCGTCGCTGGTGAGCAACGTAAAGCGGGAGACCGAGGCAATTGCCGGGAGCGCCTCCCCCCGAAAACCAAAGGTCTGCACCCCGACGAGGTCCGCCGCTGCAGTGATCTTGCTGGTGGCGTGACGATCGAGGCAGAGCACCGCGTCATCGCGGTTCATCCCCGAACCATCATCACCCACCAGGATCAGTGTCTTGCCGCCTTGCTCCAGCTCGATGCGCACGTGGGCGGCGCCGGCGTCTATGGCGTTTTCGGCAAGTTCCTTGACCACCGAGGCGGGACGTTCGACCACCTCGCCCGCCGCGATCTGGTTGGCCACGGCGTCAGGGAGAATGGCAATGCGGCGAAGCGCGGTGGGAACCATCCGGTCAATCTAACGTGGGGGTGAAGGCGAGGATGTCCCCCGGCACCCACCCTGCATTTCCCTCGGCGGTGCGCACCAGCCACCAGCC
>JANNSC010000403.1:0-1568 GCA_031402135.1 Gemmatimonadales bacterium | reverse complement strand
CCGATTCCTTGCTGGGCGGTAACGCCAGCGTCGCCGACGTGACCGAGGCGTACGGCGTAGCCAATTGGCACTACTACAATGGCCGGAAGGAGGCTGCCCTGCGCATCTGGCGCCGAATGATCGAGTCGCCCCAGTGGGCCGCCTTCGGCTACCTCGCCGCCGAAGCGGAACTCGCCCGCAAGCAGTAACGTTTGTCCATGGCATTTCCTTCCCTGACCGGAGCGGCGCGGCGCGGCGGCGAAACTATCGCCCGGTTCCCGGTGTCGGTGCTCTGCGCCGGACTCGCCACCGGGGTAACGATCTCCGCCATCGAGGGCCCGGCCCACGATTGGCATGGACGGCTCCTGGCGATCGCCGGACTCGGCCTGACACTCACCATCGCTCAGGTAACCACCGCGGAGCGACGCGGCTGGTCGATGCCGGTCCGCCTGCTGACGACCGGCGGATTGCTGCTGCTGCTCGCCCTCCTGTATCTCAGCTCCCTGAAGTGGTCCGATGACCTTGCCGCCATTCGGTTTGCCCCGCTCCTCCTCGCCGGCCACCTTCTGGTGGCAGCCGGCCCATTCGTCGGCGGCGGGTCCCAGATGGAATTCTGGCACTTCAATCGTTTCCTCTTCATCCGGTTCCTGACCGCTGCCATTTATGCCGCGGCACTCTGGGCCGGGCTGTCCCTCGCCCTTGTCGCACTCGACCAGCTGTTCGGCGTGGACGTCCACGAGAAAGCCTATGCCAAGCTGTGGGCGGTCTTCGCCTTCGGCTTCCATCCCTGGTTCTTCCTGGCCGGGGTGCCCAGGGACTACGCCGGGCTCGATCGACGGGATGACTATCCCCTCGGACTCAAGGTCTTTTCCCAGTTCGTGCTGATTCCGCTGGTCACCGTGTACCTGCTGATCCTCACCGCCTATCTCGCCAAAGTCCTGATCATCCAGGCCTGGCCCAGCGGGTGGATAGGCTATCTGGTCAGTTGCGTTTCGGCGGCGGGTGTTCTGGCGCTGCTGCTGGTCCACCCGGTGCGTACCCGCGCCGACAGCGCCTGGGTGAACGCCTACGGGCGATGGTGGTTCGTGGCGATCATACCATCCCTGCTGATGCTCCTCGTGGCCATCGGCAAACGGGTGGGGCAATACGGCATCACCGAGCCGCGTTACTACCTGTTGGTGTTGGCGCTCTGGATGCTTTCGGTGGCGCTGTATTACGGGGTTACCGCCGCCGCTACCATCAAGCCGATCCCCGCCACCCTCGCCGCCATCGCCCTGCTCACCAGCGTGGGGCCCTGGAGTGCATCCGCAGTCTCGATCGCGAGTCAGCGGCAGCGCTTCACCACCCTGCTGGCCGCCAACGGAATGGGCCAAGCCGGTGCTCCGGCAAGGGCCGCCGGAGCGGTGTCCCGAGAAGATCGTCGCGAGATGAGCGGAGCGCTTCGCTATCTGGAGGAGACCCACGGCCGCGCCGCGCTGGCCGCCGCGATGGGTGTTTCGCTCGACACCCTTCCCGGCTGGCCGCTGGCAGATGGTTCGGCGGATCATGCCCCGGCGAGCCGCGCCCTCCGCGCTCTCGGACTGGAGTCC
>JANNSC010000402.1:0-14448 GCA_031402135.1 Gemmatimonadales bacterium | reverse complement strand
GACCTTGGAGACCGAGGCCCCAGAGCGTGAGGTCGGCGGCGCCGCTGGCCGGGATGCCACGGCGGATGTCTCCGGCTCGGTAGAACCGGCAGTATCCATCGCCGATACAGAAGGCGGCGTAGCCGTCCCCTGTGACCGATCCGCCGTCCGGGCCGGGGCTCACAGCGCTCTCAGCCACACTGTCTGCGGTGACTCCGCGAAAGGAGACCCGCTGCGCGGAGGCGTCAAAGCGGAGCCGCCATGATTGTCCGGCAACCGGCGTGGCCGCCGTGGCCGTCAGCACGGCGAGGCATCCCGCCCGGCGCCACCTCATCCGGCGTTCCCCCGCATCAGGTGACGCCGGAATTCCGCCGGTGTTTCGAGGAAGTGGCAGGGACTGCATTCTCGAACCGGGTAATGATCCCGCTGCTTGGTGTGGCAGGTGAGGCAGAAATTTCGGGCCGGGACCAGGGCTGCAATCCGCGATGGGGTGTGACAGGCGTCGCAGCGCACATGATTGGCGCGGCTATGAGCCGGAGGCGTTTGGGCCCGGTTGTGACATTGCGCGCAGTCCCGAGCCTCGACGTGATGTTTTTGATGACACGCCTGGCAGAAACGAACGCTGTCGGGCGGCGCCGTGGCCGACGGCCGGTGGCACTCGGCGCAAGTAACCTCATTGTGACTATCGTGGCGGAAACCAACGGGGCGCATCAGCGGCGCCTGGAGGCCGACTCGGACTGCCATCGTGACCGGCTGAGGAGCGGTCAGCTTTTCCTGACGATGGCAGCGCTGGCAATCTTTCGCCTCCACCTGCCCAGCGATCACCTTCTGGTGGTGGCACAGGTCACAGCCGCGCGGGGCCTGGAAGGTCAGTCCCCCGGACGGACCGGACGGACGATTGACCAGGTGGCAGGTGAGGCAAGGGAGTGTGGCGTGTCGAGGGTGCGGGAAGGAGTCGAGCAATGCGGCTGGAGCTGGGGCAGGGGAGTCCCGCGGCGGCGGCAGTTCCTCCGGAAGCTCGTCACCCTTTCCTCGATGTTCTTGAATGACCACTGGTTCCAGCGTTACCCGCCGCCGCAGCACCGTATTGGTATCGAATGGCAGCGGAGCCTTGAACTGGCCCCGCTTCCGGACTGCGGTGTGGCATGACACGCAATCCGACGCATCCACCGCAGCAGCGTGGGGGATGTGGCAGGTGACGCACTGACTTTGAACCCGCCGGTGGCTCGCCCCGTCGTGGAACGGACTCCTCGATAGGTCGGCATGACAGTTCTTGCAGGAGCCCTTGGCGTCGGCGGGCGTGAGATCCGCATGCACATCGTGGCAGGAACCGCAGGATCCCTGATGCGGGTCTTTGGCCAGGTTGTATCCGGCAAGCTTGTTGGCCATCTGGTGGCAACTGAGGCACTGCTTCTCGGCCGGGACCATGGTGCGGACCGCAGAATCGCGGGTGGCGAGGCCAGGCAGGTCGGCTTTGAAGGCGTGACAGGTGACGCAGCTGATTTCCGGCAGCTTGGTCATGTGGGCGAGCTTGATCGGTTGTTTTTCGTGGCAACCACTTTGGCTGCAGGTGCGGGTGGAGGGGACGAAGCTGTGGACCTCGGCGCCGTGGCAGGTGACGCACGCCAGCGTGTCCAGGGCCGTCGAGTCCGATTCGAAATGGACCCGGTGGCCGGCGAGGCGCTGCACGTGCTGCCAGCGCTCCCGGCCGGCCGTCGCCGCCACCCCGGGAGTTTCGGGAGCGACCATGTGGCACGCCGCACAGCGGGCATTGGGCACCGGTGAGTGCGTGCCGATCTTTTCGGGCCGTTCGGCCACCCAGAGAACCAACTGGCGCATGCTGGCGTACATGCCCTGCTGATGGCAGTCGTGACAATTCAGCTTTTCGTGCTTGCCGGCGCCGGTGGCGAATTTCTGGAACGGCGCGTTCATCACATGGCAGCCGCTGCAGAAATCGTTCTCGTGCATCATGTAGTTCCACGACTGCAATCCGAGGAACGACGCGATGATCACCCCGACCAGGACGCCGCCGGCCAGCCCGAGCTGCACTTCTCGCCGTCGGGTGCGCAACCAGGTGATGCCGGTTTGGCGATGGCGCCAGCCCCACCGCAGAACCCAGAGGGCGACCAGCGCACCGACCAGCGCGCCGGCGATCTGGACCCACTGGGGCACCTGAAAAAGGAATCGGAAGACAGTGGCCACGCCGCCGGGGAGCGGCGGCGGGGTGATGGTGTCGCGGAGGGCGCCGGCGGCCCCGGGGAGCGAGTCGCGAACCAGGGATTCAGCCAAGGCTGAAACGGTATCCCCCGGGGCGCCTGACTGGGCGGCCCGGGGGATCTGGAAAGCGAGTTCCGCAGGCAGGGTGGCCACCCTGTGAATCTACTACTTCATCCCGGACTTCTTGCGGAAGAGGTTCGGCTGACGGAGCCGGGCCTCCGCGAGGCTATTGTCCACCGCGGCTTGGACGGCCGCCGGAGGCGCCGGAAGGGCGTACGCCGCGCGCAACTCGTTGATGTTGCCTGCCAGCAGGGCGGTGCCGAGGAACGGGTTGTGGACGCCTTTGGACCCGTCGCCGTTGGCGTAGCGCTCGGCAAAGGTCGTCATGTTGAAGAAGGCGCCCATTGCCGGCGTGATCTTGGTGGCCAGCGCCGCAGTGGCGGGGAATTCCAGCGGTCGGTCGCGCTTCACAATGGCCAGGTAGCCGCCATCGATCGGGGCCGGGTCGAGGGTCTCGTCGTGGTCGAGATCGGTCCAGATCAGGTCGGCCAAGACCGCGATGTTGGCCCGGCGCGAGGCGAACGCGGCAGCTGCGATCGCTTCCGAGTTGCCGTGACAACCGCTGGTCGCACATCCCTTGAAGGACCGCGCCACCGCATTGTAGGCGCAGTCTTGCGCATCGGTCGGGCCGCTGGCGTTGACGCAGGGAAGCGCCAAGAATCGGTGGCCGGTGGCCTGGAAGGTGAAGTTACCCGTAGCCGGATCGTTGAAGGTGTACCGCTGGATGTGACAACCAGCGCAGAGTTTGCTGTTGGCGTTGCTGGCGTGGGTGGTGGCCACGGCAATGACCTCGATATCCACCCCCGCGGGCCGATAGCCAGCGGTTCCCAGGAGCACATCGCCCTGCGGAGCGTGCGGGGTCAGCCGAGTGGTCCCGATCGACAGGGTGGCCCGGCGGTCGTGGCACTTCATGCACAAGTTGGCCGAGGGCTCGGCCGCTTCGATCGAAAACCGCAGCTGCTTGGGGTTGTTCTTGGCGTGCGGGTCGTGACACACCGTGCAGGTCACCGGGAATACGGCCGCGGAGTCTTTCTCGATGTAATTGGTGTTTACCCCCCATGCGGCCAAGGTCTTCTTGCCGTCATGGCACGGCGCGCAGGATGCGCTGTTGGCCACCGGCGCTCCGCTCGACGTGATCACCTTCGAGTGTCCACTCTTGCCCCATTCCTCGGCGAACGGGGCGTGCGCTCCGCTATGGCAGGCGGCGCAGGTGGCGTTGGAACTCGCCGCCGCGGAGGCCGGAATGCCGGTTCCCGCCATGCCTACGCGGGCCAAGGGAATGTTGCTTCGGCTCGGGGAAGTCACGTGGGTGGTGCCGGGGCCGTGACAGCTCTCACATTGCACATCGTGATAGGCGCTGTCCTGTACCACGTCCCAGCCGCGCTTCGGCGTGGGGAGGCCGTTGCCGTTGGTCGAAACGGTGTGGCAGGTAAAGCAGAAGGCCTGGGCGGTGGCGGCGGGGAGCGCCTTCAGTGTCTGGTAGGCATCGGCATGCCGGGTATCGGCCCATTTGGTCTGCTGACCGGTATGACAGTTACCGCAGGTCGTTTGCTTGCTTGCGACGGTGTAGTAGCCGAGCATGCCGCTGGCGGCATCAGGCGCCGGGTTGAAAGGCTCCCGATCTCGGTAGACGATGTCCGTCTTGGTACATCCGGCGGCGAGGAACAGGGCGGCGAGGATTCGAGCCAGACCGACTCGAGAGGAATTGGTGCTCCGCATGGGTTCCACTCCCCCGGCGCCGGTGGCGCCGATTGTGGCGGGCTGGATCGGGACGACCATACAATACGGCTTGGACGCTGATTGTGCAAGTCCATATGTTACAATAAGTTAGCGTAAATCAAATTTCACAACGCCTTCATCGTTGCTTCATAATTGGAGGGCGACTTCTCCAGTCGCAATTACTATTTCTGCCGGAGGGACTTGATGACCGGGGCACATTGTACCGCGTGCGGGGCGAGGGTGAATGGCCGGTTCTGCAGCGGATGCGGCGCCCCGGTTTCCGGCGTTCCGGGAACTTCGCAGCGTCCCCGTGCCCTTTGGGCCGCCGGCGGGTTCGCGCTACTTACCGTCGCGGCGCTGGTGGTGATACTGCTCCGACAACCCACCGCACCGGCGCCTGCGGCCGCCGGTGGGGGCGACGCCGCTCTGGCGGGTGCGCCGCCCGATATCAGCGGACTGAGCCCCCGACAGCGGTTCGACACGCTCTACAACGTGGTCATGCGCGCGTCGGAGAACGGGGATGCAGCCCGGGCCAGCCGCTTTGCCCCGATGGCGCTCCTGGCGTACGATCAACTCGAGGACGTCGATGCCGACGCGCGCTACCATGCGGCGGTACTCCGGATGCACGTTGAGGGAGATCCCACACCGGCCCTTCTGCTCGCCGACACCATCCAGGCGGCTGCACCTCGCCACCTGTTCGCTTTCATGATTCGCGGTTCGGCGGGCCAACTCGCCGGCGACGACCGCATGATCCGGAAGGCCGCCAAGGACTTCTTGTCGGCGTGGGATGCGGAGATGGCGTCGGGGAAGCCGGAATACCGGGATCATCAGGTCATGCTGGATCAGTTCCGGGAACGTGCGCTGAAACCGGGCTCGGCCGGGAAACCCTGATATATTTGATGGAGGAGGGTCCTCATGAAGCCAGGTACGAAATTTCTCATCGGTGCGCTGGTCATAGTGGCCGGGGTTTCCGGGTTGATCGTTACCGGGGTGCAGGAAACCGGGGTGTATTTCCTGACTCCCACCCAGCTGGTGTCCCGCACTACCTCGGATCCGACTTTTCACGACGTCGGCATCAAGGTCGGCGCCAAGGTGGTACCCGGTTCGGTGAAGCGCGATCAGGCCGCCCGAACCATCGATTTCCGGGTGACTGACGGCGCCAACGAGTTCCCGGTGACCTACACCGGCATCGTGCCGGATACTTTCACCGACGCCAGCAATATCGAAGTCATCGTTTCGGGCAAGTACGGCCGTGACGGCGTATTCCACGCCACCGAGGTACTGGCCAAGTGTGGGTCACGGTACGAAGCGGAACTCGGAAAGTCTCGCAAAGCGTGATCCGGTGACCCTGCTCGGACAATTCAGTCTCTGGTTGGCCCTCTACGCCGCGATCTGGGGCGCCTCGGTCGCATTCTTCGGGCGCTGGCGGGAACGGCCCGAGCTCGCCGCAACCGCAACCCGCTCCACCTACGGCGTCGCTGCCGCCCTCGTGGTGGCGGCGCTGTGCCTCTGGAAGGGCCTCTTCGCCCACGACTTCAACATCGAGTACGTGGCGCAGTACACCGCACGCAATCTCCCGGACGCGTACGTCTTTGCAGCATTCTGGGCCGGCCAGAAGGGCAGCCTGCTCTTTTGGGCCAGCATCCTTTCAATATTCGGTGCCATCGCCCAGACGGTCACCAGCAAGCGACACGCGGAGCTGCTGCCGTACGTCGCCGCAATCACCAACCTGGTGGTGGCGTTCTTCATCATCACCATGCTCTTCTCCGCCAACCCGTTCGAGCGGCTGCCCTATACGCCCGAAGACGGCCGCGGACTCAACCCGCAGCTCCAAAATCCGGGGATGACCATCCATCCCCCAATGCTCTACCTCGGCTACATCAGCATCACCATCCCCTTTGCCTTTGCCATGGCGGCGCTCTTTTCCCGCCGGCTCGACACCGGGTGGATCCACGCCATGCGCAAGTGGACCATCCTGTCGTGGCTGTTTCTCTCCGCCGGGATCACACTGGGAATGTGGTGGGCGTACATCGAACTCGGCTGGGGCGGCTACTGGGCCTGGGACCCGGTGGAAAACGCCAGCCTGCTTCCATGGCTCACCATGACGGCGTTCCTCCACTCGGTCATGATTCAGGAAAAGCGGGGCATGCTGAAGCGCTGGAACGTGGGGCTCATTGTCGCCTCCTTCCTGCTCAGTATTTTCGGCACCTTCATCACCCGAAGCGGCATCATCGCGAGCGTGCACAGCTTTGCGCAGGGCACCGTCGGGTACTTCTTCCTGGCGTTTCTCATTCTGGTGGCGGTCGTCTCGTTCACCGTGCTCTACGTTCGGTGGCCGCTCCTCGAGCCCGAGGCCAGGCTGGAGTCGATGGCCAGCCGGGAGGCGGCATTCCTCTTCAACAACCTGGCGTTGGTCGGTATCGCCTTCTCGGTGCTCTGGGGAACCCTCTTCCCCATCATTTCCGAGGCGGTGCGCGGCACCAAGATCACCGTCGGGCCGCCCTTCTTCAATCGGGTGAATATCCCGCTGGCGCTGATGCTGGTTGCCCTGACCGGAATCGGGCCGCTCATTGCGTGGCGGAAGGCGAGTGTCCAGAACCTCCGGCGGCAGTTCGTGATCCCGGTGGCGTCCGGAATCACCGTCGCGGTGGTGCTGCTCGGCCTCGGCATCCGAGACATCTACGCACTCACGGCCTGGAGCCTGGCCGGCTTTGTCGTGGGAACGGTGACCCAGGAGTTCGGCCGCGGGGTCCGGGCTCGCCATCGCATGCATGGAGAACCGGTGCCGGTGGCCCTGGGCCGGCTGGTGTCGCGCAACCGACGGCGCTATGGCGGGTACATCGTCCACGTCGGATTCATTACCTACATCGCTGCGTTTGCGGGAATGGCGTTCAAGGTGACGCAGGAGGTGACACTGGGGGCAGGTGAAAGTGCCGAAATCCGGAGCCCCTTCGGTCACACCTACCGGCTGACCCACTTGGGGGTGTCCCAGTATGACCAGCTCAACCGCTTCGTCTCAGCGGCGTCGCTGGAGGTGCGCAAAGACGGAGTGCGGATCGGCCGAATCAATTCCGAGAAACGCCAGCACCGGGACAGTTTCGGCCGCAACACCTTCGAGCCGTCCACGGAAGTCGGAATCCGGAGCGGCCTCCGGGAGGACCTCTACGTCGTCTTTGCCGGTTCGGTGAACGGAACCGATCGGGCAACTTACGCCATCACGATCAATCCGCTGGTGATGTGGGTGTGGATCGGGGCCGGCATCCTGATTGTCGGCGGGCTGATTACGATGTGGCCGGGCGGTGCAGTGGTGGGGCCGGGACGCCGGCGGGAGGCGCAGGCGGGTTATGAAGCCCCGCTGGTCGGGGCGGGGACCGCCGGATGAACCGCCGGGAACTGCTGCGCCGCTCCGCGCTGGCGGGGGTCGGGATATTTCAGGGTGCCGTGCGCCCCGACTCGGTTCCCGCCGACCCGCTGTACCGGCCCGACCTGGTGCAATCGCGCGCGGTGGCCACCGACGCCGACAACGATCCGGTTATCAAGGACATCGAGCGCCGGCTCAAGTGCACCTGCGGGTGCAACCTCGATATATACACCTGCCGCACCACCGATTTTACCTGCACCTACTCGCCCGAGCTGCACCGTGAGCTGCTGGCGCTGCGGGGCGAGGGGAAATCCCCCGAGGAAATCGTCGCCGCGTTTGTCGCCAAGTATGGCGAGCAGGTCCTGATGGCCCCCAAGCCCGAGGGGTTCAATCTGGCCGGGTATGCACTGCCGGGCGCGCTGGTGCTGCTGGCCGGTGGGTTGCTCGTATTTGTGATCGGCCGTCGCACTCGGCAAGCCGGGGTGATCGCCGGAGGGCCGGTGCCCCCCGTTCCGAGCGCTGGCGGTGCGGTCAATCTGCAGGCTGCCGAGCGGCTCCGGCGCGCGCTGGACGAAGTCGAGGATTGATGACGCTCGAGGTCCTCGGGGCCCTGGCTGTGGCCGGCCTGGTATTCTGGCTGGTTTTCCAGCCGCTGGTCGCTCCCGCCGCGCCCGAACTGGCTTTGCAGGAGCCGGAGGCTCCCGAGGAAACCCGTCGGGGTGTGGCGCTCCTGGCGCTCAAGGAAATCGAGTTTGATCGTGCCACCGGAAAGCTGTCGGACGAGGACTACGAATTCCTCAAGGGGCGCTATAGTACCGAGGCCATTGCCGCGCTGGAAGCCGACGAAGCGGGGCCGGACAAGGTCGTGGCAGCGGACGATCCAGAGACACTGATTGCCGTTCGACTGGACCAGCTTCGCTCCGCTTCGGTTTCCGGCTCATCGCCACCACCCCCCTGTCCCAGCTGCGGGCCCCGCCCGGAGCCTGATGCGCTGTTCTGTTCCCGATGTGGTCACTCGCTCCATGCCGCAGTGTTCTGCGCTTCGTGTGGTGCGGCGCTCACCCCCGACGGCCGATTCTGCGCCGGATGTGGGGGACGGGTGGCGGCGTAGCCGATCAGACTCCCTGCACCTCCCGATTCGCGCTACAGTTTCAGCATCACTCCCCCGGAAATCGCTCGGCGCCAGGTGCTCCGGCTCCGGAATCCGTCGGGGAGACTCGTCATCCGGAACGGCGAACCCGGCGTGTAGCCTGCCTCACCGAGCACCGTGCCCGAGAGGGAGCGAGTCAGGGGGATCTCGAGCAACAGGCCGGCTCCCGCTCCGAGCAGCGTTTGCGTGGGGGTGCCGGGTGATGCCCACCGTTCCAGGAGGAGCCCCAGCGACGGACGCAGTGACGGCCCCGCCGAGAAGTGTTTCAGGCGGGTGGAGATGGTCGCCGAGAAGGCGGTGAGCCGGAAGGCGTTGTCGGCAACGATGAGGAGCCCATCTCCCGCCGCATCGGGGGTTCCCGGGGGATTCCCGCGCACTGCCATCCCCGGTTGACCGTACGCCGCGGCGAGTCCTACTCGCATTCCCGCGCTGCCGTAGCTGATGGTTATCCCCCACATCGTGGGGCGAAACGGCATGGCTCGGAGGTTGTCGCCCCGGTCTTCGATCGGCTCGGCGGCCCCTCCGAAGGCCATCGTGCCGATCCCAAACCCCATTCGGAGCGAGCCCCGCTCCGGTTGCGCCCCGGCCGCAGTGACCGGGACGAGCGCGAGCGCAGTTATCCAGGAGAGAATCCGCCGCATGCCACGCCTCCCTATCGCATTTCGAGCCGAATGGCTCCGTTGGTGATGGTGTTTTCTCCCTTGACCACCCAGTTGGCGGGGGGGAAGAACTCTCCGGCCACGCTGTCCTCGATGGCGTACCCCACCACATCATCCTGCGTAGTGAATAACGACCACACCGATTTGATGAGACTCCACAGCGACACCGCTTTCTTGAATGTCTTGATCGAGAAGAGGGAGTCGCTCTTTCCTCCCACCAGGATGCCGTAGGTTGCTACCAATTGCCGAAAGGTCCGATCCACCCTGGCCGAGTCAGTCTTGATCACGCAACTGGCATCGTCATCTTCGAGCAGCAGCACTCGCACCGCCTGCCCCGGGTGGGCCGCCTCATACGCGGCAAACTGCGACCCACTGAATAACAGAACATTCCCGGACCATGTCTTGTCATTCTGATCGAATTGGTATGGACCGCCGGCATTTTCCCCTGCGCATTGGTAGCTGCGCATTGCGTTGGCGCTTCCGTCTTGCCCCAGGAGGTGCACCTCAAATTCGGGGTCGCCCTTCAACCAACCCTCAAACGTTTCGTTGAAACGCGTGTACGTCATGTAAAGACCACCCGCGCCAGCCGCCGCCGGGAGGCCTCCGGTGCCGCCCCCGGTTCCCCCGGTTCCCCCGGTACCGCCGCTCGTTACACCGCCGTCGGGATCCTCGTCGCAGGTGGCGCAGGCGGTGGGAGCCATCCCCCCCTCGCCGAACGACGATTCGGCGGAGCCGAGCGCGATGACCGGAATCGTTGGCGGCACAGTGGGGTCGAGAGTGATCCGGCGGCCCCAGGTATCGAACGCCACCGGCGCGTCGTGGTCCCGTTCTGCCGTGGCCACCAGAATATTTGAGCTGCCCAGCCACTGGCGCCGATGCCCCGGTACCGGGAGATAGACCTCGATCGGCGCTCCGGCGTCGAGGTCGGCCGCGACCACCGCTTCCGGCTCTCCGGCGAGCTCGGCGAGGCGACGGCGGCCCCGGCCCCGATCGTCGGTGAGCAGCCGCTGCAGGTGCACCTTGCCCTCTCGCTGGCCGCTCTTCCGGAGGGCAGCGAAGACCGCGGCGCGGAACCCGGTGTCGCGAAGTCCAATGGCCAGCCGGCGGGCGAGCCGTTGGTACCGGGCCTGCTGCGGAGACTCGCTCGGAGCGGCTTCGGGGGCGCCCGCCACCGGTGGCGGGGCACCAGGAAGCGGTTCGACCGGGTTATGGTTGTCCCCGCACGCGGCGGTGACCAGGAGCGCGGCAACCACGCCGGCTCGTCGAAAGTATGGCACCATGGACCCTCCTTGGGTGGTGGGCCGTCTCGCGCCGGATTGGCACGAGTTCAGCGCGCCCAAGATGGGATCGAGCAGGGGATGGTCCGGCACCGCGAAACCGCGAGCCGGTACCGATTGATGGGAGATGCGGCGAGCCGGGTCGGCTCGCGGTACTACACCTCGAGCGCCGCCAGCCGTTTCAGTCCGAGTTGCAGGGGAATCACCGTCGCCGCCGCGCAGATCGCGAACACCGCCGCCACCGAGAGCAGCAACGTGGTGGGCGGTGCGGCCGGTTCGCCGAGTTGCCAGTTCCGGAGCTGTACCGAGACCGGGACCGCCTGGACCACGATGATGACGGCAAGCAGGCTCACCGCCGCCATCATGTACACCAACCCGCCGAAACTGGTGGGAATCTGGGCCGCGTTCTCGGTCTCAAATTGGGGGTAGAGCACACCCAGGCCCAACGCCAGCGCCCCGACTGCCATGGTGTAGCACACCGTCGTGATGATGCTCAGCAGCATCATGAAGGGCGGGGCCTGCAAAATCCGGTTGGTCACGACGCCGATGCCGAGCGCCAGCACCAGGAGCGGCAGGGTCCCGACCCAGTACTTGCTCCACAACATCGCCCGAAGGTCCAGCGGGCTCGACCGGAGCAACCAGAGTTGACGGCCTTCGAGCGATACCGAAGGAAAAATGAACCGCGCCGCGATGGCCGACAACACGAAGCCGCCCAGTCCTTGATTGAGGAACACCACCAAGGTGACCAGGTAGTAGGGGACCCGTTCGCCGGTGAAGAGCGGCAGCGTGCTGATGTTGAACACGTACACAATGAGCAACACGGCAAGCAGAATCAGCTGGCTCCACTGGGTGGCGTCCCGGAAAAACACCCGGAGATCCTTGAGGATGAATTCTCGCCTTGTTACCGGAAGCCACCCCAGGAGTCGCGACGCGGCGCGCTGCCAGGTGGCCCTCCCGGCGACGGCGTTGGCACCTTCCTGAGGCTTGGTGAACCCCGGCATGTACATCCGGCGGTGCAGCGATGCCCCGATCACCACCAAGGCGCCTGCGGTGGTCCATAGCAGCACCAGCGGCAGCGGATCGCCGATGCGCAGCAACCAGTTCATCAAGGCGCTCGACGCCCAATCGCTGGGGAGCAGCGGGTGACTCGGGGCCCGGAGCACCGCAATGAACTCCATCAAATTCTGGTATCCGTCGGGCCGGGCCAGGCGCTCCGGCCGCAGCAGGCGAAGGAAGAGCGCCAACCCTCCGGCGGTGGCGATGGCCACCAGACTCAGCAGGTCCCGGGCGCGCCGGGCCGGAAATACGTTGACCAGCACCAAGGTCAGCACCGAGCCGATGACGGTCGGCATCAGGAAGAAAGGCAGTAGCGTGAAGAGGGCCACCAGCGGAAAGAGCCATCCTCCGTCGAATACCGCGCCATAGGCCGTCAGAATTGGCACCACCATCAACCCCACCATCCAGGACGAGTGGGCCAGCGTTTCCCCCAACTTGGAGAGGTAGAGCCAGATCCAGTCCACCGGCGCCGCCACCAGCATGTCGAGGTCCTTGGCCAAAAAAAACGTCGAAAGCGCGGTGACCAGATTGGAAAGCAACAGGATGGCGGCAAAGGAGAGCAGTGCGATGGCGAGGAGCTTCCCGGCGAGCAGCGGCCCGATTTCCTCGACGCCCTTGAAATACTTGAGCACTCGATAGGACACGCCGAAGACCGCAGTCCAGAACCCGCCGCCGAGTAGCACCAGCAGGAGTGCCCGCATGCCTGCTCCGGAGCGCTCCTTCCGGAATCGTGCCCGGAGGCTCCGCCACTTGGGCCCCAGGACCGTGAGCACCCCCGGCGATTGCCGGATTCCCTCAGCGTTTGAAGAGATCACTGAGTTCGTACTCGGAGAAGCCCCCGGTGAGTTTGAGGAAGAGCTCTTCCAATGTGGCATCGCCCGAGGCAGTCTGCTTCCGCAGGTCCTCCATCGTTCCCGAGGCGGCAATGTGGCCGCCCTGCACAATGGCAATCCGGTCACACATCGCTTCGGCAATTTCCATCGTGTGGGTGCTCATCAGCACGGTGCCGCCGCGGGAAACGAACTCCCGGAGCAGGTCCTTGAGCAGCCGGGCACTCTTGGGGTCGAGCCCGACCATCGGTTCGTCCACCACAATGACCTCGGGGCGGTGTACCAACGCGCTGCAGATGATGAGTTTCTGGCGCATCCCATGGCTGTACGATTCGGTGAGCTCGTCCTTCCAGGCGGCCAGCTCGAACAGCTCGAGCAGTTCATCGATGCGCCGCTCGATGGGGGCGCCATCCTGGCCGTACAGCCCGGCAACGAACCGGAGAAACTCCGCCCCGGTGAGTTTGTCGTACACGAAGGGACGATCGGGGATGAAACCCAGCCGGCTCTTGGCGACCAACGGATCGGCCTGGATGTCGACTCCGGCAATCCGGACGCTGCCCGAGGTTGGTTGCAGTATCCCCGCAATCATCCGCATCGTCGTGGTTTTTCCGGCGCCGTTGGGACCCAGCAGGCCGTACAACTCACCCCGGGGAATGGTGAGGTTGATTCCGTCGACCGCGGTGAAGCGGCCGTAGCGTTTGGTGAGGTTGGAAAGTTCGATCATGGCGGGGTGACGAGGGGCAAAAACCGCGCCGAGCCTGCCAGGGGGAGGAGTTTGACCGGACGGCTCCGGTCGCCAATGGAAATCCGCACCAGCGCGGGAGATGCGGGGAAGTGCCCATAGGTCGGATCGGCTGCCATCCAGCCGCGGACCCAGAGCTCTGCCCAGGCATGGGCGAAAATCCCGGCCGGAACTACCGCAAAGCCGGTCACCACCCGGGCCGGCATTCCGGCAGCCCGCGCCAGGCTGACCAGCAGATCCGCTTTGCCATCGGGTGTGCCCCGGCCGTCGCGCAGGGTGAATCGGGCGGTGGAGGATGCGGTGGACGAGGTGTCGGTGGCAATCTTCCGGGCCACCCAGCGAGTCAAATGGGCGGCGCTGTCCCGTCCGGATTGCGCGCCGCCAACCGCGGTCCGCGCTGCAGCGGAAATTGCCGGGTCGAGTATTGCTGCGTTCCACCCCGCTCCGACCGATTCGGCAGCTGCGCGCGCGCTCGCCTCGGTTGAATCAGCCAACGTACTCCGGGTAATTGTCAGGGTATCTCCGCGAAGCGTCTGCCGCCCTCCAACCAGCGCCAGTGGGGTCCCGGAGATGGTTGGGCCGGAGTCGGCAGGCACAATAAACCGGTGGGAGGCGGTCGTGTCGGGGGTATGGCCGGAGCCAAAGATCGGGAGCATTCCCGGCACCCTGCGCCGCCAACCCGAACTCTCGGTTCTCCGACCGGCGAGGTAGTTGTTGCGGACAATTTCGAATGCCGAACGCAGCAAGGTCACGCCGCCGGCGGTTTCCTGGTGCAGCAGTGCTCCGGTCGGGTCGACCCAGGAGACCGTCGGCGCACCCGGTGCATCATGCTCCAGTTTCCAGGCTCGCACCGTGTCGGTCGTCGCCGGCACCCAGCGGCTCGCCCCCGGATCCCACGCGGCGCTGTCGGGAACCACAAAGGTTGATTCCGCAGTCACCCGCACTGTCACCGGGCGAGTGCGCCCGCTGGCCAATTCGAGCAGTGGCACCGTGAAGCTGCTCCCCACTGAGAGCTTGCCCCCGAATGCGGCGCGGTAGGGCAGCATCACGGCGGCGGCAATTTCGGGAGCAACCTGGAGCTCTGCCCGGGCAGCAGTCCCCCAGGTTCCCTCGATTTCCTGCAAGGTGAGGACGGAATCGGTGCCCAGATCCGCTTCGAATCGCTCCTGCGGTCCCTGTCCAAAGACCGATACGGTCAGCCGCCGGAGCCGAAGGGAACGGGTGATGGTGTATTCCGCGCTGCTGGCCACCTGGTGGGTGCTATCACCCCGGGGCAGGTCGATCACCAGCAGCTCAGTGAGACGAACGCCGTCGACCAGGGTGTCCACCGCCAGATTCAGCTGGCCGTTTTGGCGGTTCCCGGCCATCACGGCAAAGAATTGGGCCGAGGGGCCCAGC
>JANNSC010000401.1:0-2007 GCA_031402135.1 Gemmatimonadales bacterium | reverse complement strand
GTCGATACTCGTCCTCGTAGAGGTATCCGGCCCGCGTGGTGCTGGTGACCGAATTCCAGCGGCCGGTGGCAGTGAGGTTCCCGCCGATATTGAACCGCTGAATCTCCGACTGGTCGGTCAGATAGAGCCCTGAAGCAGCCGCGCCGTCGGCACTCAGGAATCCGGCGGGGGTGAGGTCGGAAAAATTCTGCTTCTCCCGATCAAAGTGATAGCCGCCCTCCGCCGTGAGCCAGTCGAAGGTGCGCCAGCGGACCACGCCTCCGCCGATCAGCCGGGAACGCCCGGTGTTCCGAACCTGATTGGCAAGCCGGTAGAGAGGGTTGGCTGCATTGCCAACTCGGTCTGGAATCTCGGCGCGATAGGAACTGCCGTCGGGGTTCTTTGCCATCAGGTCGACCGACGGTTCCAGAAACCGCCAGGAAAAAAACGGTCCGCCCACCTCCTGCTGCGCGTCTCGATCCGATGAACTGGTGTAGGCACCGCCGAGTTCGAGTTCGGCCCGGGTTCCCAGCCGCTGGTCGAGGTTGAAGCGGTAGTTCTGTCGCTGAAATCCCGACAGCCCAAATACCACTCCCTCAGACCGGGTGTTCTGAAACGACAACCGGAAATTCCGGGGTCCTCGCCGCCCGGCGATGGCAACATGATTGCTGATGAAAGTTCCTGCACGGAAGAGATCGGCCGGGTGATCAAAATTTTCGGGATACTGGTTATCGGCGATCCCGTCGAACTCCAGCAAGCGGCGCCCCCGGTCGTCCCGCACAAATTCGAGAGATCCCCCCGGACCGCTGGCAACCTGGTAGGGGTGGGCAGCCGAAGAATTGCTCAGCGCGCCGGTGCTCGATTGGCCCAGTTCGTTCCGCGCGGAAAAGGCGATATCCCCATCGGCGAGTTCGCGCCCCCGCTTGGTGAAGATCTGGATGACGCCGTTGGCGGCATTGGATCCGTAGCCGGCCGCGGCCACGGGACCCTTGGCCACTTCGATCCGGTCAATGTCCTCCGGGGACAAATCCGCCAGACTGGTTCCTGCAATGGTCCCGTCGATGATTACCAGCGGTGCCGGCGAGCCATCGATGCTGCTGGCCCCACGCAGCTGGAGCACCGGTGCCGATCCCGGATTTCCCGACGCCTCGATCATCCGGACCCCAGCCATCCGCCCAGCGACACCTCCCGCCGCACTGGTGGCAGGCACCGCATCGAGCTCGGAACCGGCCAGCAACCCTGCGGCGTAGGGAAGCAGCCGCGCTGGGCTGCCGCCCAAGCCCAGGGCTTCGAGGGGAGTGTCCCGCCCCAGCGGATCGGTGCGCAGGCTGAACTGCACCTCTTGAGGGCCGGCGCCGAGCCTCACCCGGTGTTCCACCGGAGAGTATCCCGGCGCCATCACCACCAACGTGACGGAGGAGCGCCGCAGCGTGTCGGCCGGCAGGACGAAGCGGTATTCGCCGGTGGCCGGTGTCATAACCCGGAGCGATCCCCGCTCCCGGATTGCCACCCACGCACCAGCCAGCGGAGCGCCGCCGGTGCCGGTCACCCGGCCGGAGAAGGTCGCGTCGGTGCGGGACCATCCCGCAGTGACCTGGGCGATGCGCACCGCCTGGGATTGGGCCCCAACCGCCGCCGGAGTGCCCAGCACCCCGACGACCAGCGCGCAACCGAGCTGAATTCGTTTCATCGACCGATCCGGAGCCATAGTGGTGCAATGACCGCCAGCACGGCGGCGGAAGCGAGCAGCGCCGCCGGCCCACCCGAAGCGTGGTACAGCCACCCGAACCCGAGGCCGGCCGGGAGCGCGGCGGCGCCGGCGATTCCCTGATACACCCCGAAGCCTCGGCCAGTTCGGACCGGAGCCTACCGGGCGACCGCCACCCGTTCCGCCGGCTCGATCAGGCCGGCCACCAAGCCGTGCAGCAGAAACGCGGCGATCGCCCAGCCAGTGGGAATTGCCAAGGCCAGTACCACGATCGCCACCGCGTAGAGCAGCGTCCCGGCGGCCAGCGCGCCACGGGTTCC
>JANNSC010000400.1:0-2220 GCA_031402135.1 Gemmatimonadales bacterium | reverse complement strand
ACGCCGGTTGGAGACCTGATGCTGCTACCCCAGCGCCACGGTACCGATGGCGCGTACGCCGCCCGGCTCCGGAGAATCGGCTGAGATGAGCGTCCGGCGCAGGGCGTGGCCCGCCACGGTCAGAGGGCGGGAGTGGCTGCGCACCGGGTTAATTCTCGGCGGGGCGGTCCTGGCGGGGTATTTGGTGACCTGCGTCGTCTACCCGGCAGCGTTGATCACCCGCGAGGATGCCGTTGTCCGGGTGCTCGGGCTTCCCCGTGCCGAAGCGGAAAAGGCGCTGCAGGAACGCGGCTTCAAGTCCCGGATCGAAGGCGAAGAGGCCGATCCGGTCATCCCGGCGGGGCATGTGCTCTGGCAGGATCCCCCTCCGGAAGTGGTACTCCCTGCCGGCGCCACCATCCACCTGACACTGAGCACCGGCCCGGGACCGATCACGGTGCCCGATGTGGTGTCGTTCGAACTGGAGCAGGCCACTCTCGTCATCGGCGCCGCCGGCCTCAGGGTTGGCGCGGTCGACACCATTCCCTCCGCTTCGGAGGCGGGGGTGATCGTGACCACCCGCCCGGCGACTGGAGCCAGCCGCACGGCGGGATCGACGGTTGATCTCATCGTCAGCAAGGGCCCGGCCGATATCCGGATTCCCGACGTCGTCGGGCTGAAGCAGGAGGCCGCCCGCCAGCGGATCGAGGCGGCCGGTCTCAAGGTTGGCACCATCACCACCCGGCAGAGCCGGCGGGGTGGGACCGGGATTGTCATCGAGCAACGACCGGCTGCCGGGGTCTTCAGCCCCCAGGACGCCCGGGTCGATCTGGTGATAAGCCAGTGAATCCCCTGAGGACCTGCCCGTGACGGTACGTATCGCCCCATCAGTCTTGTCCGCCGACATCGGCCGGCTGGGCGAACAACTGGCGCAGATCAAGGCCGGAGGTGCCGAGTGGGTGCATGTGGATGTGATGGACGGTCGCTTTGTGCCCAACCTCTCCTTCGGCGCGCCGATGATTCGCGCCCTGAAGAAGCTCACAACGCTGCCGCTCGACGTGCATCTGATGGTTGTGGAACCGGAGCAGTACATCGACGAGTACGCTGATGCCGGGGCCGCGGTATTCACATTCCACCCCGAAGCAACCACCCACGTTCAGCGCCAGTTGGCTCGAATCCGGGCGCGCGGCATGCGGGCAGGGCTGGCGCTCAACCCGGCGTCCTCGTTGTCACTCCTCGAAGAAGTGATTCCCGACATCGATCTGGCGCTGATCATGTCAGTCAACCCCGGCTTCGGTGGCCAGAGTTACCTTGAGGGGTCGACCGACAAGATCCGCCGGCTCCGGGCCCTGCTCGGTGCTCGCAGAAGCCCCGCGGCCCTCGAGGTGGATGGCGGGATCACCGCCCGGACCATCCGGCGGGCGTGGGAGGCCGGGGCCGACACGTTCGTGGCCGGCACCGCGGTGTTCGGCGAACCGGACCCGGCCGGGGCAGTCCGGCAACTCCGCAACGCCTGCGTCACTGCGGTTTAGGAGAGTGTTCATGTCGAAGCAATGGACCTTGGTGATTGCGGTCGTGGCGGGGCTGGTCCTCGGCGCGTGGGCGTTGGTCCGGTACGGACCGGCGCTCGAAGGCGTGGAGGTGGGCAAGACGGCGCCCGACTATTCCGCCATTCGACTGGCCACCGGCGACACCGTGTCCCTCCGGAAAGCCGCTGGCGGTCAGGTGACGCTGCTGAACATCTGGGCGACCTGGTGCGTGCCGTGCCGGGCCGAGATGCCCGCCATGGAGCAGCTCTACAAGGAGCTGGGCCCCAAGGGACTGCGGATCATCGCGGTGAGTATCGACCAGGATGGCGGTGGCGATGTCGCGGAGTTTGTCCGGGATCTGAGCCTCACGTTCGACATCTTCCACGACCCCAGTGGCAGAATTCAGCAGGTCTATCAGACCACCGGTGTACCCGAGAGCTTCCTCCTCGACAAGCAGGGGGTAATCGTCAAGAAAGTCATCGGCGAGCATCCCTGGAGCTCTCCCTCCAACCAACGCATTATTTCCGACCTGCTCGGTGGCGACTAGACGCATCCTGGGGATCGAGACGAGCTGCGACGAAACCTCGGCGGCCGTCCTGCGACTGGTGGACGGCCGTCCTGTTCTCGACAGCCTCGTCATCCTTTCCCAGGATATCCACCGGGTCTTCGGCGGAGTGGTGCCGGAATTGGCCAGCCGGGAACACCTCCGGAC
>JANNSC010000399.1:0-3343 GCA_031402135.1 Gemmatimonadales bacterium | reverse complement strand
AGCGGGATGGGAGCTCCCGCGCTCCAGCGGTCCGCCACCGGATCGTAGATGTCCAGCGCGCCCAGCGAGCGCTCGGCACCGGCCGAATCCACGGTGTAGCCGCCCAGCAGGTAGACCCGCCCACGCACCACCTGAGCGGTGGCGGCGAGCCGGCCCACCGGCCCGGGGATGGGCGGAAGCGCGCGCCACGGGTCGGCACCCTCACGCCAGGTCCAGCCCCGGGGCAGGATACCCGACCATCGCTTGGTTGAATCCACCCCCAGCATCGCAAAGAGCTGCCACCGGCCGTTCACCGGCCCGGCGGCCACCGCCAGATTGGTTACCGGTGCCGGCAGTTGCGGCACCCCGCGGGCCTCTTGCTCGAGGGCCGACGCCCCACGAGGGAGTGCTGCGCTCAACACGGTAACGCCGGTGCCGGTTACCACCACGTTGTCCTCGATGAACGCCGCCACGCCGGTGTCGTGGTTGTAGTACCACGGCTCGACGGTGAAGACCATGCCGGGTGCCAACGGCGCCAGGAGGTCGGAGGGGTCGGCGCTGCTCAGCCCGATGTGGTGGCCAAAGAACGAGCCGGTTTGCATGTAGGCACGCTCCGCCTCGGGGATTGCCGCGAGGGCCACCCGCTGGAGCTCGCCCAGGGTGATCCCCGGTCGAATGGCCTTGAGAATCGAATCGGAAACCGCAGTGACCAATTCGACGGCTCGGCGCTGCGGCGCTGAGAACCGTCCGCCCACCGGAAAGGTGCGGCCAATGTCGCTGACGTAGTAGTCCAGCTCACAACCGACGTCGAAGATCACCACCTCTCCTGCAGAGAGGGCCCGGTTGCGGCGATCGTAATGGCTGGCCAGCACCCGCCACGGCCACAGCGCGTTAGGTCCGGACTTGATGACCGGCGTAAAGGGAAATCGCACGGCGCCTTCCCGCCGGCAAGCCGCTTCGAACTCGCCGATCAGGGTTCGTTCGGTTACACCAGGTTGGGCCATACGCACCACCCGGCGCATTGCCACCGCAGCGGCATCGACGGCGCGGCGGATCGCGGCAATTTCGGCCGGAGATTTGATCATTCGCAGCTGCGTGATCAGGGGAGAGCCGTCCACCGGGCGGAGGCCGGGATGGAGGCGGGCCAGCGCCAGAACCAGCACGACGTCCGGGGTGATCCCCTCCTCGGGGATCAGCGCCGGCCTCGATCCGACTCCGGACCGGATGTCGACCAGCAAGGGGCGGCCGGTCCGAATCTGGCGGTCGAGTCGCGCAGGAAACTCCTCGACCGAGATGACCGAGTCCACCGCTGCGAGCCGGCGCACCGCGGGGTCTGCCCCCAGTGGCCGTCCGGGAAAATCGTTGGGGCGAGAGGGGTTGGCCCAGCGCGGGTCGGAGTCGGGCGTGTAGAGGAACACCATGCGACGGTCGGCGTCGACCCAGAGCATGGACTTGGGAAGCTCCAATCCGGTAAAGTAGAGGAAATTGTCGGCCTGTCGGAAGGTGTCGCCCGAGGTAAGGCCGGATCCGCTGGGAATCAGGAACACTCCTCCACCCGCCCCAGCGATGAGGTCGAGCAGTCGAGTGCGGCGAGCGAGATATTCGCCGGCCGGCAGCGGGATCCGGGTCCACGATTCAAACCGCTCGGGGAAGCGCTGAGCGTGAGCCGAAGTCGCGACAATGAGAGCGAACAGCGGCCACAACCGGAGCCAGCGGAGGCGGGGAGAATGGCAAGACAAGGGCCGATCAAGGACGCAGGCCATCGTGCCAAGCTAGATCGTTTGACCGCTCGATGAAACCCCCGCATACTTGTTTCGTCCTGCGGTACTCACTCGGAAACGATTCCCAGCATCCCACCTCGACCGAAGGGTTTTGCCATCATGGGGGGCTCGCTGCCGGTGTACTGTGGATTTCTGCTCGGGCTGCTGGGGCTCGGGCTGATGGTCCGGCCATCACGGTGGCTGCGGGTCCCCACCCGCCGGCGAGCCCTTGGCGTGGCGGCGACGGGTGGACTGATCGGGTTGATCGGGCTGGCGCTCCCGGTGAGGGAGCAGCGGGCTGCCGTGATGGCGACCCGACTCGATGGCTTTGTCCCCGCGTGGCAGTTCCGGGAGGTTCACAGCATCCGGATTGCGGCCCCTCCCACCGCAGTGTACCAGGCCATCTTGCGGGTCAGGGCGGATGAGATCTTCCTGTTTCGCACCCTGACCTGGCTTCGGCGCGGGGGGCGGCCGCTCCCCCCGGGCATCTTGAATGCCGGTACCAGGGAATCGTTGATCGATGTTGCCACCGGCGGCGGCTTTTTGCGGCTGGTAGACAGCGCGCCCCATGAACTGGTCATCGGCACCGTGGTGATGGCGCCTCCTGGCGGCCGCGGCACGGTTTCTCCCGCGGTGTTCCAGGGGCCTCCGTTGCCGGGGTATGTCTTGGCCGCCATGAATTTCCGGGTGACCCCCGATGCCGCCGGCGGTTCCATGGTCTCGACCGAAACCCGGGTGATTGCCGGCGGCCCCGCCGCGCGGCGGCGCTTTGCGGCGTACTGGCGAGTTATCTACCCGGGCAGCGCGCTGATTCGTCGGATGTGGCTCAAGGCGATTCGGCAGCGGGCCGTTGATTCGAGCGCAGCAACAGCCAGCATGGGGGTATCATGAACGACAGAGGGTGCCATGGGGCGGGACAGCGAGACAAGCGGCAGTCCGGCGGGATGCCTCTGGCGTGAAGCTCCCTCCCGCCTCAGCGCCCCCCCGATGGTTGCCGGTGCTGCTCGGCGGGTTGGTGGTGAGCGCCGGGGCATGGGCACTGCTCACCATGTACGGAAGCAGGCCGTCCCACGCGGACTTCGTTCCACCGGCCCGCGCCTTCCTCGCGGCGGCCCTGAGCGGGGACTCCAGCCAACTGGCCCAGCTCGCCCTCGCGCCGGCCGCGGTGCGCTGGGCCCGAGACGCCGGAAAACATAACCCGGCCCTCCTCCGCGCCCTGCTGGACCACTTCCACGCTGACGGGGCGATGCGAAGCGGCGGGGGACGGCTGGCGGCGTCCTTCGGCGCCCAAGGCTTCAGGCGCTGCTCCCGGGCGCCCCTCACCCTCATCTTTGCCGGTGACTCCGCCTCGGCCCGGATCGAGGACGTGGTAGCGGATTGTCCCCTCGACGCCGTTCCCTCGGGGAGCGGCCGGCAGCCGTGAGGCGGACGGTGCCAGGCCGGCCCCGCAGTACGTTCTAGCGCTCGTTGGCGATGGTGAGCTTGAACCCGTCGGGGTCGGTCACCGCAAAGGCCAGCTGTCCCCACGGCATCGCCATCACCTCGTGGTCCAACACGATGCCGGCGGCCTGGGCTTGGGCGGCCAGTTGCTGCAGATCCTGCTT
>JANNSC010000398.1:0-1556 GCA_031402135.1 Gemmatimonadales bacterium | reverse complement strand
GGGCAACCAGCCGAACTGTGCGGCGAGGACCGGGCCGACCAAGGGACCGGCACCGGCGATGGCGGCGAAGTGGTGGCCGAAGAGCACCCACCGGGTGGTGGGGACGTAGTCCCGGCCGTTTTTCAGCCGCCCCGCCGGAGTTGCTCGACGGGCATCGAGCCAGAAGACCCGCTCCGCCAGGAAGCGACTGTAGAATCGGTAGGCGACCAAATAGGTCCCTACGGCGGCCAGGACCAGCCAGGCGGCGGAGATGGTTTCGCCGTGTTTCAGGGCGATCACGCCCCAGCCGACTGCCCCGAGCGCACTCACCAGGAGCCAGAGTATTCGGTTCATGACTCCAATGTACGACGCGGCAAGGGGTTGCACCAACTCCCCGCGATCCGTACCTTCGCCAAGCCATGCCGCCGCCCGGAATTGACCCACCCTCCTGGCGCCCCGCCCGCAAACCAGCCGGCGCGGTGCTCGAGCAGCCCGAACCGGCGTCCCTCCCGCACGCCGGATTCCCTGGCAAGGTTGCCGTGGTTACCGGGGGCGCCACCGGCCTGGGCCGCAGTGTTGCCCTCGAATTCGGCCGCCTCGGCTGCAACGTCGCCTTCTGCTTCGTGGACTTGCCCGGCCGGGATGTCCGGGAAACCGCCCTGCTCACTGAAACCACCCTCTCCTCGATGGGCGTCGGGGTCCTGGCCGAGCGGTGTGACGTCCGTGATCGTGAACAGGTGGAGGGCTTCATAACCCGGGTGCGCGAGCGTTTCCGCGGCGTTCACTTTCTGGTCAACAACGCCGGCGTCGCCAATGACGGCGCCCATTGGCGGCTGGAGCCGTCGGAGTGGTCGGAGGTCATCGACACCAACCTGACCGGGGCGTTCAACTGCATCAGCGCTGTCGCGCCGGTGTTCCGGGGGCAGCGCTTCGGCAAGGTGGTCAACATCAGCTCGCATCTGGCGGCCCACCCCGGTTTCGGCGTGGCCAGCTACGCGGCCAGCAAGGCGGGGCTGGAGGGACTCACCCGCGCCATCGCGGTCGAGCTCGGCCCCAACAACGTAAACGTCAATGCCGTGGCGCCCGGCTTCATTCGGACCGAACGGCTGGGGCAGCTGCCCCCGGAAGTCATCGACAAGGCCCGCAAGAGCTCCGTCCTGGGACGGATCGCCGAGCCGGAGGACGTGGCGCGGGTCATCACCTTCCTCTGTTCTGAAGAGGCCCGTCACATCACCGGTCAGACGATCGTGGTGGATGGGGGATTGTCGTTGGATTAGCATCCACAGATTACAACGACAACAGCATCCACCGATTACACCGATTTCACAGATTTTACGGGTGCGGGGTCAATCGGTGCAATCTGTGAAGTCTTGGGGACAGTTTTTTGGTTGAACAGCTCCCCCAGTTAGGTTTCCCGCCATGCAATACGTTTGGGCACTTCTCCTCGCCGCTGCTTCGCTCTTTCCCGTGTCGGCGTCAGGACAGGACCCGAAATCATCCAAACAGTCCAAACCCGCCACCCCGGCGGTGGCGTTGGCCACCAGCGGCCTGGCCGGGCAATCGATCGCCGTCCTTCC
>JANNSC010000397.1:0-6012 GCA_031402135.1 Gemmatimonadales bacterium | reverse complement strand
CGGCACGGTCCACGGGGGCCACACCGGCACCAATTTCCTCTCCGTGGCAGGGCACCTCTCGACCGGAAGTGACCGGGCCGAGGCGATCAACCATTCCACGGCGAGGTGTTTCCTCGGCGGCGACCCGGCGCTGTTCGGCGGTGTCTTCACCGTAACACCCCCGGGTGCGCTCGGCTCCTGGGTTGCGTGGACCGGGGCCATCGACGCCCGGGTCACCGCCCTGGTCGGCGCCGCTGCCGATGACTACTACCACCCGATCACCCGGTTGCTCAACCCGAATTTCAAGGGTGTGATCTACGTGGAGGGCAAGGTCGGCATCAGTGGCACGGTCCGGGCCCGGGTGACCTTGGCGTCACCCAACAACATCATCCTTCTCGACAACGTCAAGCAGTCGATCGATCCATCGGTCGGTGTTTGCACCGACATTCTCGGGCTGTTTTCCGGACAGGACATCATCGTTTCCGACAACATGCTCAACGCGCCGGTACAGCAACAGGACGCCACCTGGCAAACCATGCGCCCGGTCGGCAATGGCGATGAATACGTCCACGCTGTTGTGTTGGCCCTCAATATCTTTACCGTGCAGAACTACAACACCGGCCCCGGCGACGTCGAGGACTGCGGAACTACAAATTGGGGTCGGGGCTGCCTGCAGCTGACCGGCGGAATCATTCAGAGCGTCCGAGGCGCAGTCGGAACAACCGGCGGCACCGGAAACCTGAAACGGTATTCCTACAACGCCTGCGCGCTGACCGAACCGCCGCCCTACTTCCCGACCACTGGGCACTTTGCCCGCAACCGGTTTTACGAACTCAACCCGGTGGGATTCAACGTCGCCACCTGGTTTGCGACCTACCAGCAGTAAGGCGGAAGATCGGCCGGTTCAGACCGAAATGATCTGATCCCGCCGGGTCCCGACGCTGACATAGCGGATCGGAACTCCGGCGAGTGCTTCCAGGCGGTCCAGGTAGGCCCGGGCTTCGCGCGGTAAATCGCGCAGGGTCCGGGCCTCCTGCGTGGAAGCGTTCCAGCCGGGCAGATCCTCGTAGACCGGGCGGACCCGGCCCAGTACTGCCACCTCGGATGGCATCTCGTCCAGACGCTGCCCGTCGAGCTCATAGGCGGTGCCGACGGGAATCCGGTCGAAGCCATCCAACACATCCAGTTTGGTGACCGCCAGCGCGGTGAGCCCGTTGACCCGGGCGGCGTAACGCACCACCATCGCATCGAACCAGCCACAGCGCCGAGGCCGCCCGGTCACCGAGCCGAATTCTCCCCCCACCTGGCGGAGGCGTTCATCCAGCGGAGCGTCCGCGGCCGTTGGCAGGGGACCATTCCCGACTCGGGTGGTATACGCCTTCACCACACCCAGCACGCCGTCGATCCGGGTGGGTCCGATCCCGGCGCCGGTACTGGCCCCCCCGGCAGTCGTATTGGAGGAGGTGACGTAGGGATAGGTGCCATGGTCGACGTCGAGCAGGGCGCCCTGGGCCCCCTCCAGCAGCACCCGCTGACCGGCGCCGAGGGCCCGGTGGATGACCGCTCCAGTATCGGCAACCAGCGGCAGGAGCTTCGGAGTAAGTGTTTCCAGCAGGGTGGCGTGCTCGTCCACCGAGGCTCGTTCGGCCATGCCGGAGAGCCCCAGAAGGTCGTTGGCGCGGGCCACCCGCTCGACCAGCAGCCTGCGGGTCTCGGGAAGATTGCGAAGATCACCCACCCGGAAACCCCGGCGACCATACTTGTCTTCGTAGGTGGGGCCGATCCCCCGGCCGGTGGTGCCGATCTGCTGCTGCCGTTCTCCGGCGGCGTCCAGCAGCTTGTGATAGGGGAGCACCAGATGGGCTCGATCAGACACCAAGAGGCGCCCGGTGGAATCGATGCCGCGCGCGCTGAGACCCTCGAGTTCCTGAAAGAGCGCGGTAGGGTCGATGACCACCCCATTGCCCAGGATGCACACCGCGTGGGGATTGAGAATTCCGGAGGGAATCAGCCGGAGGATGAACTGGGAGTCTCCCACCACGACGGTGTGGCCGGCATTGGCGCCGCCCTGATACCGCACCACCACATCGGCCTGCTCGGCGATGACATCGACCAGCTTTCCCTTGCCCTCGTCGCCCCATTGAGCGCCCACCACAACGAGACAGGACAGGTCGGGGCCGAACACTATTCGGAAGATCCCTTCCGGCCCTTGCCCTTCCGCTCAACCATACCGCCCACTGCCTTGGCGGTTTCGGCGGAGATGACCCCCGCGGCACCCAACTCCTCGACATGCTGCTGAAACGTCTGCATGCCGCCCTTCCCCTGCCCCTCGGCCATCAACCCGCGCAGTTCCACGATCCGCGCCGGGTCCTTGAGACAGTCCCGGATTGCGGGGTTGGCAATCAGAATTTCTACCGCCGCAACCCGGCCGGCGCCATCAGCCCGAGGCAGCAGCTGTTGAGAGATGATGGCGACCAGCGCCTCGGAGAAGCGCACCCGCCCGATTTCCCGCTCTTCCAGGGGCAGCATCGCCAGCACCTGTCCCACCGTGGTCATCACGTCCGGCGTCGGGATGGCGCTGATCACCAGATGCCCGGTTTCGGCAGCCTTCATCGCGGTGTCGATGGTGTCCTGGTCCCGAACGTCGCCCACCACGATGACGTCGGGATCCTGACGCAGCGCGGAGCGCAGGCCGACCCCGACTGATTCGGTGTCCACGCCAACCTCCCGCTGGGTCATCGAGCAGGAGAGATCGCGGTGCAGATATTCGATCGGATTCTCGATGGTGACGACGTGGCGCTGCTGACCCTGGTTCATGTGCGACAGCATCGCCGCGATGGTCGAGGTCTTGCCGCTGCCGGTCACCCCGGTGACCAGAATCAGCCCGGACTTGCGCTCGGTGAGCTGGCCCAGGATCGGCGGGAGTCCCAGCTGCTCCAACGTCGGAATGGCAAAGGGGATAACCCGCATCACGATCATGAAGGAGGAACGCTGCCGGAGAATATTCACCCGGAAACGCCCGACCCCCGGCATTCCCCAGGAACAATCGTAGTCCTTGAGGCTGTCCAGCCGGCCCCGATCTTCGTCGGTGGTCATCAGCTTCAGCGCGATGGCGCGGGTCTGCTCCGGGGTCAGCCGCTGCTTGGTGAGCGGCACCAGCTTGCCGTCGATCCGGGCCCGGAACAGATCACCAGCCTTGATGTGAAGGTCGGACGCACCGCGCTCGACCGCCGCCTTGATGATTCGTTCGATTGGGGCGCTTGCCATCAGATCGCTCCGTGAAAGCCCATGCGACGCCTGGTTTCCCGCATCGTGTCCGCCGCAATGGCGCGGGCACGTTCAGCCCCGCGCGCCAGAATACCGTCCACCCGGTCGGGGTCCTGCTTCAGCGCCTCGGCTCGGGCCCGAATCGGGCCCAGAGTTTCGATCATTGCATCGGCAAGGCGGCGCTTGCAATCGAGACATCCCCAGCCCGCCGTCCGGCACTGCTCGGCCACCTCCGCCACCGTTTCGGTCGTGGAAAAGTGCTGGTGCAGCGTGTAGAGGTTGCAGAGCTCCGGCGTGCCCGGGTCTTTCCTGGTAACCCGGGCCGGGTCGGTGGCGGCGGGCCGAAGCTTCTGCCAGATCTCCTCCGGCCCCTCGAGGAGCCCGATCGTGTTCCCCAGGCTCTTCGACATCTTGGCCTGGCCATCCAGCCCCTTGATCCGCTTGGCGGTGGTCAGGAGCGCTTGGGGTTCGGGAAAGTAAGCGGCCTCCGGCGCGTAGAGCGCGTTCCACCGGCGGGCGATTTCACGGGTCAACTCGAGGTGCTGCACCTGGTCTTCACCCACCGGCACCTGGTTGGCGCGATACACCAGGATGTCCGCCGACTGGAGAATGGGGTAGCAAAGCAGCCCTGCCGGAATGCTCTCCAGCCGCTCGCTCTTATCTTTGAACTGGGTCATCCGCGTCAGCTCGCCCAGCGGCGCCACCGTGGTGAACAACCAGGTGAGCTCGGCGTGCTCTCGAACCGCCGACTGGACGAACAGTACGGCACGCTCGGGATCGATGCCCGCCGCGAGCAGCCCGATGGCCATGTCGCGAGTCCGGGCCTCGAGAGTCGCGACATCATAGGGTAGGGTGACCGCGTGGAGATCCACCACGCAGTAGATGCACTCGTAGCGGTCCTGAAGGGCGACCCAATTGCGGACCGCGCCGAGCCAGTTGCCGATGTGGAGGTCGCCGGTCGGCTGAATTCCCGAGAAGATCCGGTCCATTTGGGCAAGGTAGCAATCTCCCTGACGGCGTGCAAGATGAATTCTTCCTTGGACTTACTGCATTTGGCTGCGCGGGCGGCACATAGGGCTGGGGGGTATATTATGTCGGCCGCCCGAGCGGCGCGCCCTGCCTCCACATGGATCTCCAAGGGCCACCACGACTGGGTCACCGAGGTTGATCGGACCGCCGAAGCCCTGATTGCCGAGGTGCTCCTCCATGGCGCCCCCGGCTCGAGGATGGTCGGCGAAGAGCTGAGTCCGGAGCTGGCGCGCGATGGTTTGGTTTGGGTTGTGGACCCACTCGACGGCACCACCAATTTCCTGCACCGCTATCCCCAGTACGCGGTGTCCATCGCGGCGGCGCAGGATGGGGTACTCCAGGCCGGCGTGATTCTCGACGTGCCGCGCGAATGCCTCTACGGAGCGGCGCGAGGTCGGGGCGCCTGGCTGGGAAGCACCCGGCTCTCGGTCTCGGCCACCAGCGACCCGGCCCGGGCCCTCCTCGGCACCGGATATCCGTTCAAGCAAATGGACCTGCTCGAGACATACCTCGATCAATTCCGGCGGATTCTCCCCGCCACCAGCGGGGTGCGCCGCGCCGGCGCTGCGGCGCTCGACCTTGCCGACGTTGCGGCCGGTCGGCTCGATGGGTTCTGGGAACTCCTGCTGGCGCCGTGGGACTACGCGGCGGGGGTGTTGCTCATTCAGGAAGCCGGGGGCATCGTGACCGATCTCCAGGGCAGAACTCCCCGGCTCGGCCACACCGGCGTGGTGGCCGGTAACCCGCAGATCCACGCCTGGCTGCTGCAACAAATGCGTGCCGGAGTCCCGCGCAACAACTCACCTTCAACGTCCCCGCCCCGACCCCGATGACCCGACACCTGCTGATCCTGGTTGCCCTGGCGGCCCCCCTTGGTGCCCCACTGGCCGCCCCTCCGGCCGCCCCTCTGGCCGCCCCGCTGGCCGCCCCACCACAGGCCGCCCCTCTGGCCGCCCCTCCACAGGCCGCCCCACTGGCCGCCTCACTGGCCGCCTCTCCGGCCCGGCAATCCGATCCCGACGATCTCTCGGCCCAGGTGGAAATCATTCGCACCGCCTACGGAGTGCCCCATATCCGCGCCGAGAACCTCCGGGCCTTTGGCTATGGGCTCGCCTGGGTGCAGCTGGAGGACTACGGCGCCGTAGTGGCCCTGGGCCTGCTGCGTGCCAAGGGAGAAATGGGCCGGGTGTTCGGGCGGGACAGCATGGAGGGTGATTTCATTGCCCGGCCGAGGCTCGCCCGGGCCCGGGAGAACTACTATCGGCTCTCCCAGGCGACTCGGGACGTCTACGAAGGCTTCGCGGCGGGCGTCAATCGATACATCAGCATGCATCCCGACGAATTCCCCCCGGGCGTGAGCGGGGCGTTTTCCGGGCATGAAGTCGCCAGCCGGGACGTCGAGCTACCCGATTACGCCGTGGCGCGGCGCTTCGTCTCCCGTCTCGCCGGAACCCCGACGCGGGCGCCCGCGCCCAACCCGAACGAGGGGTCCAACGCCTGGGCCTTGGGCCCAAGCCGCACCAAGTCGGGGCATGCCATCCTGCTTCGTAACCCGCACCTCCAGTGGGACGCCGGATACTACGAAGCCCACGCCACGGTGCCGGGAGTCCTCGATTTCTACGGCGACTTCCGTATCGGCGGACCCTTCACGGTGATCGGCGGCTTCAACCGGTACCTCGGGTTTGCCACCACCAATAACGCCTACCCGGCGGACGCCATCTACGCCCTCGACCCCGC
>JANNSC010000396.1:0-7813 GCA_031402135.1 Gemmatimonadales bacterium | reverse complement strand
GTCAATGCCGATACCGTCGCCGAAACGCTGGCCATCGCGCTCAAGGCCCAGAAGCTGATTTTCCTGACCGGCGCACCCGGGGTGCTTCGCGATCGCAATGATCCGTCGAGTTTGGTCACCTTTGCCGATCCCGACGATCTCGCCGAACTGCTCAAGTCCGGGGTGATTGCCGGGGGCATGCGACCCAAGGTCGAGGCCTGCATCCGTGCCGCGACCGGCGGAGTGGAACGCACCCACATCATCGACGGTCGAGTGCACGATTCCCTCCTGCTCGAGGTGTTCACCGGTTCGGGCGCCGGCACCATGATCGTCGGACGCAAGGAAAAGGCGACTTACCTGGGGGTGGATCTTGCCGACGGAGATCGCGCTTCTTAAGGAGCTGATCGCCATCCCCTCGGTCAGTGGGACCGAGGAAGGGATCGCGCGCTTCCTCGAGGAAACCGCCCGCAAGGCGGGCCTCGACGTCGTCCGCGACGACGCCTCGGTCACCATGACCGTGGACAGCGGGCGCCCCGGCCCGACCCTCGCCTTCCTGTCCCATCTCGATGTGGTGCCTCCCGGTGAAGGGTGGACCCGGGATCCCTTCACTCCGGTGGTCGAAGGCAATCTCCTTTTCGGCCGTGGTGCCGGCGATGCCAAAGCCTCGGTGGCCGCCATGACCCTCGCCGCCAGCGACGTGGCTGGAAAACTGTCCACCGGACGCCTGCTGGTCATCATGGGCTATGCTGAGGAAACCCGGCACACCACCATGGGCCACGCCGTGGCTCGAGTCGGGCCCATCGATGCCGCGGTGGTCGGCGAGCCGACCAATCTCGAGGCCGCCGTGGCCCAGCGGGGGCTCATGATGGCCGATCTGGTCGGACGGGGCGATCAGCGGCACGCCGGTTATGCTGCTCAGGATGGCGCCTTTACCAATGCCATCACCGCACTGGCCCGGGATCTTGTCCTCCTCGACGGCCTGGTGGCCGAGCGGGTCCATCCCATTCTGGGGGTGACCACCGTCACTCCCACGATGCTGACCGGGGGCGTCAGCCGAAATGTCACCCCGCCGGCAGTCAAGGCAGTGCTCGATATCCGGAGCACCCCGGCGTGGCCCCATGACGAACTCGCTGCGGCACTCAAGGACCGGCTCGAATGCGAGGTGGTCATCACCTCCGATCGGCTGGTTCCCTGCGAAACACCCCGGGAAAGCCGGCTCATGGTGGTTGCCCGCCGGGTCCGGCCGGAAATCCAGTCATACGGCAGCCCGACCTGCTCCGACTGGGTATTCGTCCGCCACGCCGATGCCATCAAATGCGGACCCGGCACCAGCCGGCGGTCGCATACCCCCGACGAATCGGTCGACCTCCCTGAAGTCACCGCCGCGCGAGCGTTTTACGCCCGGCTCGCCCAGGAGTACCTGGCATGAGGAAGCGCACCCGCCGCTCTGTTCCCCAGTCGTCCCGGCGTCCCGAGACCCTCTGGCTGGCCGGAGCCGGCCTCGATCGAGCGATGCTTGCCTACACCATTGGCGATGACCGCTCGTGGGATGGCTACCTGCTCCCCTGGGACGTTCTCGGCAGTCTCGGCCACATCGAGGGGCTCCGTGCCTCGGGGCTGATCACCGCAACCGACCATCGGAAGCTCCGCGCCGGATTGCGCCAGGCGTTTCGAGCCATCACCGCCGGGCGACTCGGCATCGGTCCGGAACACGAAGACGCCCACTCCGCAGTTGAGCTCTGGCTGACCCGCCGAGTTGGACCGGTGGGCGAACGGCTCCACACCGGCCGGTCCCGCAATGATCAGGTGGCCTGCGACATCCGCCTCTTTCTGAAGGACACCCTCCTCGCGCTGCAGGTCTCCTCCCTGGGAGCCGTGGCGGCGTTGTTGCTGCTGGCCGAACGGCATCGTACTGCATTGTGGCCCGGGTACACCCACACCCGTCGGGCGATGCCCTCCTCGGCGGGGCTCTGGGCGGCAGCCTTTGCCGAAGGGCTGCTCGACACCATCGACGGGCTGCCATCGCTGTGGGCCCGGGTGGACCGATCTCCCCTGGGCAGTGCCGCGGGTTATGGTGTACCCCTCCCGCTCGACCGGGAAGCGACCGCCCGGGCCCTCGGCTTTGCCGGCCTCGATCGCAATGTGGCGACGGTGCAGAACGCCCGCGGCAAACTCGAAGCGGACACCCTCTTCTGGTGTGTGCAGCTGGGACACGACCTCTCCAAGTTGTCCTCCGATGTGATTCTTTATGCCGGCGAGGAATTTGGGCTGCTCCGGCTCCCGGCTCGGCTGACGACCGGGTCGAGCATCATGCCGCACAAGCGGAATCCCGATTTGTTTGAATTAACCCGGGCCCGGGTGGCCGCCCTGGAGGGTGATCTTTCCGCCGTCCTGGCGCTCCGCAGCAAGCTCACCAGCGGCTACCATCGTGATTTCCAACTGCTCAAGGAACCGCTCATCCGGGGGATTGGCCGGACCCTCCAGATGCTCGGCATGCTCGGGCTGGTGCTGCCCCAGCTGGAGGTCGATCGGGAGCACGGACTCGAGGCGCTGGCGGGGGGTGCACTGGCTACCGATGAGGTCATGCGGCGAGTCGAGTCGGGGGTACCATTCCGGAAAGCCTATCGCGACGTCGCCGCGGCGATCACACGGGGCGAGACCTTTCCCCCGCCCTCGCCGTCCCGGCTGGTGGCGCGCCGCCGCAGCACCGGCGGCGTCGGCCGCCTCGATCTTCAATCGGTGTGGCGCCGCTGGAATGCCGCCCGCCGCTGGAGCGAGCGGGAACTCCGCCGCTTCCACACCGCCATGGACCAGCTCAAGGGTCCCCGCCAATGACCGGGGATCGTCGCCAGCGCCACCTCAAGATCCTGGGGGTGATTTCGACCCACGCGATCCACACCCAGGAAGAACTCGCCGACGCGCTGGCCCAGGAGGGCTGGGAGGTCACCCAGTCCTCGGTGAGCCGGGACATTGCCGCGCTCCACCTCCTCAAGGTGGACGGCGCCTATCAACGGCCCAGTGTCGCCCAAAGACCTCGGCATGATCCCGACGAGCAGCGCATCGTGGAAGGGGTGCTCACCGTTGATCCCGCCGGCGATGCCCTCGTGGTGCTGCACACTCCCCCCGGTGAGGCCAACCGGGTCGGCGCGGCGCTTGACCGTCTGGCCTGGCCCGAAATGCTTGGGAACATTGCCGGTGATGATACGATTTTCGTGGCGGTGAAGAATCCGGTGGCCCAGCGGCGGTTCGTGGCGGCGGTCCGGGGGTTGAGCAAGTCGCGCTAGCTGCTATCTTCCCCCTCCCAGTTGTCCCAAGGGTCCGAAGGACCCGAGGCAATTTTTCCCCCAGCGGACCTCCATGACAATCGCCCAGAGCATGCTTCCCGAGATCGATCAAGAAATGGTCACCACCCGCAAGATGTTGGGGTGCGTCCCGGAAGGAACCAACGACTACAAGCCCCACCCCAAGTCGATGACCCTGGGGCGCCTCGCCGGGCACATCGCCGAGCTCCCGGGTTGGGGAGCCACGACCCTGACCACCACCGAACTCGATTTTGCCCCGGTGGGCGGCCCCGCCTTCCAGCCGGGATTTTTTACGACTCGAGCGGCAACCCTCAAGCTGTTCGACGAGCAGGTGGCGGTGGCGCGCGCGGCGCTCCACCAGGTCTCTGACGCCGATCTGATGGTCACCTGGACCCTCAAATCCGGTGGCAAGGCGCTTATGAGCATGCCGCGGATCGCCGTGATCCGCAGCATGGTCATGAACCACATCGTACACCACCGCGCCCAGCTCGGCGTTTACCTCCGGCTCCTCGACATCGCCATTCCGGGATCGTACGGTCCCAGCGCCGACGACAAGCCGATGGGCTGAATCACAGCCACTGGCTGAGCGCCCCGAGCGCCGCCACCTCGCCTTCATAGAGCGCCGTCACCCGCCCTTTGAGCTCCCGGCGAAGGGCGGTGCTCGCCTCGGCATCCAGCGGAAATCCGCCTTTCATCTCGGCATCAATCCGGGCCACCGCCTGTTCGCAGAGAGTCAACCCCGATTCGGTATCGTCGCGTTCGGTAGCCATTGCCTCGGCCTTGTTCCCCAGCGCCGCCTTGGCGTTCCGGAACGCCGGCACCGAATCCGGTAGTGCGGCCTCGGCCAGCGCACTCCACTGCCGGCCCAGTTCGGAATATCGCTCCGACAGCGACTGGAGCTTTCGATCTCCTAACCCGGCGGACGCCTCGGCCAGGAATTCGGCAAAGAGTGGCCGGCACAGGCCCCCACCGGTGCCGTAGTACTCGATGTATTCGGTGATGGATCGGAGGCCCTGGTAGAGCAGCCGTCCCGGCGGGAACATTTTCTCCCAGGAGTCGGCCGCCTTGCTGCCGTCGAGTTTGTCGGCCCATCCCTTGAATGCATCGAGCCGGAAGTTCTTCATTTTGCAGGTGGTGAGGGATGCCACGCACGCCGCCACGCCCTGCTGGACCAGCTGCTTGAGCGGCGGGATCGAGGTGGCCGGCTCGATTGCCAAAACACGATTCTTGTCCTTCCGGGTGTGCCCTCGCGCTCGGGCCAGGCCGGCCAGCGATACCGGGATCAACTCATCGGCCAGGTCCCCGACCAGCGCCATCCCGGTCGCGTCGTCGATCGAGTGTACCGTTGCGAGGTGATATTGCCGGCCGCGGAAGTTGAGCCAGATCATCACCGGCCGCCCGCCGGCCAGGAGTTCGCGGAGCTGCTTCTCGCCCGGCTTGACTCCCGAGGACTCCTTTACGATGGCCGAGAGGCCGAAGCGGGCAGCTGCGGCAAGCGCCCACGTTTTGTGATCCTGCCACAGGTGCCGGCCGGCTATGAAGAAGCTGGAAAAATTTTCCTTGGCATAGTGGAAGGCAAACACCCCGGCGCCGATCCCCCCGGATATTCCGAATACCATTGCCTCGCTGAACGGAGCCTTGGTGTGCGGAGCCCGGACCCCCGCCGCGGCCAGCAGCGACCGCAACGCCGTCGGCCCGGCGGTGTTTCCGGGAAAATGATGCAATCGCGGGCTGGAGAGCGGAGGGGGCGCATCGTGCTGGATAATCTGGCGGCGGGCGGTGGAGTACGCCTCGCCGGTCTGCTGCATGCGGGCCCGCACCAGCTGCTTGAGGTGTTTGCGTTCGGTCATTGTCCACGCTCCTTCTCGGGCCGGGGAGCGGACCCTGCGCGTCCACGCTCCCCGGCGGTCGAGAAGCGAGGGGACATGAAGGCTAGACGTCCTCGAGGACAGCGATCCCCTTTGCCTCCGCCACGGCCGGACGGCGCAGGCGTCCAGTCAGGAGGTCGGGCGCAAGGCGGCGCCCGACTTTACACTAGCAGCAGGAGTTGAATTCCGGAAGAGGGGTCAGGCGGAGGTGGCGGCGGCGCGGGACTGATTGCGGCCATAGCGCACCGCGGTGATTTCGGCCATGATGGCGAGGGCAATTTCTTCCGGGGTCCGGCCGCCCAGATCGAGCCCGATTGGGCCGTGCAAACGGGAAACCTCCGCCTCGCTGAATCCGGAGGCCCGGAGCCGCTCACGCCGGTGGGCCTGAGTCTTCCGGGAGCCGATGGCACCGACATAACACGCCGGTGAGCGCAACGCCATCTCCAGCGCCGGTTCGTCGAATTTCGGATCGTGGGTCAGCAGGCAGACGCAGGTGGCGTAATCGAGCCCCACTCGCTTGAAGGCCTCCTCGGGCCAGCCCAGAATGAGTTCATCGGCATCAGGGAAACGCTCCCGGGTCAGAAATCCCTCCCGGCCGTCCGCTACCACCGTGCGGTAGCCGAGTGATCCGGCAATCTTGACCAGCGCCATGGCAATGTGCACCCCGCCGAACACCAGCAGCGTCGGCCGGCGGGGATACACCTCCAGAAACACCTCGACCGGGCCGTCCGGCGTTTCGATTGATTCGGTGCCGCTCACCATCCGGCGCAACGCGGAGGTAGCCAGTTCGGCAACCCGCTGGCAGAGCGCCTCCGATAGCCCCCGTACCGCGTGTTGGGTGCCATCCTCCAGCACCACCAGGCCGCTCCCCGAAGGCACCGCGCCGGCAATGACGGTTGCCACAGCCGAGCCGCTGGTTCGTCGCGCCGCATCCAGCAACTCCGGACGGATGGAGGGCTCCACCCACACCTCGACGGTGCCGCCGCAAGAGAGCCCCATTTCCCAGGCCCGCTCGTGGGTGACACCCCAGCTCACCTTTTGCGCGGTGCCCCGGGTAATCGCGTCTCGAATCGCTTCGGCCGCCGCCGTTTCCACGCAGCCGCCCGAAACCGAACCGGCCATCCGGCCGTCCAGCGTTGCCAGCAGCGAGGCGCCCTCCGGCCGCGGAGCCGATCCCCACACCCGGGTTACCACGGCCCGCCCCACCGGCCCGTCGGCGGCAAGCATCTCGTATTCCTGCAGCAGGCCGCGCATCAGGCAGGTACCTCGGTGGCATGGCCGTCCAGGCGCTTCAGGTCGTCGGGGGTGTCGACGTCAGGGTTGGATCCGCCCACGGAAATGGTTCGCACGTTGACAGCATGGCGGGTCAGCACCGGTCCCAAACCCGATTCGCCCCGCATTTCAACAGCAAGGTGCCACAGGCTCCGGTCCACCAGAAGCGGGTGTCCCGGCTCCCCCGGTGCGTCCCGGTACGACGGCCGGGCCGCCAGCGCCCCGCCCTTGCTCCACGCCTCCACCAGCGCCCGAATCACATCGACCCGGAGCATCGGTTGGTCGCCCAGACACACCAACAGGGCCTGCCGGGTATCAGTGGAACCCCGGGAGGTGAGGTACTCGATGCCGGTGCGAAGGGTCCACGACAGCTCTCCGTCGTTAACCCGCAACGGCTCGGCGTGGGCCCGGTATTCGGCGGCCAGGGTCCGGATGGCATCATCGGCGGGACGATGCACCACCACGGTGAGTCCGATCAGCCCGGCGGCGCGGGCCCCGCCCAGTTTGAGCAGCACGTGACCGAGCAACTCCCGGTCCTGCCACTTGGCCAGGAGCTTGTCGCCACCGAATCGTTGGCCCCGCCCGGCGGCGGGGACCAGTGCATGAACCTTCAGCGGAACCTCACCGTGGAAAGCGGTAACCAGTTGAGCGGCACGCTACCCTGGCCGCGGGATCGGGTCAAGGACGGGTGTGCTCGGACCGAGTCGGCGGCGTGATTGGATTTCTCCTCCCCGAGCTGTTCCCGATGGGGTGTAGCTCAACCGGCAGAGCGCCCGGCTGTTAACCGGGAGGTTGCCAATCCCGGCATTCAAACCATAAGTCATTGACAGACCACGCACTCTGCCGGGGTTGGGGCGGGGTCATGTCGGACAATATCGGGATCAATGGACACCTCAACGGACACCATGGAGAGGCGCGGCCAATCGGTCGCGAGGTTCTTGATTGGAGGTTGCCGTGCGCCTGGAGTTACGACGCGCCCGGCGCGAACATGGGACGATCCAGTCCCCGAATGAGCCCGCGCACCGTCCGGACCCCACGCGTCGCCAGCAACGTGCCCGCGACGTAGGGTCCGGCACCTGAGGCGGAGTTCCTCTTCGTGCCGCCCGAGGAGGTGGCGCGCCTGGCGCTGGAGCTCTCGGCGACTCCCTTCGACGTGGAGGGGGTGGAGCTGTCGCACGTGGGCCCGTGTCCCTTTTCAACTCGCTGACGCACCCGCTCACGATCATGATCTCCGCGCCGCTCTCGTTCGTAGGCGGCTTCTTCGCGCTCAAAGTCTCCGGCATGTCCTTCGACATCATGGGCGCGATGGGCTTGCTCGTCCTGATGGGCCTCGTCATGAAGAACGGAATCCTGCTCGTCGACTACACCAACCAGCTGCGCGAGCAGGGCCTG
>JANNSC010000395.1:0-11700 GCA_031402135.1 Gemmatimonadales bacterium | reverse complement strand
GAATCTCACCCACGCCGTCCCCGAGATCGACCAGTTGACGAAATAACCTCACCCGGGCTCTGATGGTGGGCCGCTGACCAGGGCCCACTGGCCGTTCCCAACCGATCGCCCCCCCTGGCACACCTCTCGCTCTTTGTACAGTCAAGAACATTGACACTGAGGCGGAGGCAACGGTGAAGAATCGGTCGGCTGGACGTCGCGGAACCCTCTACGGCTTGGGCCTCCCGGTCCTGCTGTCGGCGTGCTCGTCGATCTCCGCCCCAACCGAAATCTCCCTCCCCAACGGCGCCGTGGAGATTGCGGCTCCCGCGCTCTACCGCGAATGGCACCAGAAAACTCAGGCCTGCAGCGGCCTGACCGAGGACTTTGCCACCGTAAAATTCTACGTTGTCCCAGGGGTAGAGACGTTTTCGACCGGAGATGGCCAAAAGGTGGGACAGTGGATCCAGGATGGCGGCAGCAACCGAATTATCGTCGCCGGGAAGTACCAGAACCATGAAATGGTGGTCAGCCACGAACTGCTCCACTCCCTGCTCGGCCGGGACGGTCACCCCGCAGAATACTTCAACCAGCGCTGCAAGTTGACCTGGGATACCTGGTCAGGCCCGGACGGGGCTGTCGGATCGGCGCAAGCAGACTGAAGCATTCCCGCACCATTTTGTAGCATTAATGCAACAATTCCTGGCCACCAGTCTATTCCGGACGGTGGCCTTTCCACTCCCGGACCACCCTGGCCCGCCTGATACTGTCGAGCTGGGGAAACACCCGCCGGAGATAGCCGTTACCCAAGGTCGTAATCGAGTCCTGAGAGGGACAGGTGCCCTGGGCACCCCGGCGGCAGGAGTAGCCCGGATACATCGAATCCACCGCCACCATACCGGCCCGCACCTCACCGATCGGCGGAAAGCCGAAGGTGTTGAGGGTGTCGAGCCGGGGATTATCGGCCAGGTTGATGTACAGCTGCACGCCACGCGTGTTAGGTCCTCCCCTGGCGTATGCCACCCGACCCCGCAGATTGCTCTGCTTGACCGGCTCATCCGGCACTGAGCGGTCGTCCCACACTGCATTCACCTCCGGATTCCCCGCAATGCCCCACTGCACCACGAACCCCGGCACCACCCGGAAAAACCTGGCCGCGTCGTAATACCCCTGTCGCACCAGGAAATGGAATCGGTCCACCCCCAACGGACTCCACGCCCGGTGCGCTGTGATGGTGAAATCGCCTCGGCTGGTTTCAAATACCGTTTCGAAGCTGTCGGGGGCAACCCAAGCCAAGTCCTTGATGTTGGGAGCCAGGAGGGGCGAATGCGAGGCACACCCCGCCACCACCCCAATCGCCGTCGCGATCGCCACAGCCCGCCGGATCACCGCGTCACCGCACCAGCGATTGACATCATTCTGAATATGCTCCCTTTGAATGGCTTCAACGTCGGCACTTTCGAATCGCTCCACCCCACCCAAGGCCAACCAACTCTCCCCTTCTCCCCACTCCGCCAACATTCCTCACAGCCCCAATGTCTATCCTAAACCATTCCTGGACAATGCATTAAAAAGGAGTCTCTTGGCATTGTGGAAAAGAGACAAATTCCCAATGCCCCCGCTGTGCACAACCGCTACCCGGGCCACTCCAGGGAGGCGGCAACCCATGCCCGATCCACTGGTCACCGACCTGAAAGAACGCTCCCTCCACCCCAAAGGTACCGCACCTTAATCGGCGTAATCTGTGTAATCTGTGGACCACTCGGTGTAATCTGTGGACCAGTAGTCTGTCGACCAGTAGCCGGCGGACCCAATCTGCGGACCCGTTGCGGAACCCCCTGCCGAGGCCCAATATTCCCGCGCCACTGGAGTGGTGGCCGAGTGGCTTAAGGCACCGGTTTGCTAAACCGGCATAGGGGGTCAACCTCTATCGAGGGTTCGAATCCCTCCCGCTCCGTTCCCCTCTTCCCATCCCGGATGTTCACCACCGCGCCGCGCCTTCGATTCGCCCCGTCGCCCACCGGCTTTCTTCACGTCGGCGGCGCCCGTACCGCCCTCTTCAATTGGCTCTTCGCCAGGAAGACCGGTGGCACCCTCGTGCTTCGCATCGAGGACACCGACGCCGCCCGCAGCACCGAGGAAAACACCCAGGTCATCCTCGAGGGTCTCCTTTGGCTCGGCCTTGACTGGGACGAGGGCCCGGTCTTTCAGGGCGCCGAGATTGCCCGGCATCAGCACAACGCCGACCGCCTCCTCGACGAGGCCAGAGCCTACCGCTGCTTTTGCACCAAGGAGGAACTGGAGGCCCAGCGGAAATCCACCCCCGGCGGCGCCGACCATTACAAGTACGATCGCCGCTGCGACCGGCTTCCCCCCGCCGAGATTTCTGCCCGCGTCTCCCGGGGAATGCCCTGCGTCATCCGCTTTCGGATGCCCGATACCGAAATATCCTGGGACGATGCCATTCACGGCCCCATCAGCTTCCAGGGTGCGGAGCTCGACGACCTCGTCATTCTCCGCTCCGACCGCACTCCGATCTACAACCTGGCAGTGGTCTCTGATGATATCGCCATGCGGATCACTCATGTGATCCGCGGTGACGACCACATCTCCAACACGCCGAAACAGATCGCCCTCTATCGCGCACTCGGGGCCCCCATTCCGATTTTCGGGCACGTGCCAATGATTCTTGGAGCCGACGGGAAGAAGCTCTCCAAGCGCCACGGCGCCACCGCTGTCGGAGACTACCAGAACCTCGGCATCCTCCCCGACGCCATGCGCAACTTCCTCGCCCTGCTCGGCTGGAACCCCGGGGACGACCGCGAAATCATGACCCCGACCGAGATGGCCGCGGCGTTTTCCCTCCCGGCGATCCAGAAGAAGCCGGCCATCTTTGACACGACCAAGCTGGAGTGGATGAACGGGCAGTACATCTCCGCAATGCCCACCAACGACCTGGTGCCCCTCATTGCCCGCCAACTCACCAGGATGGATGTGCACTTCGGGCCCCTCGAGCTGCTTCCTCCCTACATCGACGCGGTCAAGTCCCGCGCCCGAACCATTCTGCAGCTGGCTGAGCGGGTCGCGGTGCGCCTCGATTCGCGCTGGGTAACCTTTGACGACAAGGGGCGCGCCCTGATCGAGAAGATGGCGGACGGCTATGGCAAAAGCCTCCGCGCGGCGCTCGAAGCGCTCCGCCCCCTGGGTGATGAGCAGTGGACCGCCGCGCCGATCCTCGCCGCGCTCACCGCCCGCGCCGAGGCCGACGCGGTGAAACTGGGGGACCTCCTGCAGCCGATCCGGGTGGCCCTTACCGGCTCGACGGTCTCGGAGCCGGTCAATGAGCTGTTGGCGGTGGTGGGAAGATCGTCCTCGCTGGCCCGGCTTACGGCGGCGTCTTCGACGAATCCTTCTTTTCCGGCTTGATCCGCTGGTTCCGCTCCAGTTCCTTGAGCCGGTCCCGCTCAGCCCTCAGCTCTCGAATGGCCCGCTTGAAATCGTCCAAGGTCTCCGATCGGGCTGACGCACGGGCCAGGTCTTCCCGGATCAGCGACAGCCGACTGGCCTGGGAAAATTCCATCGTGGCGCCACCCTTGATTGGCAACAGGGCGAGGATGGCGCTCGGGATGCGCAGTGGACCGAGGTAGATGTACTTGCTGTCGATCCCGAAGGTCTTCCCGGCAATCTGGGTCGTCCAGCTCGGCAGCGCCGCCCCGACGGCAGAGGGGGAGCTGAGCACCGAGTCGATGTAAATCTGAACAATGGCGCTGACCGCACTATCCACCAGCTCGAGATGTGTCCGCGCCAGCGCCTGTGCCAGCTCTCGAGGTGGGGCCGGGAGCGGCCGGACCCAGAGCTTCCCCTCCCCCATCGCCGGACCGATCCGGCGGACCCCAGGCTCCGTCGCCATCGCCGGTCCCGGCACCGTATCGGCCGGAGGCCGTTCCGCCACCACCGGCACCTCCGCCGCCGGTTGCAGCGGCGCTGCCTCCGGCTCCGGCGCAGGCGCCACCTCCTGCTCTGGCCTCGGGGTGATTCCTGCCGCCTTGCCCTTTTTGGCGGCGCCGCCCGGCTCCAGGTACTGCAGGTTGAACTCCCGCTGCCCCTCCGCTCCCATGGGCAACAGATACACCAGCGAAGGGGGCAGCCTCGATGGGGGGAGATAGGCGCCGACCTTGACCAGGAACAGCAGCGCGTGAACCACGACGCTGATGCCGATGGCCCAGCTCGACCACCGCTTCGGCCGGGGAAGCCAGAACTCAGGCGGTCGCCGCAACGCTCGCTCCCAGGCGCGCCACCGCCTCGATCAATCGCGCCGGGCTCACAGTAAGTGCAATGCGGAAGTAGCCCTCGCCCGCCGGCCCGAAGGAGCTCCCCGGAAGCGTCACCACCCCGAACTCCTCCAGCAACCGGCGGCAGAACGGTGCCGAGGCAACGCCGGTGGGCAGCGGGATCCAGAGATACATCGCCGCCTTTGGGCTGGGCACTTCGAATCCCGCCTCCCCGAGCGCCGCCACTCCGGCATCGCGACGCTCCAGCAGCAGCGCCCGGATCGGCGCCACCAGAGCTTCGGCGTGATCCAGCGCCACTGACCCGGCCTGCTGCAGCGCCAGGAATGGTCCGGTGTCCACGTACGCCTTGACCTGAGTAAGGGCGGAAATCAGTTCGGCCCGTCCGGCGGCCCAGCCCAGCCGCCAACCGGTCATGGAAAAGCTCTTGGAGAGGGAAAAGAACTCGATCGCCACGTCTCGGGCACCGGGTATTTCAAAGATGCTCGGGGCCACGTAATCGTCGTACGTCAGATCGCAGTAGGCATTGTCGTAGGCCAGCACAATGTCGTATTTCCGGCAGACCGACACCACCCGCTCCAGGTACTCCATCGGCGCCACCGCCGCCGTCGGGTTATTGGGATAATTGACATAGACCAGCTTGGTCTTCCGCAGCACTGCCTCGGGAACCCGGTCCAGTTCGAGCAGAAACTGCGCCTCGGCCTGCAGTGGATAAACGTGGGGAACCGCACCCGACAGAATGGCCCCCCCGATGTACGCCTGATAGCCCGGCTCCGGGAAAATCACCACATCACCCGGGTTGGCCACCGCGTAGGGCAAGTGCGCCAGACCTTCCTTCGAGCCGATCAGCGGCAAAATTTCGGTGCTCGGGTCGAATCGCTGGCCGAAGCGACGTTCCAGGTAGGCGCTGCACGATTTCCGGTACCCTGGATGCCCCTGCTGAAAGCCGTACTTGCTCAACGCCGGGTTACCCAGCGACTCCCGCAGCGCCTCCACCACGACTGCGGGCGGTGGCGTGTCGTTGTCACCGGCGCCAAGGTCGATCACGTCCATCCCGGCCTCGAGCAGCCGCCGCTTGATGGAAGGAATTTCGGCCAGGGGATAGCCCGGGAGCGCGGCGATGCGTTCGCTGAAGCGAATTGGCATTATTGGTCGAGCGCCTCGACTGGATTCCGAAGAATGCCGACCCCGGGAATTTCAATTTCCACCACATCGCCCGGTACCAGAGGGCCAACCCCGGATGGGGTGCCCGTCGCCACCAGATCACCCGGCAGGAGCGTCATGACGTGGGAGATGTACGACAGCAATACCGGAATGGAAAACACCATGTCCTGGCTCCGGCCCCGTTGCCGTTCCTCACCATTCACCCGGCTGATCACCTCGAGTTCCCGCCAGTCCAGCCCCTCCGCGACTCGGGGACCGATCGGGCAAAAGGTGTCGAACCCCTTGGCCCGGCTCCACTGCCCGTCACTCTTCTGCAGGTCCCGCGCGGTGACGTCATTGAGGCACACGAAACCCTGGATGCCTTGCTCCGCCTCGGAGGCCGTAACCCGGTGCAGCCGCCGGCCCACCACCACTCCAATTTCCGCCTCAAATTCCACTCGCACGGAGGCCGGCGGCAGGACGATGGACTCTCCGTCTCCGATGATGGCGCTGGGCGGTTTCAGGAATAGCAGCGGCGCCTTGGGCACCTCGTTACCCAGCTCCTTGGCGTGCTCGGCATAGTTTCGGCCGACGCAGACGATTTTTGAGGGACGGACATTCATGTCAGACGCTCGCTCCAATGCCGTGTCGTGCGAAGAAGTCCTCGCACTTGGTGCGTACCTCGGCCCACGTTCCCATGACCCGTTCGGCCCGCGGTAACCCGCTTAAAAGCAACGGCCCATACCGCTTGGCAACGACCCGGCGGTCCAGCAGAACCACCACCCCAACATCGGTGCGGGTCCGGATCAGGCGCCCGAACCCCTGCTTGAGTTTGAGCGCCGCGTGGGGCAACAGATACCCCATGAAGCCGTCTTCACCCTGCTCTGCCAGTCGCTCCAATCGCGCTGCCGTGAGCGGCTCCGACGGCACCTTGAAAGGTAGCTTGCAGAGCAGCAGCACGCGCAGCGCACGGCCCGGCACATCCACGCCCTCCCAGAATGAATCGGTCCCCAGGAGAATGGCGTTTCCCGCTTGCCGGAATCGCCGCAGCAGCTGGTCGCGAGAGCTCTCCCCCTGCACCAGAATCGGCCACCGCGGTGGCAACGATGCCCGGAGTTCGGTCGCGGCACGCCGGAGCGCTGCATGGCTGGTGAACAACGCAAACATCCCGCCATCCGAAGCCCAGGCCAGTTCGCTGATCGCCCGGACCACGCAGGCGTCGTGGCCCGCTTCGTCCTCCCGCGGGTCAGGCACATCGTTGGGGATGCCGAACAGACATTGATTGGGATAGTCGAACGGTGATGGCAGAATCTCCCGCACCGTGACCGGGCTCGAATCACCGGAGAGCCCCACTCGGGATTCGAGAAAGTCGAACTCTCCACCCGCCGCCAGTGTCGCGCTTGTCAACGCAACCGTTGCCACCCGGTCGAACAACAATTCCCGTAGCACTGGAGCCATGTCGAGCGGTACTGCCGCAAGCGACAACTGCTGGCCCTTGGGGCCGCTCCGCTCCACCCAGCGCACCGTCGCCGGGCCCCCGGCCACTGGCCGCAATGTCTGGTTGAGCCCATCGCTCAAACCTTCCAGCCGCCGCACCACCCCGCGCAGTTCCCCCAGCAGTTGGGTCCGCCGCTCGGTCAGCTCGGTCTGGCCCATCCGGTCGGCAATCGTTTCCACATCCTCCCGCATCCGCCGGAACGCCGCCAGCGCCGCGTCGAGCTCCTGGGTCAATCCTTCATTCCACACCGGCGCCTTGGAAAAATCGGCGTCGAGCCGAAAGGGAGATCGACTGGTTTCCAACAGGGTAAACAGCCGGAGGAACACCGCCTCGGTGAAACGCCGGGCATCCGCCAGCGCCGGCAACAACCGCTGAACCAGCAAGTCCAGGCTGGCGCGGCTCAAGAGGTCATGCTGGCTCTTGAGTTCGTACCCCAGCGCCGGCAACAACCCTTTGCCGCTGCGCTCGAATCGTCCCAACAGCCGGCGTACCCCGCGGCTGGTGACCTGAGCGCCGAGGTGACTCGCCGCCACATCCTCGAGATGGTGGGCCTCGTCCAGCACCAGCCGTTGGTACGGCGGCAGCACCGCCGCCTCGTCCCAATTCTCCTGAGCGCTCCGGATTGCCAGGTCGGAAGCCAGCAGGTGGTGATTCACCACCACCACATCCGCCTCGGCGGCGGCGCGTTTGGCGCGGAACAGGAAGCAGCGCTCGAAGTGCGGACAGCGCAGCCGGGTGCACAAATCCGGTTCCGCCGCCACTTCGTCCCAGACCTCGCTGCTCGGTGTCACCGTCAAATCGCCCAGCGTTCCATCGGCGGTGCGGCCGGCCCATTCGGCCAGACCAATCAGCTCCTGGTGCTTGTCCGGTTCCAGCAGTAATTGCTGCCCCGCCAGCGCGGTGTGCATCCGCGCCAGACAGAGATAGTTTCGCCACCCCTTGAGCAGCGCAAAGGTCGGCGTGTGGGTCGCGTCGCCCAGCGCATTCCGCAGCAGCGGCAGATCCTTGAACACCAACTGTTCCTGGAGGTTGATGGTGTTGGTGGAGACAACAGTGCGCTGACCGTTGGCCTTGGCCCACGCCAGCGCCGGCACCAGGTATGCGAAGGATTTTCCGATCCCGGTCCCCGCCTCGAGCAGCACGACCCCGCCATCGTTGTAGGCGTCGGCAATGTGTGCCGCCATGTCGCGCTGGCCCTGCCGGTCCTCAAAGGCGCCCAGCTGAGCCGCCACCGGGCCATGTTCGCCCAATGTCGCCACCACGGCAAATGGGTCGATCCGGGTGAACGCTTTCTTGCGGGGCACTTCGACCACCACATACAGCTCGGTGGCGTCGTTGTTGACGATGGCAAACCCGATCCCCCCGTCATGCAACCGGGCCGCGATCGACAGGTCCGCCGGCGACGGCTCCAGGTGCCCGCCGGGGTGATTGTGAATCAGCATTTCCCCCCGGTCGGCCACGCCGGGAAGCGCCAGCACCTGGTTCGCCGTCCCCCGCGCAACCGGCCGCACCGCCGTTATCATGCCGGCGGCGTCGACCGACGCGGCAAAACACACCTCTCGGCCGCGGGCGGCGGCAATTTCGGCGGCGATGAGCGTACGGGACTCACTTGATAGACGGCTCAAGGAACGCGGATCCCAATGGTTCAAGGAATAGCCAACAGCCTGACGCCAATCGCCGACCGCTGATTGCTACGTCTTCAGTTCTTTCTTCTTGGCCGCGGGAAAGAGCACATTATTCAGAATCAGCCGGTAACCCGGGGAGTGCGGGTGAGTGGACAGATCGGTTGCAGCATCGCCCACCTGGTGCTGGGGATCTTCCGGGTCGTGCCCACCCAGAAAGGTCCAGGTTCCCTGGCCTCGCTCCCCATGGATGTACTTGGCCCACGGCGCCCCCGGTTCGTCCGCCAGCACCGTCACCCCGGGCTTGAGGGTTTCCTTCATGTACGAAGTGGTGAGTCCGTAGAAGTCGGGAATCACCTGGCGATGATTCTGCACCAGCATCGTCGGCACCGGATCGATTTTGGCGCTGAAATTGAACAGCGAGAACGCGCCCAGCGGCTGCCGTCGATCGGGCGAGTTGACCTGGTGCCCGTCAATTTCCGAGTACACTGCCATCGAGGGCGATAGCTCCAGGCGAGCCTTCTGGAAAGCCAGGGCGCGGTCCCACTGCATCTTGTCGGCTGCACTCGGATCCATGGGGGTGCCGTCGGCAAAACTCGCGGCAATGTCGACCCCGTCGCTGGCCAGCGCCAGATCGAGGGTTTCAGTTGCGGTGCACATGGCAAAGAGGAACCCACCGCGCTCCACGAATGCCGAAATGGTCCGCGCCACCGCTTTCTTTTCGGCCGGGACGTTGGCAAACCCGAGTTGCCGGGCCATCCGCTGGTTGCGGTCCACCATGTCCGACAGCCACGGTGTACCGGCGTAGGTCAGGTAGAACTTCGAAAACTGACCGGTGAAATCTTCGTGGTGCAGGTGCAGCCAGTCGTAGGTTGTGAGCCGCTCTCCGATCACCTCCGGGTCCCACACCTTGTCGAAGCCGATTCCGGCGTACTGCAGCGCCATGGTCACCGCGTCGTCCCACGGTGCCGCGTTGGGTGGCGCGTAGACCGCCACCTTGGGCGCCTTCTCCAGCGGCACCGCGTCCATATTCCCCTGCGCCAGCTCCGCCCGGATTTCCGCCACTTGGCCGTCGCCCAGCGTCGCGAAGGAGACCCCCGAAATTGCCGCGTCGCGCTGGGTGGCGGTGTCCGCCGGCAACAGGAATGACCCGCTCCGGTAGTTGAGGAACCACTCTGCCTTGTCGCCCCGTTCCAGCACCCGAAACGTGACGCCGTAGGCCTTGAGATGATCCGACTGGGTCTCATCCATCGGTACCAGGAGCCATGTTGCTCGCCGGCCCACGCTGGGTGCCCACGCCCGGGGCCTCCCGATTCCCGGATCCCCGACCCCCAGTGCGCTCGCCAGCGCAGCTCCCACGAACTCCCGTCGCTTCATGTCGTCGGCACCGCTCCCCGTGCTAGGTCCAGGAGCCGGCGCGCCTGGGGAACCACCGCGCTGGTCGGCCAGGTGACCAGCAGGTGCTCCAGCGCCACCATGGCCTGTTCCTTTTTTCCTGCCCGCATCAGGAGATCGGCCAGCGCGAACTCCGCCGCAGCCGAGCTGGCCGGAATTGCCAGCGCAACGGTGGCGCGGAACAATCGCTCCGCCTCGGCAGGGTGCCCCGTCCCCCCCCGTATCCGCCCCGCCAGGAGCAGGAGTTCCGCCCCTCCGTGATCCGGCGACAGCGTCGGGGCCAGTGTTTCCAATTCCTGCGCAGCAGTGCTGCTGTCGTTGAGCTCCAATCGGAAAAAGGCCTTGCCCAGCGCCGGCAGGGAATCGACCTCGATAATTTGCAGCAGCGCCAGCACCGCAATTCGATCGGTGGCCGCGGCGCGCTCGCCGGTAAACGGCCCCGCATCGCTCAGCATTGTGCGCGCCTGAGCCAGATCACCTCGATACAGCGCAACCCGCCCTCGGACCGCCAGCGCCTCGACCGAACTGTCGGCAACCAGCAGGCTGTCGGCCCGTCCCAGCCGGCCCCGCTTGATCCATCCCTGTGCCAGCCGGATCCCGAGATGCTGCCGGTCGTCGGCGCCCAGCAGCGGCCCCAATTCCCCAAAGCGGCGATCCGCCTCGTCCAGCCCGCCCTCATTCACCAGCACGCCCACCAACGTCGACGTAGCCGAAGCGGCCATCGCCGCCGTCGCCGTCGGATCGGCCGCCAGTATCCCCAGAACTCGTCGCGCGGCGCTCTGGTCCCCCCCATCGGCGTAGGCCTGTGCCGCGTCGAGCCGGACCCGCGCCCGAAGCGGTCCACTCGACCGTTCGCCCAGGAGTTCCAGCAGCAGCGCCCGCGCCAGGAATTGGTCGGCTGACCCGCGGCCTTGCAACTCCTCCAGCGCTTCCTGCAGCGCTTCCATCGCCTCCGCACCCTGGGCCGGCAACGCCGCGGCCAACCGTTTCGCGCCAGCCAGCGGTTCACCCCAGCGGATCAGCAGCGCCGCCGCCAGCCGCTCGCCGATCGGGTTGCCGCCCCTGCCCAGCTCCCGGAGCAGTGCCTCCCGTGCGCCCGGCGCCACCTGGCTCAGCAGCGAGAGCGCCGAGCTCCGATACCCGGGAATTCGGCGAATTGCCAGCGACCACTCCCGCGCCGCCCCGGCGTAGTCTCCGTCCGCCACGGCGATTTGTCCCAGCTCCACCGCCATGGCATCCGGCCGGCCCAGCCGGGCGCGCCCCAGAAGATACGCCGCCTTTGCGCTGGCCCGATCCCGCGCGTTATACGCCGCAATGCCCCATTCCTGGTAGGGCAGTTCGCTGGTGGTGTCGAGCAGCGCCCACCGTTCCGTCGCCACCCGCGCACTGTCCGGCTGCCGGACCGCGGTCCATACCCGGATTGCCACCCCCAGTGCCCCGGGCGACGGGGCCGCCGCTACCGCCGCCTGAACCGCACCCGTCATTTCGGACAGCCGGCCCAGCGGCGCCAGGGAGCGTTCCAGCCCCACCAGGGCGGGCAGATCACCGGCCGCCGTTGCCAGCACCGACCGCCATGCCGTCGCGGCGGCGGCAAACTCCCCCCGCCGCTCCAGGTCGAGTGCCCGGGTGACGATATCCTGCGCCGAGGCTGCCCTCGGCGTGGCCAAGCAACAGCCCAGAGCGCAAAGCCACGCGGCCATGGCTTTCACCGCACCCCGCCCGTCAACCGCCTGAAGTACTCGGTCACCAGCCGGCGTTCCTCCGGGCTCAATCG
>JANNSC010000394.1:0-8960 GCA_031402135.1 Gemmatimonadales bacterium | reverse complement strand
ACCGGCGATTCCGGGCAGTTTGACGACGTTCTCGACGATCTCCGCGGGTGACCACCCGGACTTTTCAGGCTGGCCGAATATCTCACCAATGATTTTCGGGGGCGCTTCGGGCCCCGGGGGCACGATGTGGTGCTGTTCCATGTACTCGATCCTGCCGAGCGAGACCTGCCGGGTGATGGTGCCGCAACGTTCGAGGATGCCGAAAGCGGAGAGCGGCTGCCGCTTCGGCCCGAGACCCTGCGGGCGAAGTATCGGGCGGAGATCGCGGCGCATCGTGCCGAGCTGAGTCGCCTGCTGGGCCAGAACGGCACCGAGTATGTCGGGCTCACTACCGATCAGCCGCTGGATCATGCGCTGTACGCCTACCTGGAGCGGCGAGTCGCCGCCACCCGGGTGCGCTGATGGGACTTGGATTTCTGGTTCCGGCGTTTCTGGCGGGGCTGACGGCGCTGCTGGTGCCGATTGTGTTCCATCTCCGGCACCGAGAGCGGGACAAGCCGTTGCGGTTCCCGTCGCTGATGTTCCTCCGGCGGATTCCCATACGCACTGCGCAACGACGGCGAATCACCGACTGGTTCCTGCTGCTGCTCCGGGCCGGTGCGGTGGCGCTGCTGGTGGCGGCGTTCGCCCGCCCATTCGTGGGGCAGGCGTTGGTGGCAACGACGGCAGAGCCGGCGCGGGCAGTGCTGCTCCTGCTGGATCGCTCCCTCAGCATGGGCCACCGCGATGTATGGCCGGTGGCATTGGACTCGGCGCGCCGGGTGGTGGCCGGACTGGGAGCCAATGACCGGATCGCGGTGGTGTTGTTCGACGAACTTGCGGAAGTGGCCCAGCCGCTCACGGTGGACCGGGCGCTTGCGGTTGGGGCGATCGACGGGGCCCGTCCCTCGGCCCGGGGAACCCGATATGCCGCTGCGCTGCGGGTTGCGAGGCAGTTGGCGGCGGATGCCCGGGGGTTTCGGACCGAGGTGGTGGTGGTGACCGACATGCAGCGGAGCGGGTTGGCGGGGCTGGCCGGCATGGAGCTACCGGCCGATCTCGAGGTGCGGGCGGTCAATGTTGCTCCCCTCACGCGCCCCAACGTTGCGCTGATCGGCGCGGATGTGCAGCGGCTACCCGTTGGGGAACGGAGCCAGCTGCTGGTGTCGGCGCGGGTGACCAGCCGGGATTTCGCCGGGGCAACCACGGCGCGCGTCACACTTACCGTGAATGGCCGACAGAGCGGAATCCGGGAGGTCACGCTTCCCACCGAGAGAGTGCTGGCGGTGGCATTCGATCCGGTGTCGCTCCCGGCCGGCCCGGCCCGCGCCGTCATCGCACTGGAACCGGACCGGTTGACCGCGGACGACACCCTGCGATTCGTGCTGCCGGCCGAAGCGGCGCTTCGGGTGGCATTGATCGCCCCCAGTGATGCGGGGAGCGACGAAACACTCTACCTGGAGCGGGCCCTCGCAATTGGCCGGTCGCCACGATTCGCGGTGGAGCGGAGGACTCCGGCTTCCTTGAGCCCGACCGGATTGCGAGGGGTGTCGGTCGTGATGCTGTTCGACGTTGCGGTACCCACGGGCGCCGCCGGCACGGCGCTGGAAGAGTGGGTCCGGGCCGGCGGTGGCGTGGTGCTGGCGGCGGGCCGCCGAATTGCCGCGCGGGGAAGCGTCAGCGCGCTGCTGCCCGGTGGGGTGGGTGGCGTGGTGGAGCGGCTGGACGATCGAGGAGGCGGGGTGGGTGAGGTTTCGCCGGATCATCCGATCTTCACGCCATTCGCCGGCAACGCGGCCGCAATTCTCGGCGCGGCCCGGTTCCTCAGCTACCCCAAGGTAACGCCCGATTCCGGCGCGCTTGTGCTGGCGCGCTTCGATGATGGGTCGCCGCTACTGGTCGAGCGCGCGGTGGGGACCGGGCGCTCGCTGCTGCTAGCGGCACCGCTCGATGCCAGCGCCGGGGATTTCCCGCTGCAGCCGGCATTTCTGCCCTTCCTCCGGCGGCTGATGCTTCATGTGGCGGGCTTTGAACCACCGCCACCATGGCGCATTGCCGGAGAAACGAGCCAGCTGCCGGAAGGTCTCCGCGAACCGGTGGTGGCCACCCCCGGTGGTGCGCTGCTCCGGCCCTCGGCCGATTTGGTGGGCCGGACGGTGGCCCTCAGGGAGGCGGGGTTCTACCATATATATGAGGGGCGGGCGGCGGGTGAGCCGGTGGTGAGCGTGGCGGTTAACCCGCCGGCTCTGGAATCGGACCTCACGCCGGCCGATCCGAGAGAATTGTTGCTGGGCGTCCGCCGAGTGGATTCGACGTCGGTCGCGTCGGCGGCGCCCCCCGCGCCGGTCGAACGGGAGGGGCGGCAACGACTGTGGCGGTTGCTGCTCGCCGGAGCAGTGGTGCTGCTGATCGCCGAGATGATCGTCGCCAATGCTGGCTGGCGGGGAAGGGCATCGTTGATTCTGCCAGCCACGCTGGAGAGGAGCGCTCCATGAACCCACCCCTAGACAACCGGCCCAACGCAGACCGGGAACTGACCGAAGCGGTTCGCCGGCTTCGGCGCCAGTGGCACCGGCGGGTATTGGCGGAGGGGGTGGCGAGGGTCGCGGCGGCGGCGTTGCTGGCGTTGCTGGCCGGCGCCTTGCTGACCGGATTGTTCGGGGCGGGTTCCGCCACCGTCGTCACGATGCGAGTGCTGGGATATCTGGTCATTGCGGCGGCGGGGTTCCGCTACCTGGTGCTTCCGGTGGTCGGACAGCCGGATGACAGCCGGTTGGCGCTCTACGTCGAGGAGCGCGCGCCGCAGCTCAAGCAGGCGCTGGTGAGCGCAGTGCACCAATTGAAAGTTCCGATCGAGGAACGGTCCTCTCCGGCACTCTCTACCCGGGTGGTGGAAGAGGCGCTGGCCGACGTCCGCCGAATCGAGGCCGGTCCGGGCCTGGAGCGGCCTCGCCTTGCCCGCGCGGCCGGAGTGGTTGGCGGGGTGGGGGCGGTCGCGGCACTTCTGCTGATTGCCGGGCCGCAGGTCTTGCGGGATGCGGCGCGGGTGCTGTTCATCCCCTGGTCGGAAGCGGCGGCGGCTCCGGTGTTTGCGGTGCGGGTTACACCAGGAGACGCCTCGGTACCGCGGGGCGGCGCCATCGAGTTACGCGCCACCCTGCACGGTTTTGCCTCCGAGGCGGCGGATCTGGTGCTTCGTGGCGATACCGCCACAGAATGGGTCCGGATTCCGATGCTTCGGGACTCCGCGGCGGCGGAGTTTACCGCCCGGTTGTTCGATCTTGTCCACCCCACCGAGTACTACGTCGAGTCGGATGGTGTCCGGTCCAATTCGTTCACGCTCTCCATCAGCAATCTTCCCGCGGTTCACAAGCTGGCGCTGGAGCTGCGCTTTCCACTCTATACCGGACTTCCAGTCGAAAAGATCGCAGCGGGTGGCGACGTCGTGGCGGTGCGGGGAACGACGGTCACGGTACGGGCAACGGTCACCCTGCCGGTCAAGAGCGGTTCGATCCTTCTGGATGGCGGCATCGTGGTACCAATGCGGGTGGACACGACCGGCCGGCTGGTCGGATCGTTCCGGGTGACACGGGATGGTTTTTACCGGGTGGATCTGGTGGCGCAGAGCGGAACCCCGGTGGCTGGGGTGATTCAATATTCGATCGAGGCACTGGAAGACCGGGGCCCCTCGGTGCAGATCACCGAACCGGGGCGGGACACTAAGGCGACGTCCGTCGAGGAAGTGTCCGTGGCAATCCGGGCATCGGACGACTACGGCGTGACCGGGCTCACGCTGCAATACAGTGTCAACGGCGGCTCGGACAAGCGGGTCACGCTGGTTGATTCTTCGGGGAAGCACAGCACCCCGGAGCTTCGCGCCGCGCACACCTTCTTTCTGGAAGAACTCGGGCTCAAGCCGGGGGATCTGGTCTCCTACTTTGCCAGCGCAACCGACGGGGCAGGTAATTCCTCATCCAGCGACATCTACTTCCTGGAAGTCCGTCCCTTTGGGCGGGATTACAAGCAGGCCGAACAGGGTGGCGCTGGGGGTGGTGGCGGGGAGCCGAGCCCCGAGGGGCTTTCGGCGCGGCAGCGGGATATCGTGGCGGGAACCTTCAATTGGCTTCGGGATAGCGCCAAGACCGCCGAGTCGGACCGCCGGGAAAACGTCACCACCCTGGCGATCGGGCAGGGTCGCATCAAGGAAGATGTCGAGGGGATCACACGACGCCTGGTGCAGCGTAACGTGGTGGAGGCTGATTCCACTTTTCGAGTGATCCATGCGGCACTCGACAGCGCCGGCCGGGAAATGCAGTCAGCCGAGGACCGCCTCGGACGGCGATTGCCCAGGGAAGCGCTTTCCTTCGAGCAGCGCGCCTTGCAGCTGCTGCAGCGCGCCGAGGCGGCGTACCGGGAAGTGCAGGTGCAAATGGGCCAGCAGGGCGGCGGGGGTGGCGGTGGCGGGAGTCAGAGCCGTGCCGAGGACCTGGCCGACCTGTTCGAGCTGGAAACCGACAAGCTGCAGAATCAGTACGAATCGGTACAACAGGAACAACAGCGCAGCGCCCAGCAGGAAATCGACGAGACGGCGGAGCGGCTCAAGCGATTGGCCAGCCGACAGCAGCAGGAAAATGAACGGATGCAGCGGATGGCCGATGCGTTGCGGGAGCGGTTGGGTCAACAGAACGGCGCCAGTGGCAGTGGCGGGAGTCAGCAGCGCCAATTGGCCCAGGAAGCGGAGGAAGAGGCGCGACGGCTGGAACGGCTTTCGCGGGAGCGCAATTCTCCGGAATTGGCCGAAGCGGCTCGGCAGATGCAGCAGGCAGCGGACGCAATGCGGCGGGCGGCCAGCGGCGCATCAAACCAGGCCCAGCAGGGGAACGCGGCGCTGGATCGGCTTCGGGGTGCAACGAAGGATCTTGAGAGTGCCCGATCAGCACAGCAGGCACAGCAGGTTCGAGATCTCCAGCAGCGCGTTGAGGAGATGGGGGCTCGGCAGCGAGAGATCTCTGAAGGAGTCGGGCAGCTACCGAAGTCCAGTGGGGTGGAGCGGGCCGAACAGCTGCGGCGCCTGGGGGAGCGAAAGGACGGACTGGCGGGTGAAGTGGAACGGCTTCAGACCGATGCCGAGCGACTGGCCCGCGCAACCCGACGGGAACAGCCAGGCGCTTCGGCCAAGCTCGGCCGGGCCGCCGAGGACATTCAAGAAACCCGGCTCAAGGACAAGATAACGTTCTCCAAGAATGTGATGCGGAGCGGATCACCGGAATACACCCGGAGTTTCGAGGGGCAGATTTCGCAGAATATCGAAGATGTAGCCTCGAGGCTCAAGGAAGCGGCCGGTGCGCTCACTGAATCGGTAGAAGGAAAGCGGGACGCAGCATTGGAGCGGGCGCGGGAATTGGTGCGGGGGCTCGAGTCGCTAAGAGAGAGGATTGGGGGGAGCGATTCGGGCGGGGCCGCCGGGCGCCAGCAGGGGCAGAGCCAACAGCCGGGTCAGGGGCAACAGCCGGGGCAGGGCCAACAACCGGGGCAGGGCCAACAACCGGGTCCGGGGCAACAGCCGGGGCAGGGCCAACAGCCGGGCCAAGGGCAACAGCCGGGGCAAGGCCAGGGAGCCCAGGGGGGCCGGACCGGTGGCGACAACACCCGGCAGTTCTCCCGGGAGTTCGGGCTCCGGCGGGAGGCGGCGGAAGGATTGCAGCGCGACCTGGCGGGGCAGGGCGCCGACGGGGCCGATTTGGACCGCATCATTCAGGATCTCAAGCGACTCGAATCGGGGCGACCGTTTGCCGACCCGAAGAATCTCGAGGCGCTGCAGCAAGCGGTGATCGAGGGGCTCAAGCGGTGGGAATTCAAGCTCTGGCGGCAACTTGGCCAAGGCACCGAGAGCGGCTCGGCGATGGGTGCTCCGGCCGAGGCGCCGGCTGAATATCGGGCCCTGGTGGAGGAGTACTATCGGAGCCTGGCACGGAAAAAACCGCCGAAGCGATAACGAGCCGGCCACTTATCAGAGGGGCGAAGGCTGGCGGCGATGTGCCGCGACCAGCACCGCGGTGAGCACCGCAAGACCGGTCAGTTGGTGCAGCACGGCAACGGTGATTGGCACCTGCAAGAGCAGCGTCGCAATACCGAGCCCTATCTGCAACAGCACCACGAACCCGGCGGCACGGGTGGCGCGACGGAGTGGGGCGGGCACCCCTGGCCGGCGGCTGGCCGCGGCGAGCAGAAGCAACAGCGCGGCGGTGCCGAGAGCAAGCACACGATGATGGAACTGAGCTGCCGCGGGGTTCTCGAAGGCGTTGCGCCACCACCCTATTTCAGGCAGGAAGTATCCCGGGGGAATGACCTGCCCACCCATCAGCGGAAAGGTGTTGTACACCTTGCCGGCGTCGAGGCCGGCAACGAAGCCACCGGACAGCAACGTCAGGAAGGTCAGACACAGCGCGGCCATCAGCCCGCGGCGGAGGAGTCTTGAGGTGTGGTTGGGAGGAGGGGGCCGAGGCGGGCCCAAATCCAGCGCGGTCCACAGGCACACCAGGTAGAGCACCAACGCCATGCCGAGGTGAGCGGTGAGTCGATAGGGACTGACATCGACGCGGACCTCCAGGCCACTCTTGACCATGTACCACCCCAGCACTCCCTGCCCCGCGGCGAGCAGTGGGAGTAGCAACAGCCTGCGACGGTGGGCGGGCCGGAGCTGGCCGCGGGCCAGGAACCAGAAATAGGGCAGAGCCAACACCAGCCCGACCAGACGGGCCAGCAGGCGGTGCACCCACTCCCACCAAAAGAGGCTCTGAAACTGGCCCAAGGTGATGCCACGGTGCACCGTCCGGGCCTCGGGGATTTCCAGATAGCGCTGGTACGCCTGGTTCCACTCGGCGCTGGAGAGCGGCGGCAGGATGCCGGACACCGGCCGCCACTCGGTGATGGAGAGCCCGCTTTCGGTAAGCCGGGTTATGCCGCCGATTGCCACGGCGAGCGCCACGGCGCCCGCGGATACGAGAAGCCAGCGGCGTACCCGGAGATCTGCTGCGGCATTCATTGCGGGGCAACCTCGGCGTGTACTTGGAGAACTCTGCGTTGGGCATTGAACGTGACCAGAGCCACCTGGCGCGGCGCGAATGTTAACGCGGTATCCAGCACCAGACTGGGCGGGATGGCGGCACGGGCCCTCCGCCCCCGCTCGGTGACCTCCCGCTGGGCCCGCCCGGCGTAGAGACCGGTGTCGGCTTCAGGCGTCTCCGCCTCCGCCTCAGCCTCAGCCTCCGCCTCCTCCTCCGCCTCTGCCTCGGTGAAGGATGGGGCGTCGTCGCCGGGCCGCTCCCGACGGGTCAGGGTCACCCGGACCCGATGCTCACCGGGAGAAACGGAGTAGTCTTTGAGGAGATAGAGCGGCCGATCATGCCGCAGCCCCGCTCCGTGGATCACGGTCTCCCCGATGGTGCGGCCATCCACCGCCACCCGCAGCGCGTAGGTGGCAAACCCTCCCACGCACTCCACCCGTTGGCGCATGTGTTCTTCGCGGCGGGCCTGCTCCTGGGCGGAGAGCTGCCGACACACCTCACTGCGCTCGGGACGGGCGCTCCACGACAGCCGTAGCCGCGCCATGTCCTCCGGGTGATAGGCCAACGGCGCCGCGGAGGAGTAGGCCAGGATTGCCAACCCCGCGGAGGTGGCAATTCCAGCGGCGAGGATACGGGCCGGGTTCACTTGGCGGCGTCCTCCAAGGGGACTGGTTCGCACAGGGTGTCGATTTCGACGTCCGGCTCGGATTCCTGGGTACCGAGCTCGGCGAGCTTGCGGGCAAACTGCTGGAAGGCCGCCACTGATCCAGCCAGATTTCCCGGTGCCATGGTCGAGATCTGAACCCTGCGTCGGTCCACCCGGGGCTGCAGTTCCGCCTCCCGGTCATTGAAGAGCCGCTCATGGAGCCACTTGGGGCCCTCCCGGCCAACGCAATCCCGGGGCGGGCACCCGCACACCATCACGCCCGGCGCCCCATGCCGAATCAACAGCTCGATCACCGAGGAATGGAGGTTGCCTACGCAGGAAACCAGATGCACATGCGCCCCTCGGGCCCGCAGCGCCGCAAGGTGCGAGGCGGGGGCCTGGGCGCAGCACACTGCGACGGGCGGGACGGTGCCGGCTCCGGCGAGGGCGGGAAGGGTGACTTCCCGGAGCTCGTTCAACTGATCCCGCCCGCTCCGGCCGGGGGGCCCGACGCCCATAGGGGCGCATGATCCGGCGCAGATACCACAGCTCACGCAGCGCGACGGGTCCACCCGCGCCACCAGGGTGGGACGGTCATCGTCGCGGGCCACCATGGTAATCGCTTCCCAGGGGCAATCCTGGGGACATTGATTGCACCCGGTGCAGAGGCGGGTGTCGACGGTGCTGGGAGCCCAGCTTGCCACCCGGGGGCGGCGGGTGAGACGGGGCACCAGGAGGGCCAGCAGCGTCACGGCGAGGGCGCTGCTCCACACATAACCCGCTGGCAATCGCTCCGACAAAGGCAGCCACCACGCCACCACGATATCCAGCGGAGTGGATGGGGAAAGCCGCAGCGGGTCTGCGGCGGGACCGAGCGGGGCGGGGAGCAGCACCGAGGTGACCGTCAGTGCGGCGATGATTCCCCACATCAGGCGTTTGGGTGGCAGCAGGGCGGGGCGCGCCAGCCGAGAGACGTGGAGCCAGAGCCCGGCACCGAGTCCCAGCGGCAGCGCGATGTGGACGAAGAGGTTCACGAAGAAGAAGGCGCTCGGTACCGGGCCATCGCCCGCAAAGATCCGGCTGAGCGGCTCGGAGAAGATTGGCAACACATCGAGGAGCCGGCCGCCCTCGACCGCCAGCCGCTCGCCGAAACTGTCCCACGCCATGACGAATCCGGTCCAGGCGCAAATCAGGCCGGCCCCGAACAAGAACAGCCCCGACATCCATGCGAGGGTGCGGGGCCCCCAACTCCGGTCTTGGGCAAACAT
>JANNSC010000393.1:0-1687 GCA_031402135.1 Gemmatimonadales bacterium | reverse complement strand
CGGAATGATTCGATTGACGGCACCAGGGAAATCTAGTCTTATTCCCCCAGTCTCCCCTATAGAGCCGAGGCCAATGCGCCCAACTCTCTGGTCAATCCTTCTCATCCTTTCGAGCGTGTCCACGCTCGCTGCGCAATCGTTGACCAAACGGCTTGACCGGCTGCTCGATGCCGAGCCGTTCGACCGGCACCACTGGGGCGTGGTGGTGCTGGACACCACCGGGAAGGTGCTCTACCAGCGCAATGCCACTCGACTGTTCGTGCCGGCGAGCAATACCAAGCTGATCGTCAGCGCGGCGGCCACCGCCTTGCTCCCGCTCGAGGGCGCCGTCCAGACCAGCGTCTATGCCGGCGGTCCACTGGAAAATGGGGTAGTTCGCGGCGACTTGATCCTGTACGGTCGGGGCGACCCCACCATGAGCCGACGATGTTTCGACGCCGACACAACTCGCCCCGGCGCCTGCGAAACCGATCCGATGCGGCGAATGCGGGAACTCGCCTCGGCGCTGTTCGCGAAGGGGGTTCGCTCGGTCGCCGGGAGCGTGGTGGGTGACGGAAGCTATTTCGAATCGACCGTGGTTCACGACACTTGGGAGCAGGGAGACCTGGTCTGGTGGTACGCGGCGCCGGTGAGTGCCCTTGCCTTCAACGACAACAGCATCGATGTGCGATGGGGGCCGGGTCCCGGAGAGGGGTCGCCGGGTCGGATCGAGTTCACCCCTGACTTCGGTGACCTCTCGATCGAAAACCGGACCACCACGGTCCTCGGCAACGGGAATGGGCTCGAGGTCGGTCGCCTCGGCCCGCTGTCGCTGTGGGCCGGCGGAACAATTTCCCAGAGTGCGCCGATCCGAACCAGCTATGTGGCGCTGCCCGACCCGAATCGGCATGCCGCGAGCGCATTCCGCCAGGCACTGGCCGATGCCGGCATCGGGGTGCAGGGCGGTACTGAATCCACGACCGATTCATTGCGTTACCTGACGGCCCGCGCCAGCCAGCCCTTGGCAGAAACAACCTCTCGGCCGCTCCGCGAATGGCTTGCGGCCATCCTCGGACCGAGCCAGAATCTCTTCGCCGAAATGCTCCTGAAGCAGCTGGGGAGACAACTGGGCGGGGCCGGGAGTTGGAACGCCGGACTGGAGGTGGAACGCCGGTTTCTGATTGATTTGGTCGGCATCGACTCGACCCAGTTTGCCTTGCGGGACGGTTCCGGCCTCTCCCATACCAATGTGGTCAGCCCGTTGGCCTTTGCCCAGCTGTTGTTGTGGATGCGGAAACACCCGAATTTCCCGGCATTCGAGCATGCGCTCCCGGTGTCGGGGAAGAGCGGAACCATTCGCACCCGCATGGTGGGCACGGCGGTGGAAGGCCGGGTGAAGGCGAAAACCGGCACGATTTTCCGGGTCAACGCCTTGTCGGGGTATGTCACCCTTCCGAATGGTCGGACCCGGATCTTCTCGATCCAGACCAACAACCACGCAGTGGGCGGAGCCGCTATGGTGGCAAGGATTGATTCTCTGGTCGTTCAGATCGGGAGGTAACGGCGTGTGAAGCGGCGCCGGACCCAGGGGGCCCGGCGCCGTCATGGTCAGATTACTTGCCCCGCACCCGGTGAATCAGAAACTCCCCGTGGGCACTACCTCCCGAGGATGCGGCAAATGATCGGGTGCTCTTCGCAGAAGTTGCCA
>JANNSC010000392.1:0-8882 GCA_031402135.1 Gemmatimonadales bacterium | reverse complement strand
ACCAGTGAGCCCCATCGCCAGCGCCAGCCATTTCATCCCGAACGCTCCCTTACCGAGGCCGTCAGAAACTAGCTCGATCGGTGGGCTACCGCTTGGCCACCCGCTGTTCCCGCCGTTGGTGGCGCAGGCTTCGCGACTCGGCCCGCCCCCATTGTCTGTGGGACTACTTGCGGTTGATCAGCTCCTTTTCCGTCGCAGGCTGGAGTTTCAAGGCAATGCCGCCTTGCCCGACCAATTTTTCAAGCTGAGAAAGCTCGCTTGGCAGAAAGTCGGTAAAGTTCTCGTAGCCATTTGCGGTAATCACGATGACGTCTTCGTAGCGAATGTACAAGTTTTCTTCGGGCACCCAGAGCTGCGGGTCAATCGAAAAGACATGCCCGATCTTGAGCACACCCCGGCTGTACGAACCATCGTCGTGAACCGCCAGGCCCACCGGGTGCGACAGCGTGCCACCCCCGGTTGTTACCAGCTTGCGCGCCGCTTGTTCATAAACCGGTTTCGAGAATGTGGTGCGTTGCAAAACCGGTTCCATTGCCAGGCGGGCCTGTTCCAGAATCTCAGTGGGTGTAATGCCCGGACGTATGAGTTCCAAGACGGTGTTGCGGTACTCGAGCACGAACTGCAATAGCTCGCGCTGAATCGGTGAATACTTTCCATTGACCGGCCACATGCGCGTCACGTCGCTGGTGTAATAGCCGTAATCCGGCGCAAAATCCATCAAAACCAGATCGCCATCCAGGAGCTGCGCCGTATTGCGATAGTAATGGGCGTTCCAGATGTTGGCAGTACCTGCGGCCGTAATCGAGCGATAGCCTTCCAGCCGCGCGCCGCCCGCCAGAAAGATGTAACGCGCTGCGGCATCGAGCTGATACTCATACAATCCAGCCTTGGTGCCCTTGATCGCCTCCTGAATGCCCAATCCGGCTAGCTGTGACGCACGGCGGATCAAGGCGATTTCACGGGGACTCTTCACACTGCGCATGTCGTCGAGGATCACAGTCAAATCGCGTACGTCGGCGCGCGGTGCCCGGGTGCGCAGCAGGTTGACGAAATGCGCTTCGCGGGATACTCGCCCATCCCAATAGTCTGCGGCAATGGCAGCGTTGGCGCTTTGCAGTTCGGAGCGGCTCTCGGCACTTCCTTCGGCGGGCGTGAACATTGTATAGATCGCTGGCGCCGGCGCTTTCATCAAGTCGCTCAGCCATTCTTCGTTCATGGACCTGGTGCTGGCGACCATGTCTGCACCAGTCAATTGCTTGACCAGCTCGGCGTCGTCCGCCGAAAGCACCTTGCCTTCGCTCCGCTCCAGCCGGTCATTGCGCGGCGGCAAGATGAGCGTAACCTTGCGGGTGCGACCATCCAGCACGACATATGCACCGGGCGTTTCAATGCCGCTGAGGTAATAGAACTCGTTCGACTGCCGCGGCAAAGCAAAACCTCGGGCGAGGGGGACACCCTGGACAATGGCTACTGCTCGGTCGCCGATGTGATCAAATACTGTTTGCCAGCGCGCCTTGAACTCTTCCGGCGGGAAGTGCGATTGGTAGTGCGGTGCCTGTGCCAGAGTCAGCCCTGGAACAAACAGCAACAAAAGGAGGGAGAGCACGGGGCGTCGGTTCATGCTGGTTTCCTCTTTCGGCGTTGTCCGGTACCCAATGAGCGGTACCGGCTTCATGGTCAGGGAGTTAAGCTACTACCACCGTCCGCCCATGGCATGCCTTCGGCTTCCCAGGCTGGGAGGGAGGAAGGATGTTTCGGTGTTTCGGGCTGAGCTGACTCTCTACAATCCGGAATCCATATGCGCTCCTTCGTGTTTGCCTCGACTCTCCTGGTGTCGCTGCTTCCGTCGCTGGTAGCACAGGTTCCGCGCACCGAACGGCAGCGCTGGATCGCACCGGGCACCGCCGTCACCGACGACCCGCGGCGGATCCCGATCCCTGCGGGGCTGAACGCCCCTATGGGAACAACTGTCCTCCGGGGCGGCCGGCTCTGGGACGGGACCGGTGCTGCGGCCCGGCCCGCCACCATCGTCATCACCCGCAATCAGATTTCGGCGATCCTGTCACCCACGAGCACCGACTGGCCCAAGGATGCCCGAATCATCGACGTGACCGGCAAGACCGTCATGCCGGGGCTGATCGATCTCCACACCCATGTCGACTACCGCCAAGACGGCAACTCGGACGCGAGGGCCCGGAGCCGTGCCGACGGCGCGCTCCGAGGCGTCGAGCGGCTCCGGTATTACATCGAGACCGGCATCACCTCGATGCGCGACACCGGGTCCGACGGGGAGACGCCGTTTCTGCTCAAGGCATGGGTCAGTGAGGGCCGGCTGGTTGGGCCCCGGATCTTCGCCGCCGGTGGGATCATTACCGGAAGGGGGGGGCACGGTTTCGAGCCGGACATCGCGGGCGGCCAGTACCTGTCGGGCATTCGGGAAGCATCGGGGCCAGCGGATTGGCGGGATGCCGTCCGGGAAATGGTGGCCAGGGGCGCTGATTTCATCAAAGTGACCAGCCATTTTTCCGACGAGGAAATTCAGGCCGCGGTGGCCGAGGCCCATGACCTTGGGCTCAAGATTACCGCCGACGCCGAGACGTTCTACATCGAGCGGGCAGTCCGGGCAGGCGTCGACATGATTGAGCATCCACTTCCCCGGACCGACGAGACGATCCGGCTGATGGTCGAGAAGAAGGTCCAGTCGAATCCGACGCTGATCCCGTACCATCTCAACACCCTGGAGAGCGGCGGATATTTCGGATCGTTGAGCCGCCGGTTCACCTTTTCGGATTCAGCCAACCTGGCACTGGTCAAAAAGATGAAGGATGCCGGGATCACGCTCGGGATCGGCACCGACCTGGTGGGCGACCGGTACCGCTTCCTTCCGTGGCCGTACCTCGAGGAGATGCGCAGTTTTGTGAAGATCGGCTACAGCGTCCAGGAGGTGCTCGGGATCGCGACCCGGGTCAACGCACAGATGCTCGACATGGGCGACAAGCTTGGCACCCTCGAGGTGGGCAAGCTCGCCGACGTTCTTGTTGTAGACGGCAATCCCGACCAGCGACTCGAGGACCTCGCCAATGTGAACATCGTGATCCGGGACGGCCGGGTGCAGGTGCAGGGCGGTCAGATCGTGTTCCCGCGCCACCAGCCGGTGCCGCCGCCGACCCAGACGCTCCTGCCGGGCGCCGACCTCAAGAAGTAGGCGAGGGCACTCCGGCGGCAACCGGAATAGCTGCCGGTTGACCCCCTGCACCACGCTGCCTGCGGCTGTCGGTGAGCCGGCAGGGGCGGTATTCTCCGGGGCCATGCTCGACTCCGGCCCACCGGCCCGTCCGGTACGCCCCGCTCCCGGGATCCACTCCGGCCCCTCCACTCTGGGCGGGCTCCTCCCGCCCGATCTCCTGATGCAGGCGGGGGGGCGGGTGAGCACTGTCGCAAAGTCGTTCGCGGTGGCCTGGGCCTTCTGGTTGGTGATCGCGAGCGCCGCGGACGCACTTACCACCTCCTACGGGAGGCGGGAACCGGCCTGGCACCACTACGGCATCCAGACCGCGCTGCTCGCGATCGCGATCTCGCTCCTTGTCGCCGCCTGGGCCCGACGACTCCGGACCCGGCCAGGGGCCGTACTCCGGCTCGGACTTGTCTTCCAGGTGGTGACGGCTGCGCTGATAGCATTTCTGCAAAGCTGGCAGCCGGCCATCGTGGGGCGGGGGGTGTCCTGGGTCTGCGTGGTGATCCTCGTGTACCCCGCGGTCGTGCCCTCGAGGCCGCTGGTCACCGTAGTCACCTCGCTGCTCGCCGCTGCCATGGATCCCCTCATCCACATGGTCGCTGTGCGCGCCGGCGCGTCGCAGCCGGTTACGCTGGAGGAGTGGATGATCCTCTACGCGCCGAGCGCGCTCTGCGCCTTCCTCGCTGTGGTTCCGTCACACATGGTGAACCGGCTCGGCCGCGCGGTGAAGGAGGCGCGGGAAATCGGCAACTACCGCCTCGGCAAGCAGATCGGAAAGGGCGGAATGGGGGAGGTCTACCTTGCCTCGCACCGGCTTCTGGCGCGGCCAGCCGCCATCAAGATCATTTCCGCCTCGCAGCTGGGCAGCGACCCGGCGGCCCGCGCCGACATCGAGGAACGCTTCCGCCGTGAGGCGGAGGCGGCGGCGCTCCTCCGCTCCCCGCACACCATCGAACTCTACGACTTCGGATTTTCCGACGACGGTGCCCTCTACTATGCGATGGAGTTGCTCGAGGGATTGACGCTGCAACAACTGGTCGAGCGGTTCGGGGCCCAACCGGCGGGGAGGGTGGTCCACCTGCTGCGCCAGGCCTGCCTTTCACTTGCCGAGGCGCACCGCCAGGAGCTGGTCCACCGCGACATCAAGCCCTCGAACCTGATGACTTGCCGGATGGGCACTGAGGTGGACTACCTCAAGGTCCTCGATTTCGGGCTGGTCAAGGCGTCCGCCGTCGGCGCCGGCGATGCCGCGCTCACCGCCGCGGATGTGACCGCGGGGACACCCGACTTCATGGCGCCGGAAGCAATCGACGGGGTGCACGGCCTGGATCATCGAGCCGACCTCTACGCGCTCGGCTGCGTGGGCTATTGGCTCCTGGCGGGCCGGCCCGTCTTCACCGGGAATACCGCCCTCGCGATTCTCGTCAAGCACGGTCGAGAAACCCCGCCGCCGCTCACCGGCACGGCGGGACCGGTAGCCGCCGACCTCGAGGCCGTCGTGCGCCGTTGCCTGGAAAAGGACCCGGGGAACCGGCCGGCCGACGCGCTCGAGCTGGATGCCGCCCTCGCCGCCTGCGCTCAATCCGGGGAATGGACCCGGAAAGAAGCGGAGCGGTGGTGGGACCAACACGCTCCCCTCGCGAAGCTGCCCGCATAAAGGAGAGTTTCGCCACCGCTTCAAGCTTCATTCTTACGGCGGACAACCGCACCTTGAGGCCGCCTTGCACCGGCCGTGCTACGCCCAGGAGTCCGCCGCGACGTAGGCGTCAATCACCGCGCGTTCGCCTTCGCGGCCCGGCCGTGCATTGCCATGTTCCATCCCCACGATGCCGGTATAGCCCTTGGCGTGGACGTGCTTGAACACGTTGCGGTAGTTGATCTCGCCGGTGCCCGGCTCGCGGCGCCCTGGGTTGTCCCCCACCTGGATGTAGGCGATCTCATCCCACGCCAGGTCCAGATTGGGAATCAGGTTCCCCTCGGTGATCTGCTGGTGGTACAGGTCGTCGAGGATCTTGCAGGCCGGGCTGTCCACCGCCTTGCAGACCAGGTACGCCTGGGGGATCTCCTTCAGGAACAGCCCCGGATGGTCGCGCAGGTTGTTGAGTGGCTCCAGCACCATCACCAGTCCGTGCGGCTCGAGAATCGCCGAGGCCTGCTTGAGCGACTCCACCAGGTGGGCCGTTTGGTACTGGGGATCGAGCCGCCGGTCGGTGAGCCCCGGCACCACGGTCATCCACTTGGCGTTAACCCGCTTGGCCACCTCCACCGAGGCGCGGATTTCGGCCAGGAACGCCTCGCGCTTGGCCTGGTCGCCACCGGTCAGGTTGGCGTCGTTCCAGCCGATGGCGTGCGCGACGAACACTCCCATCCGCAGGTTGAGCCGCGCCATCGCCCGGGCGATCCGCTCCTGGTCAGCCGGCGGGCGGTCCTTCATCCCGTTGTCCTCCAGGGCGGTGAACCCCTCAGCAGCCATGAACTCGAGCTGCGCAACCAGGTCCGGGCCGGCATGCTGAGTGAACATCCCGAAATGAGGGGCGTACGCCAGCTTGAACTTCGGGGCGCCCCCGGCAGTGGCAGGGGGGACTCGGCCGGCGGAGGCGGGCCGGGCCGCTATCGCGACTCCCGCTCCCGCCGCCATTGCCCTCTGAACGAACGCCCTCCGGTCCACGGTTAGCCGTCCATCCAGGTGCGCACCAGCTTGGTCTTGCCGGGCATTGCCACCGGTGGCACCGGCATCGTTCCGAAAGCGATCCCCGGGGGCGACAGATTCTGTTCGCAATGCATCAATTCGTCCCAGGTGATTGTCTGCCCGGTGTAGGCCGCCTCGCGCCCCATGATGGCCGTCAATGTGCTCTCCGCCACCTGGCGACCCTCGTTGAGCGGCGTGCCGGCCCGGATACTGGCCAGCAGGTCCACATGCTCCTGCACGTAGGGATTCGGCGTGGGGCCGTCGTAGGTGAACGGGCTGGCCCCCTCGATCGTGGTGTGCGCATCGGTGCTGCCCCGGGTCCCCGTGAACCGCTCGCCGACCTGGTTGGTGCTGCCGTCAATCTGGCGGCACATGCTCATAACCCGGGCCCCGTTGGAGTATTCGAAGTCCACGGCGAAGTGGTCGAAGATGTGGCCGTAGTCCACCGCAGTTCGCCACTGCCGGCCCCCCACCCCGACCGCCTTCACCGGAGGCCCGCCCATCACCCAGTTGGCGACGTCGAGGTTGTGAATGTGCTGCTCCACGATGTGGTCGCCCGAGAGCCAGCTGAAGTAGAGCCAGTTGCGGATTTGCCACTCGGCGTCGCTCCACTCCGGCTGGCGGGCCGCGTTCCACAGCCCCCCCTGGTTCCAAAACACCTGGCCGCTCACCAGCGTCCCGATCTGCCCGTCCTGAATCCGCTTGATGGTGGCCAAGTACGCCGGATCGTGCCGCCGTTGGGTCCCCGCCACGACCGCCAGCCCCTTGGACTTGGCCAGCTCGGCCGAGGCGATCACCGACCGCACTCCGGTCGGATCCACAGCCACGGGCTTCTCCATGAAGATGTGCTTGCCCGCGGCAACCGCAGCCGAGAAGTGCCCCGGCCGGAACCCTGGCGGGGTTGCCAGGATCACCAAGTCGATGCCGCTGGCCAGGACCTTGTGGTAGGCGTCGAACCCGCTGTAGCTCCTTTCGTCGGTCACCTTGTACTTGGCTGCGAAATCCGGGCTCTCCCCGGCGCGGCGGGTCAAGCTCTCCCGGGCCCGCGCCAGCCGGTCAGGAAACAGGTCGCCCATGGCCACCAGTTCCACTGCGGAATCCGCCCGCAGGCAGTCGATCGCGGCCCCAGTGCCTCGTCCGCCGCAGCCCACGACGCCGATCCGAATGGTGTCGGCGTTGGTGGAGGCTCCCCGCAGCTCCTTCGGGAGGCCCAGGCCGGCAGTCGCCAGGGCGGCGGTGGCCTGCACGAAAACCCTGCGGGAAAACTTCGATGGGGAATCGGTCATGGCTGGGTCACCTCGTGGAGGTCACGGCTCCCGCACCAGGCGGAAGCCGACAAATGGGCCATCTGAAAGCCACCAGCGGCTCTTGGGATACTGCGGGTCACGCTCATTCCAGCTGTCGTCCTGCACCGCGCGGGCATCCGGACCGACCAATGCGGGCGGATTGTGCCACGATCCGCCCCGGGTCACCCGCCGCCCATCGGCAGACATGACCCACTCGGCCGCGTTGCCGAACAGGTCATGGAGACCGATCGCGTCGGCCGCGCGGCTGGCGATAGCGTGGGACTGCCCCGCTGAATTACCCGCATGCCACGCCAGCTGCGCCAGGTCCGCAGCCGCCCCGCCGACCGCCAATCCTGCGGCCCGGACCCACTCCGCCTCGGTTGGCAGCCGATAGCGCTGCCCGGTCCGCTCCGACAGCCACCTGGCAAAGGCCTCGGCCGCATCCCGTGCCACGCTGATCACCGGAAATCCTTGATGCCCGAACCCATAGTCGGGCGCGCCATAGGGGCGGGACGGCCTTGCGATGGCATCCCGGCCACCTCGATCCCGCGCACCGTCAAGATCATACGCGAAGACGTCGTAGAGCTCCCAAGTCACCTCGGTGCGGCCGATCCAGAACGGAGCCACCTGCACCGCTTGGGGGCCCTCCCGACCGGGCACGGTCACCGGACCACCCTTCACCCACACCAGCTCGAACACAAACAGGGTGCCCGGCACCGAGTCGCGCGAGATGGCTTGCCTGCCCTCTGCCGGGGTCGCAAGGGCACCGAGAACTGCGCCCGCGGCGAGCAGGTGGAGCGGGTAGGTTGCGGGCATCACCAATGATACGCCTTCTGGTCGGTTTCCTGATTCTGGTGGCGCACGGCCGCCTCGACGCTCAAGCGCGCCACGAGTTCACCGAGCTCCACATGGGGGTGGCGGTGCGCATCGCGCTGTATGCGCCTGATCAGGCCACTGCCCGCTCTGCGGCGCGCGCCGCCTTCGACCGAATCGCCCAGCTCGAAGACATTTTCAGCGACTATCGTTCCGGCAGCGAACTTCGCCGGCTCGAACTGCGGGCGGGCCACTGGACTCCCGTCAGCGCTGAACTTCTGACCGTCCTCTCGCTGGCTCGTCACGTTGCCGAGGTCTCGGACGGGGCGTTCGATCCGACCGTGGCCCCCCTGGTGCTGCTCTGGCGGGAGTCCCGTCGCTCGGGACGGCTACCGGAACAGGTTGTGCTCGACTCCGCCCGAGCGCTGGTCAATTGGCGGCACCTCGAGGTCGACACCCTGCGGGGCACGATCCGCCTGACCAGACCAGACATGCGTCTCGACTTGGGCGGCGTCGCCAAGGGTAGCATCCTGCGCTGGGCGCTGGCAACCCTCCGCTCCCGAGGGATCCTAAGCGCGTTCATCGAGGCCGGCGGCGATCTCGCCCTGGGTGAAGCACCGCCCGGCCAGCTCGGTTGGGATATTGCGGTTGCCGGGATGGTCCCTGGACCGCGCTTCAGCATTGCAGTGGCCACCTCGGGTCCCACCGAGCAGTTCATCGAGATCAACGGGATCCGCTACGCCCACATCGTGGACCCGCGGACCGGGCTCGGCAGCACCACCGGGTTCCAAGCCACTGTGATTGGGCCGGATGGGGGTGTCGCTGATGCCCTCGCCACCGCCCTCGCGATCCTCGGATC
>JANNSC010000391.1:0-11407 GCA_031402135.1 Gemmatimonadales bacterium | reverse complement strand
GCTGAACTTACCGGCCCGTTCCTGACAGCGCCAGCAGGTCGCTTGCCATCGCTTGACTTACTCGGCGGGCGCCGTACGTTCCTCGGGATCGACACCTGTTGCTGCCCCCGCATCTCCCGGTGCCCGACCGGAGGATCCCACGCCCAAGTCCGCCAAACCCCGGCCATCCCGCCAGCCCCGGGACGGTAATCTCGCCCGGCGCCAGTCGTCGCTGCTTCGATTGAGCGCGGCGATTGCCTCGGCGCAGAACGAGGCGGAGGTCTGCCGCGCCGTGGTGGACGGGCTCCATGACGAGGCGCTGGGATATGCCTTCCTCGGCGTCTTCCTCCTCGAAACCACCACCGGCGACCGAGTCCTGCGGGCCGCGATTGGCTGGGCCGACATCCCTCCGGATATGCGGGTGCCGGCCGGCCAGGGTCTCAGCGCCCGTCCGATGCAGGACGGCCAGCTGCGCTATACCCCGGACGTCACCCAGGAACCGGCCTACGTTCCCGGGCTCTCCAGCGGATCAGAGGTGGATGTCCCGCTCAAGGCCGGTACTGACATCTTCGGCGTGCTGGTGGTGGAAAGCCGGGAACCCAAGGCATTCGGGCCCGAAGATCTGGAAATCCTCACCGCGGCAGCCTCCCTCGCCGGCATTGCCCTCGCGCGAATCCGTCTGCTGGCCGATCAGCATGGCGTGGTCGAGACCGAGCGGCGGCGCGGCGACGAGCGGGAGGCGCTGCTCGACACCATTGCCGACCTTTCCGGCGAGCTGGAACTTTCCCGATTGCTGCAGGCGGTCCTCTCCCGCGCAGTGACCTTGCTCGGTGCGGCCGGCGGCGAACTTGCCACCTACGACGAGGTGAAGGGCGAGCTCATTATTGCGGCCAATCACAACATGCAGGAAGATTCCCGAGGTACCCATCTGAAAGTGGGCGAAGGGGCGATGGGGTTGGTGGTACGGACCGGGGAGCAGCTCATGATCCCGGACTACCAAACCTGGTCGGGCCGGGCCCAGCAGTACGCCCGCATCGACGCCCACGCCGTGGTAGTGGCACCGCTGCGGATTGGCCGTCGTGCGGTGGGCGCCATCAATGTGTGGCACGAAGATCCCGCCCGGAGTTTCGGCGATGCCGATTGCCGCCTGCTCAACCTCTTCGGCCAGCAGGCTGCCGTCGCCCTGGAAAACGCCCGGCTCTTCACCGCAGCCCGGCGGCAGCGGCAGTACTTCGAGGTGCTGGTCCGAAACAACCCGGTGGCAATCGTCGTGCTCGACGTCGAACACAGCATCCTCTCCTGCAATCCCGCGTTCGAGTCACTCTACGGCTACAGCAGCGCCGAGGTGGTTGGAAGAAACCTCGACGATCTCATCACCACTGTCGAAACCCGCCAGGAAGCGGTGTCGTTTACCGTGCAGGCCTCCGAAGACCGCATGGTGCAGGGCTTCGGCAAGCGGCGTCGCAAGGATGGGAGTTTGGTGGATGTCGAAGTCCTTGCGGTACCGGTGGTGGTGGACGGCGAGCGCCTCGGAATGATGGGCCTATACCACGACGTGACCGAACTCCTGGGCGCGCGGCGGGTGGCCGAATCGGCCAACACCGCCAAGAGTCAGTTCCTGGCCAATATGAGCCACGAACTCCGCACCCCGCTCAATGCGATCATCGGCTACAGCGAAATGCTCGAGGAAGAGGCGGAGGAGCGCGGCCATGCCGATTCGGTTGCTGATCTCCGGAAAATCCGGGCCGCCGGCCGGCATCTGCTCGCGCTGATCAATGATGTGCTCGATCTTTCCAAGATCGAAGCCGGCAAGATGGAATTGCACCTGGAGACCTTCGAACTGCGCCCCGCCATCGAAGCGGTGGCCTCCACGGTGGCACCACTCATAGAGAAAAACGGCAACACCCTGCGGTTGGAACTGGCCGACGATCTCGGTGCGGCCCGGGCAGACGTAACCCGGGTGCGCCAGATCCTCTTCAATCTTCTGTCCAACGCCAGCAAATTCACCGAGCGCGGCACCATCACCCTGCGGGCGGCCCGGCAGCCCGGCCCCACCGGAGAGATCGTCTCGTTCACGGTGCAGGATTCCGGAATCGGCATGAGTCCGGAGCAGTTGGGTCGTCTCTTTCAAGCGTTTTCTCAGGCAGAGACCTCTACCGCCAGCAAATACGGTGGCACCGGGCTGGGCCTTGCCATCAGCAAGATGTTCTGCGAAATGATGGGTGGTGACATCACCGTGGCCAGCACGCCCGGGGAAGGCACCGCCTTTACCGTGCGCCTGCCGATCGAGGTTTCCGATCCCAACCTGGAAAAGCCTGCCGCGCCGGTAGCTGCCGGCAAGTCGACCGGAACCGTGCTGGTCATCGATGACGACCCGGCCACTCGGCAACTCTTGGCGCGGATGCTCGGGAAGGATGGATTCCGGGTCCTCGAGGCCAGCGGCGGCGAGGAGGGCCTCGCACTGGCCCGCTCCGAGCGACCCGACGTCATAACCCTCGACGTCCTGATGCCCGGGCTGGACGGCTGGGGGGTGCTGGCGGCGCTCAAGAACGAGCCGGCGCTGGCGGATATCCCGGTGGTAATGCTCTCGATCACCGACGAGCGCAACCTTGGTTTCTCCCTCGGAGCCACTGAATATCTTACCAAGCCGATCGAGCGGGCCCAGCTGAGCGCCGTACTTTCTCGCTACCGGCGTGCTCCGGGTGCCCAGGTGCTGATTGTCGAGGACGACGGGGCCACCCGGGCAGTGTTGCGGCGCTCGCTGGAAAAGGAGGGCTGGACCGTCACCGAGGCAGAAAATGGTCGAGTTGGGCTCCAGCGCGTGGCCAGCGCAGCCCCTGCCCTGGTGCTCCTCGATCTCATGATGCCGGAAATGGACGGTTTCGAGTTTCTGGATGGGTTGCGGGCACTCCAGGCTGCGGAACCGCTCCCCGTCGTGGTGATCACCGCCAAGGAATTGACCGATCACGATCGCCAGCGCCTGAATGGCGGGGTCCGCGCGATCGTGCAGAAGGGATCCCAGGACATCGATGGATTGTTGGATGATGTCCGCCGCCGAGTGGCGGTGCTGGCCCGTCCGGCCAGCGGAAAAATTCCGGCATGACCAGCCAAAAAAGACCGGCGCCCGCAGGGGCGGGCGCCGGTGTGATGCATCCGTCGGAGGGATTTCAGGCCGACTTGGGAGCGCCGACTTTCTGGTACACCAACCCGATCAAGGCCCCGTTGATCACCATCAGCACGATGTTGACCAGGGTGAAGTGCCACATCGCCCGATAGGGCCACGCCACGTAAAGTGTGTGGTAGAGCCACAGCGGGAAGTTCATCAGGATACCGGCGTACACGCCGAACATTGCGCCTGACTTGGCTCCGGAGCCGAACGAGCCCTGAACTTTTTCAAATACCCACACCAACACGGCGCTCCCCACCAGACCCCCGATGATCTGCCACATCATCGCGGGTGCCGTCACCACACCAGGAATCGCGGACATCGATGAGCCCATCACGGTGGGTGACAGGAACTTGTCGAACAGGAATCCCCAGGCGAAGACCACCAGCACTGCCGTCACGAATTTGGTGAATTGCACAGGCACCCCAGAGGGTTGGGAAGCCCAGAAGCTACGGCCCGGTTTCCGGGCCCGCCAGTAGTTTCGCATCGAGAGCGCCCCAGATGGCTCCGGAGCCCCCCGCTGGCCGACGGAGAAGCCCTCGGCAACAAGGGCTCGGCAAGGTCGAGGCGCTGCCGCCCAAGTGAAGGAATGGACAGAACTTACCGACCGGCTCCCGATGCCGCTGTCGGGCCGGCCCACATCGCTTGACATACCCGTTTGGCACCGTACGTTCATCGGGAGCTACACCAACGCATCTGCCGGGTCTCCCGGTGCCCAACCGGAGGATCCAACGCCCAAGCCTGCCACTCCCCGACCGTCCCGCCAACCCCGGGATGGCTATCTCCCCGGCAGCCAGTTCGCCAGCAGGTGGGACGGCCTCGCCCCCGACATTTCGGTGCCGGCCGGAGGGGCCCCGGCGTGACCGTCATATCCGAATCGGCGTCCGGCCGCCATCGCGAGGCGGCACTGCTCCGGCTCAGCACCGCGATTGCGGCGGCAGATTCCGAGGCCGACATCTGCCAAGCGGTCGCCGGCGGTTTGCAGGACCCGGCCCTCGGCTTCGACTTCGTGGCGGTCCTCCTGGTCGACGATGCCACCGGCGATCGTGTCGTCATCGCCAGCAAGGGGTGGGACGGCGCCCCCGCGGGGCTTCGGGTCCGGCCCGGACAGGGCTTGAGCGAACTCCCCCTCCTCGATGGACGGCTTCACTACGCTCCGCAGGTGACTCAGGATACCCGGTACCTGCCCACCCGGAACGAGGGGTCCGAGGTGGACGTGCCCCTGCTGGTCAACAAGAAATTGGTCGGCGTGCTGGTGGTGGAGAGCAATCGGCATCACGCCTTTGCAGCCGACGACTTCGAGGTGCTCCGCGCAGCCGCCAATCAAGCCGGCATTGCCATCGGCCGGGCCCGCCTTCTCGGTGCCGAGCGGCGGCGGGGCGATGAACAGGAGGCGCTGCGGGCCAGCATGGCGGATCTTTCCGCCCGGCTGGAGCTTTCCGACCTCTTGCAGGCGGTGCTCGAGCGGGCCATCCAGCTGCTCCGGGTGAGTCACGGCGAGCTGGCCATCTACCACGGCGCGCGGGAGGAGCTGGAGATCGTTGCCAGCTACAAGGTGGGAAAAAAGGACACCACCGGCACCCGCATGAAGCTGGGTGAAGGGGCGATGGGACATGTGGCGTTAACCCGCGAACCTTTCGTCATTCCCGACTACCAGGCCTGGGCCGCTCGCTCCGAGCAGTACACCCAGGCGGACTTTCACGCGGTCATGGTGGCGCCCCTCCTGATGGGACGCCAACTGGTCGGCGCCATTGCCTTCATGGATCAGAACCCCGCCCGGCAATTCGGCCCCGATGATCTCCGCTTGCTCGACCTCTTTGCGCCGCAGGCGGCCGTGGCAATCGAGAACGCCCGCCTCTTCACCGTGGAGCACCGGCGCGCCGAGGAACAGCAGGCCCTGCTCGACACCATGAAGGATCTCGCCGGGCAACTGGAGCTCTCCAAGGTGTTGCAGCGGGTGCTGGAGCGAGCGGTGGGCCTGCTGAATGTGACCGGTGGCGAACTGGCCACCTTCGATGCGGTGTCGGGCGATCTGGTGCTGGTGGCGAGCCAGAGCATGGGCACCGACGCGGTGGGGACCCGGATTGCCCTCGGCGATGGCGCCATGGGCCGGGTGGCCCAGACCCTGGAACCCCTGATCATTCCGCGCTACCAGGAGTGGGAAGGTCGCTCGTCCAAGTACACCAACAGCACGGTCCAATCTGTCATGGCGGCACCGCTGCTGATCGGGTCCCGTTTGGTCGGTGTCATTGCAAGCGTGCATTCCGATCCGGGCCGGGAGCTGGGACTGGACGACCTCCGATTGCTGGAGCTGTTTGCGCCCGAGGCGGCGATTGCCATCGAAAACGCCCGGCTCTACACCCAGGCCCAGCATCAGCAGCAGTACTTCGGGGAGCTGGTGGCCAATAGCCCGGTGGCCATCGTCACGCTGGATACCAGCCACAACGTCATGTCGTGTAACCCGGCCTTCCTCGAGCTCTATGGCTATGCCGAGGAAGAAGTCCTGGGGCACCATCTCGACGACCTCATTACCACACCAGAAACCCGGGCCCAGGCGGTCCAGTACACCGAGCAGGCCCTCGACCACCAGCCGGTGCGGGCCATTGCGCAGCGGCGCCGAAAGGACGGCAGCCTCGTTGATGTCGAGGTGCTGGGCGTCCCGGTGGTGGTGGATGGGGCGCTGGTGGGGATGATGGGGCTGTATCACGACATCACCGAATTGCTCCAGGCCCGCCGCGAATCCGAGGCAGCCAACTCAGCCAAGAGCCAGTTCCTGGCCAGCATGAGCCACGAATTGCGGACCCCGCTCAACGCCATCATCGGATACAGCGAAATGATGGAGGAGGAGGCCACCGAACAGGGACACACCGGCTACGTGCCCGACCTGCAAAAGGTCCGCGCCGCCGGGCGCCACCTCCTTGCCCTCATCAATGATGTGCTCGATCTCTCCAAGATCGAGGCCGGCAAGATGGAACTGCACCTGGAAACCTTTGAACTTCGGCCGATGATCGAGGCGGTTGCGGCAACCGTTGTCCCGCTGATTGAAAAGAATGGCAACACGCTCCGGCTCGACTTGGCCGGAGGCCTTGGCGCCATGCGGGCAGACATAACCCGGGTGCGCCAGATCCTCTTTAACCTCTTGTCCAACGCCAGCAAATTCACCGAACGGGGCAGCATCACGCTTCGGGTGACCCGCGAATCCGGGCCCACCGGTGAACTGGTGCAATACGCGGTGCAGGACACCGGCATCGGCATGACGCCGGAACAACTCGCCCGCCTGTTCCAGGCCTTTGCTCAGGCTGAGGCCTCCACCTCCAGCAAATACGGCGGCACCGGGTTAGGGCTCGCCATCAGCAAAATGTTTTGCGAAATGATGGGCGGTGACATCACCGTGGCCAGCACGCCGGGAACCGGTACGACGTTTACCGTGCGCCTGCCGGCCGAAGTCCGCGACGCCGGCGCCTCGGCCCCGGCAACGATCCTCACTGCCGCCGGCACCGCCGGCACCGTCGTCGTCATTGAGGACGATCCCGCCACCCGGCAGTTGCTGGCCCGAATGCTCGACAAGGAGGGCTTCCGGGTCCTCGAGGCGGCCAGCGGGGAGGAGGGGCTGGCACTGGCCCGCGCCGAGTCGCCCGATGTCATTACCCTCGACGTGTTGATGCCGGGGCTCGACGGCTGGGGGGTGCTCGCGGCGCTCAAGAGCGATCCCGCCCTGGCATCGATCCCGGTGGTAATGCTCTCGGTGACCGACGAGCGGAATTTGGGATTTTCCCTGGGCGCGGCGGAGTATCTCACCAAGCCGATCGAGCGAGCCCAGCTGAGCGCGGTGCTCTCCCGCTATCGGCGGGCACCCGGCGACCGGGTGCTGATCGTGGAAGACGACGCCGCCACCCGGGCGCTGTTGCGACGTTCGCTGGAAAAGGAAGGCTGGACCGTCACTGAGGCGGAAAACGGACGGGTTGGGCTTGCGCAGATGACTGCGGCCCCGCCGGCACTCGTCCTCCTCGATCTCATGATGCCCGAGATGGACGGATTCGAGTTTCTCGATGGCCTCCGGGCCCGGGGAACGCCCCAGGTAACGCCGGTGATCGTGATCACCGCCAAGGAATTGACCGACCAGGACCGCCAGCGGCTCAATGGCGGTGTGGCCCGGATCCTCGCCAAGGGCACCCAGAGTCAGGTCGACCTCGTTGCCGAGCTCAAGCACCTCGCCGGCACCCACGCGCGGGCCGCCCGATGACCCAGCAGCCCGGCGACGCCTCCAACCCCGGCGCCATGCGCTCGGCGCTGCTCCGGTTGAGCACGAGGATTGCCGAATCGATTGACGAAGACACCATTTGCCAAGGTGTGGCCGAGGGCCTGAAGCATCCGGTCTTCGGCTTCGATGCCGTTGGCATTCTCCTCGCCGGCAGTGAGTCCTTCGAGCCACAACTCAGGGCCACCGCCGGAAACTTTGGCCGCGACGTGCCCGGCATTGCCGAGCTTCGCCTCCCCCTCAAAATCGACCAGAGCGCCATCGGAGAACTGGTGGTGCAACGCACTGGCAGCGGGGCGTTCAATCAAGGCGATCTCGAAATCCTTGCCGCCGCTGCCACCCAGGCGAGCATTGCAATTGGCCGGGTCCGCCTGCTCGCGGCAGAACGGCGCCGCTCCTCGGAACAACGCGCCCTACTCGACACCCTGGCGGACCTGTCCAGTGAGCTGCAGCTCGACAAATTGCTGGAAGCCGTCCTCAACCGCGCGGTGGCGCTGCTCGGCGTGACCGGCGGCGAGCTCGCCGTGTACGAAGAGGAACGTGAAGAATTGGTGATCGTCGCGGCCCAAGGCATCGGCAAGGCCTCGATCGGCACCCGGATGAAGCGAGGCGATGGCGGCATGGGACACGTAGCCCAAAGCCACGAACCGCTCATCATTCCCAATTACCAGCAGTGGGAAGGCCGCTCCAGGCAGTACATCCACAGCACCATCCAGGCGGTTGCCGTCGTGCCGCTGCTGGTGGGATCCCGGCTGGTCGGCGCCATTGCCGCAGTGCATTCGGACCCCACCCGGAAGCTTGGGGAGGGGGATCTCCGGCTGCTCAACCTCTTCGCCGCCCAGGCAGCGATTGCCATCGAGAATGCCCGGCTCTACTCCGCCGAGCGGGATCGGGCCATCGAGCAACAGGCCCTGCTCGATACCCTGGCCGATCTGTCGGGACAATTGGAACTTTCCCGGCTGCTCAAGGCGGTCCTGGAGCGCGCCACCACGCTCCTCGATGTCACCGGCGGCGAACTCGCCATCTTCGACGAAGCCACCCAGGAACTGGTGATTTCAGCGAGCAACTTGCCGGTCAGCGCCGTCGGCGCCCGGATGCGTCTTGGTGAGGGCGCGATGGGTCACGTCGCCCAAACCCGGGAGCCCCTGATCATCCCACGGTACCAGGAGTGGGAGGGCCGCTCCGACCGCTACACCGAGAGCACCATTCAATCGGTCATGGCGGCTCCCTTGCTCATCGGCAACCGGCTGGTGGGCGCCATTGCCAGCGTGCATGACGACCCAACCCGCCATTTCGGTGATCGGGAACTTCGTCGGCTCACCATGTTCGCGCCCCAGGCCGCGATTGCCATCGAGAACGCCCGGCTTTTTGCCGCCGAACAGGCCCGCGCCGGTGAACAAGAAGCGCTGCTCGACACCCTGACCGATCTCTCTGGGGAACTGGAACTCTCCAAGGTGCTCGACCGGGTGCTCGGGCGGGCGGTCTCTTTGCTCCGAGTGACCGGTGGCGAGCTGGCAACGTGGGACGAATCCCGCCGCGAGCTGGTGGTCGTTGCCAGCCACAACATGGGAACCAACGCCATCGGCGCCCGGATGGCGCTCGGTGAAGGCGCCATGGGCCGAGTGGCCGAAACCCATGAGGCGCTGATCATTCCGCGCTACCAGGAGTGGGAGGGTCGGTCGGATCAGTACACCCAGACCACAGTCCAGTCGGTGATGGTGGCGCCGCTGCTGATCGGCACTCGCCTGGTCGGCGCGATTGCCAGCGTACATTCCGACCCCGACCGCATTGTCGGGCCGCAGGACCTGCGCCTGCTTCAGCTGTTTGCCCCCCAGGCCGCCATGGCAATCGAAAATGCCCGGCTCTTTGCGTCCTCCCAGCGATATTTCGAAGCACTGGTCCGGAACAACCCCGTCGCAATCGTCAACCTCGACCTGGCCGGTGCCATCACCTCGTGTAACCCCGCCTTCGAACAACTCTACGGCTACACCGAAGCCGAGGTCGTGGGGCGAAATCTGGACGAGTTGCTGACCACCGAGGCGACTCTCCGGGAGGCGCAGGCGTATTCCGAGGAGGCCAGTGCCGGCCGAAGTGCCACCGGAATCGGTCGGCGGCGCTGCAGGGACGGCCGCCTTGTCGACGTCGAAATTTCCTCAATTCCGGTGATGGTCGGTGGCGAACGAGTCGGCATGATGGCACTCTACCACGACATCACCGAGCTGCTCCAGACCCGTCGAGAGGCCGAGGCAGCCAACTCCGCCAAGAGCCAGTTCCTGGCCAGCATGAGTCACGAGTTGCGCACCCCGCTCAACGCCATCATCGGGTACAGCGAGATGATGGAGGAGGAGGCCACCGAGCAGGGACACACCGGGTATGTGCCCGACCTGCAAAAGGTCCGCGGCGCCGGGCGGCACCTCCTTGCCCTCATCAATGACGTGCTCGATCTCTCCAAGATCGAGGCCGGCAAGCTGGAGCTCTACCTCGAAACCTTTGACCTGAAAACCGCGGTTGAAGACGTGGCGGCCACCATCCAGCCGCTGGTCGACAAAAATCGCAACCGCCTGGTCCTTGAGCTTCCTGGCAACCTCGGCGCCATGCGTTCCGATCTCACCCGCTTGCGCCAAATTCTGCTGAACCTGCTCTCCAACGCCTGCAAATTCACCGAGGCGGGCACCGTCACACTCTCGGTGGTCCACCGGGACAACAATGTGGAATTTGCGGTCCGCGATTCCGGCATCGGCATGACGCCGGAGCAAATGGGCCGACTATTCGAGGCCTTCGCCCAAGCCGAGGCCTCCACCAGCAAAAAATACGGCGGCACCGGGCTGGGACTCGCCATCACCCGGAAATTCTGCCAGCTGATGGGAGGCGAGGTGACGGTCACCAGCATCCCGGGACAGGGCTCCACCTTTACCGTGCGCCTCTTGGCCGTCATGGGCGAGCCGGTCCCGGTACCCGCGCCGGAGTCTGCCGGCGCAGCGACCGGTACCGTCTTGGTGATTGACGACGACCCTGCCGCCCGCGCCATAACCCGGCGAGTGTTGACCCGCGAGGGCTACCGGATTGTCGAGGCTGCCGATGGAGAAACCGGGCTCCAGCTGGCCCGGGAGTTCAAACCCGACCTCATTACCCTCGACATCCTGATGCCCGGCATGGACGGGTGGGCGGTGCTGGCAGGGCTCAAAGCCGATCCGGCGCTGGCGGCAATTCCGGTCATCCTGCAGACCATCCTTGAAGACCGCAACTTGGGCTTTGCCCTCGGCGCCTCGGAATATCTGACCAAGCCGATCGAGCGCAAACGGCTTGCCGCCCTGGTCAAGCGCTATGTGCCCAGTCCCAGCGCAGGGCCGGTTCTGGTGGTTGAAGACGATGCCCCGACCCGTGCGCTGTTGCAACGCGCCCTGACCAAGGCCGGCTGGACGGTCACCGAGGCGGAGAACGGGAGGATTGCCCTGGACCGCATTGCCGAAGCCCGTCCGGCCCTGGTTCTCCTCGACTTGATGATGCCCGAAATGGATGGGTTCGAGTTTCTCGATGTGCTGCGACAGCGGGAAACCGGAGCGGCCATCCCGGTGGTGGTCATCACCGCCAAGACCCTGACCGACGACGACCGTCGCCGGCTCAACGGTGGAGTGGAGCGGGTAGTCCAGAAGCACGCGCTCGATTCCCAGGCGCTGCTCGCTGAGGTGCGGGCGCTGGTGGGGGCGCCATGAAGCGGAAAACCAACGGCCACGCCGCCCGGCGCCAGGCGGCGCTGCTCCGGCTTTCCGCCGAGATTGCCGCGGCGCCGACCGAAGAGGAAATCTGCCGGGCGGTCGTCAACGGGCTCCGCGATCCGGCGCTCGGGTACGTTTTTCTCGGGCTGTTCCTGGTGGATCCGCCATCGGGTGACCGGGTGCTCCACGCCAGCATCGGCTGGCCCGATGCCCCCCCGGGGTGGCGGGTCCACGCCGGCCAAGGGCTGAGCGAACGCCCGCTCCACGACGGCAAGCTGCATTACACGC
>JANNSC010000390.1:0-4932 GCA_031402135.1 Gemmatimonadales bacterium | reverse complement strand
CGAAGATGTCGGTGCCGGGTGGGGCCTGACCCGAGAGCGGCGCCGCACCCAGAAACGCCAGTATTGCGAGGCTGCGCTTCATAGCTATTCCCCTTGGTGGGAAACGGTCCCGAACGACCCTCGGGCTACTTCTGCAGCCAGCCATGCCAGACGGGCGCGGCCGAACCGACGGTCAATTGCTGCTGGAAACGGACCAGGGGGACCCGCAGCAACAGCGGATCCTCCACCAACCGCTCGAGCCAGCGCTCCGGGGAGTACCGGGCGGCATGGAGGCCCAGCTCGCCAAAGCGGCGACCGTCGCGGTCGAGGAGCGCTTCAACCCCGAATTTTTGTACGAAGCGGGTCAGCTCTCCAAGGGAGGCGGCCCGCTCCAGCAGGTCAACGAAATGGACCTTGATACGGCGTTCCGCAAAGAACCGGAGCGCGGCGCGGGTGTCGGCGCTCTTCTTGACGCCGAAAACCTGAATCTCCACGAGACTCAACTCCCGAAGTCGCTGGCGCGTAATCTAGCGGTGGCTCGTCGGCCCCGTGAGCCGTAGATTCTTCCCACCCGGATATCCTGGCCTTTCCCACCCTTCCCAGCCTGGAGGCTGGTCATGCGTCTTCCTCCGGCGGCCCGCGGCCTGGCACTCGCGGCTGCCCTCTTGCCCCCTGCCGCCAGCGCGGTGGTGGCTCAATCCGACACTTGGGCGCTCACCAACGTCCGGATTCAGACCGTCACCAAGGGTGTCATCGAAAAGGGCACCATCATCATCCGGAGGGGTCTGATCGAGGCGGTTGGCCCCACCATCACCGTTCCGATCGATGCCCGCGTCTTCGATCTTGCCGGGAAAACCGTTTCCCCCGGCTTGATCGACCTTACCTCGTCCCTGGGGCTGTCCGGCCCCGCTACCGGCGGAGGTGGAGCCGGTGGGGGGGGCGGAGGTCAGGGCGGCGCCTCGGCGGCCCCGAGCGGGCCGCGGGGGCTGGAACCCGATCGAGATTTGGTCAAGGAGCTCAAGGTTCCTCCAGCCGAGATCAAGCCGATCCGGGACGCTGGAATCGCCGCGGTGCTGGTGGCGCCGGCTCGGGGGGTGTTCCGGGGAATGTCAACGCTGATCCCGCTCCGAGACAGCGTCGAACCTGGTGAGGCAATCCGATCCAGGGTGGCAATGCACACCGGGTACCAGGGCCTTCCGGGTGACTATCCGGGAACCTTGCTCGGAGTCATCGCCTACCAGCGCCAGGCGCTCTATGATGCCCAGCGCCAGGCGGTTGTCATGGATCGCTACAAGAACAATCCCCGGGGGATGACCCGCCCGGAAAACGATCCGGCACTCGAGGCCCTGGTTCCGGTGGTCCGGGGACAGCTGCCGGTATTCATGGACGCAAGCAACGAGAACGAAATTCGTCGGGCCGCCCGGCTGGGCCGGGAATTCAAGCTCAAGCTCACCGTGGTTGGCGCTACCGAAGGCTGGCTCGCGGCCGACGCACTGGCAGGCAATTCGGCGGTCATCTCGGTGAACTATCCCCAACCGACGGCGGTCACCGGCTGGTCCTACCGGCTGAGTCAGCGCCGCGCGCCCGGCGACAGTGCCGCATCGGTGCGCGAGGCCCAGAAAACCATCGAAGGCAATGCCGCCGCCCTCCACAAGGCGGGCGTCAAGTTCGCATTGGCAAGCGGCAATCGGCCCGCTGATTTCATGAGCAATGTCCGCAAGGCAATTGCGGCGGGCCTTCCCGCCAACGCTGCGCTGGAGGCGGTAACAATTCGTCCGGCTGAAATGGCCGGTGTTTCCGAAATCCTCGGCAGCATCGAGGCGGGCAAGATTGCCAACCTGGTGGTGACCAACACCGACATTACCAGCGACTCGGCCCGCATCAGCGCGGTGTTCGTGGACGGCATCCGGTATGAAGTAGCGCCGCCGCCGGCGGCCCGCGGCGGCGGCCCCGGCGGTGCGGGGGGTGGAGGCGCTGCCCCGGCCCAAGTGGGCGGCACCTGGACGATGACCCTGACATCGCCGATGGGGCCGATGGACATGACGATGACGCTGACCCAGACCGGCGCGTCGTTCAGCGGCAGCATGACCAGCCAAATGGGATCCCAGGAACTGAACGATGGGCAGATCACCGGCCGGACGGTAACATGGACCATCGTGGTCCAGTTTGGCGGACAGTCCATTACGCTGAATTACCGAGGCGACGTCGAGGGCAACCGGATGACCGGTTCCGCCGAACTGGGAAGCTTTGGCAGCGCCACCTTTACTGCGGAGCGGAAGCCATGATGCGGACCGCGCTCTACACTCTCCCGCTTGCAGCCGGAGTCCTGGCAGCCCAAGCGCCGGCGGCAACCGATTCGGCTCGCCGCAGCCTCCCAGTGCTCTCGCTGCCGGCACCGGCGGCGGGCACCCTCGTGGCCATTACCAACGCCACGATCCTGACCGCCAGCCACGGTACCATCGAGAAGGGCACCATCCTGATCAAGAACGGCAAGATTGCCGCAGTCGGAAAGGATATTGCCATCCCGGCCGGGGCTCAGCTCATCGATGGCAATGGCAAGTACGTCATGCCGGGCATCATCGACGCCCACTCTCACAGCTCCGGAGAGGCAATCAACGAGGGTAGCCGTTCGATCACCGCGCAGGTCCGGATGGAGGATGTGCTGCGCCAAGATGCCATCGGTCTGTACCGCGAACTGGCCGGCGGAGTCACCACCCTCAACGTCCTGCACGGCTCGGCCAACACCATCGGCGGCCAGAATGCGGTTGTGAAGATCCGCTGGGGTTTGCCGGTGGATTCGATGCTTTTTGCCGGGGCGCCTCCCGGAATCAAGTTTGCCCTCGGCGAAAACGTTCGGCAAACCAACGGCGGCCAGATTCCCGGCCGGGCCCAGCGCTACCCCCGGACCCGAATGGGGGTCGAGGAACTGCTCCGCGATGCCTTTACCCGGGCCCGGGAATATCGAACCGAGTTGAAGAGCTACAGCGACGCCCAGGCAACGTTGAAGAAGGGCCAAGCCGAACCGATTCCCCCGAAGCGGGACCTGCAGCTCGACGCGCTGGTCGAGGTTCTCGAGGGAAAGCGGCTGGTCCATGCCCACTCCTATCGTTCCGACGAAATCCTGATGCTGCTCAAGGTGGCCAAGGATTTCGGATTCCGGATTTCCAGTCTGCAGCATGTGCTGGAGGGTTACAAGATCGCCGATGAAATTGCGGCGGCGGGAACCGGAGCCTCGACGTTTGCCGACAACTGGGCCTACAAGCTCGAGGCGTTCGATGCAATTCCATTCAATCCAGCGCTGATGGCGGAGCGCGGGGTGAAGGTCTCGATCAACTCCGACTCGGATGAGCGGTCCCGTCGGCTGTACCAGGAAGCCGCCAAGGCAATGAAGTACGGCGGCGCCTCGGAGGAGGAGGCCATCCGCATGATCACGCTGAATGCCGCCTGGCAGTTGGGGGTGGACAAGATGACCGGATCGATCGATGTGGGAAAAGATGCCGACCTGGCCATTTTCAACGGGCATCCGTTTGCACCGGCCAGCCGGGTCGAGATGACCCTGATCGATGGCCGGGTGTTCTTCGACCGGAACAAGGCGCCGACGCTGGAATACCTGATCGAGCAGCTGAAACGGCGACCCCGCATCAACACCACGAGTGGAGGTGCCCAATGATCCGCCGAGTCGTTGTGACCGGGCTGGCAAGTGTGGGGCTGGCCGGAGCGCTCCCGGCGCAAACCGTCGTCCCGGTCCCGCCACCGGCGCCGACGCTGTATGCCATTACCAACACCACCATCGTGCCGGTGTCGGGACCAAAGGTGATGAATGGCAGCATTATCATCCGCAACGGCCGGATCGAGGCCGCCGGTGCCGGTATTGCCATTCCCGCCGGTGCCACTGTCCTCGACGGCGCCGGGCTGTTCGTCTACCCGGGGCTGATTGACTCGGGCAACCGAATGGGCCTCACGGAAATCAGCTCGGTTCCGGGCGGGCAGGACACCCAGGAGCTGGGCGAGTATAACCCGCAGAACGCGGTGATCAGCGCGGTCAATCCGAGCTCGGTGCACATTCCGATCACCCGAGCCAACGGCGTCACCACCGTCATCACCTCGGCCGAGGGCGGGATCATCCAGGGATTTGCCGCGTTGATCGATCTGGCCGGCTGGACCGCGGAGGAAATGGCCCAAAAGGGCCGGGTGGCCATGGTCATGACCTATCCCCGCGTCGGCGGCGGCCGCCGGAGATTTGGCGGGGGTGGACCCCCGCAGGGAGACGCCGGCGAAACCCAGAGCCGTGCGGTCACCCAGTTGTTTGCCTACCTCCGAAACGCCAGGGCCTACCACGCACGACCTAACCCGGTTCCCCACAATCCTGCCTTTGCCGCGCTGGGCCCGGTACTTCGGGGCGAGCTCCCGGTAATCTTCGATGTCCAGACCGAGGGGCAGATTCGCGGCGTCCTGGCGCTGGCCGACAGTTTTCAGCTCAAGGTGGTGCTCCGCGGCGCCACCGAGTCGTGGATGCTGGCGGACACCCTCGCCGCCCGGAAGATTCCGGTCATCGTGGGTCCGCTGACGGCGACGCCCGATGGTGATGCCCCGTACGACGCGGTGTACGCCTATCCCGGTGTACTCGCCAAGGCGGGGGTACAGATAGCCTTCCAGACCAACGACGGCGGCCAGGGGGACGCACGGAATCTGCCTTACAACGCTGCCCTTGCCACTGCCTATGGTCTGGATCCCGAAGAGGCGCTTCGGGCCGTTACCATCAATCCCGCCCGGATCTGGGGGGTGGCCGACCGGATCGGCTCCATCGAGCCGGGCAAGATGGCCAATCTGTTCCTCACCACCGGCGATCCGCTGGACGTGCGCAGCCAGGTCCGCCATGTTTTCATTCGGGGGCTGCTGCAGCCATGGGATGACCGGCACACCCAGGAGTACCAGAAGTTTCGGGCCCGTCCG
>JANNSC010000389.1:0-9983 GCA_031402135.1 Gemmatimonadales bacterium | reverse complement strand
GGGGCGGCGCCTTTTACTTCCCTATCTTCGACTTGGTTACGGGGGCCCTGAAACCCGTGGTTACCCACCGTTGGGGGGGGCCGCGCCGAACCGGGCGGGCCCCCGCGAGTCTTTTGGGGAACCGGCGCCGCTACCGGCTGCCGGACACGCCGGCCACCTTCGGCTTGGATGGTGCCCCGGCGTGCTTCACGTAAATGTCCAGCCAGGCGGTCCAGCGCCCCCACAGATCGAGCAGAGTTTCCTTGGTGGCGGGGCCGTGGTCTTCATACGGGTACAGGTAGAGTGATGCCACTTTTCCCTCCGACCGAAGCGCCTGCATCATCCGGATCGAGCTGATCGGATTGGTGCCGACATTCTGGTCCTCGAGGCCATGGTACATCAGCAACGCTCCCTGCATTTTATCGGCGTACAGCATCGGAGACATGTCGAGATAGGTTTTCTGGCCACTCCACAAATCCCGTCGCTCGCTCTGAAACCCGGTGGGGGTCAGCGTCCGGTTGTACATGCCGTCGCCGGCAATGCCGGCCTTGAAGAATGGGGTATGCACCAGCGCATTGGCGGTACCGAAGCCGCCGTAGCTGTGCCCACCGATGCCGAGGCGGGTCCGGTCGATGAAACCCTGGCGGTCCAATTCGTCGATGACAGCCAGCAGATTCATCCGCAAGTCGGAGACGTAGTTGTCGTTCATCCGGCCGCTATCGCCGACAATCGGTGGATCAAAATTGGCGACGGCGTAGCCCTGGGTCGCCATGAACTCGATGGTCCGAGGGGCCGAGGTGACGAACCGATTGACGTTTTCGGTTCGAAGGGTCCGGTCGTAGCCCGCCTGGTCGGTGTATTCGTAGGGATAGAACCAGAACATTCCCGGCAGTCGGGTGCCCGCCTGATATCCGGCGGGGAGCGTTACCCGGGCCACGAATGTGATCCCATCGACCCGCGTCACCACCACCCGCTTCCGTACCAGGCGGGTGAACTCCGGAGTGTAATCCTTGTTGTCGGTGAGCTTGGTCAGCGTTCCGGACTTGAGGTCACGCAGGTAGGAGTCGGGGACCTGTGTCGAGGATTCGCGGATGACGACGGCTCGGGAGAACTCGTCATCCAACGGCACCGAGAGCGTCTCGGTCATGTCGGTGGGGCTCTGGTAGACCCGCGTCATGGTTCCGGTGGCCAAGGCGACTCGATCGACAAACGCCTGGGGCGGGGTTTCCAGGTAATTCCGGGAGTACTTGGTTCCTGAGAGGTAGACCGATCCATCCGACCCCATCATCACCACCGTCCCGCCGAGGCTGCCTTGCTTGGTCATCAGGGCGCCCGGGTTGTTATAGAAGGAAAGCGAGTCATTGCCAGCGCCCCCCCGTCCGCCGCCGCCGAACCCGCCGAACCCGCCCCCACCCTGAATCGAGGGGATGTAGCCACGCTGGCGCACGACGACGACCTTCTTCTCGGGCTCCGCGAGACGCACGGCAAAAATTTCACCGGTGCCACTCCGGCTGGCGCCGATGAATGCCGTGCCCCCGTCGTCACTCCATGCCATCTGGGCAATGCGGGCATCGGACCGGTAGAGCACCGTGGTATCGCCGGGTCCGAAGGGCGGGAGCCACTGGACAATGCGGTCCGGCCGGGTGGCCCCTCCGGTGGAATCACCGCCGCGGTCACGGAGCGCCGGGATTGGCTCGAGATACCAGAGGCCCTTCCCGTTTGGCAGCCACGCCAGCGAACGCTTGCCTCCGTCGCTGCGCGCTTGGCCCGGCGTCGAGGAGGTGTCCTCGCTTTCGCGAAGCGGGCGCTTCACAACGGTTGCCAAGACCTTGCCCGCCGCGTCCCAGATTTCCTCCACATTGCCGAAGTTCGAGTATTGCACCACGTAGCTGAACGGCTTCTGCACGGTGGTCACCCTGAAATAGCGCCCGTCAGGTGATGGATCGACGCTGCTGATCATCGCCGGAGCACCGATTCTCCGGACCACTCGAGTCTTGACGTCGATGGCCGCCAGTTGGCCAGTGGTGAAGTACTCGAACTGGGCCAGCTGAAACGGCTCATCGAAGAGGCTGGCAAACATGCGCTGGGGAGACTTGAGGCTGTCCATCCAAACCCGGACCTGCGGGCCAGTTGCGATGGCCGGAGCGATGGGCTCGTTGCCGCGCCCTTCGGGCAGCAGCACCGCGATGATGCTGCCGCCACCGGCGGTCCAGCCGAGCGAGGTTACCAGGGTGGCCAGCAGCGGGGTTTTGGGGGTCAGCGCCCGCGACTTCCCGGTCGCGGCATCGGCGACGTACACCTGGGAGACCTTCTCAAAATTGGCGATGAACGCCAGCTGGCTCCCGTCCGGTGACCATGCCGGTGCGCTTGCGGTGGCCCCGGCAGGAACCTCGATGGTCGTGGCCAGTCCGGTGGCTGCGTCGATCAGCTGCAACCCTGGGGCCCCGCGGGTGGTCAGGGCCCGAGCCCGGTTGGCAGCGGCGTCAACCTGCAGGCCGGCGAGGTAGTAGTGCGGCTTGCCGAAGCTCAAGACGCTGGGCATTCCCTCACTCTGCTGCCGCAGGAAATGCCGGCGGTCGGGGCTCTGTTGGGTCAGCGAAATGTTCAGGTGCCTCGGAGCGGTCACCAGCTTGGCGATTTCGTCCGGTGGGGTGACGTACTTCTCTGCCGCCAAACGGGCCCGGCTGGCAACCAGCTCCGGCGATACCGCCCGAGGGTTCACGGCACTCTGGGAGCTCGCCGGGGCAGCCCAGAGCAGGAGCAGCAGGCCTCCGTACGAGGCCACGCGGAGAAGGGGGCGGCCAGAAATCATGCAATCCTCGGTCGAAGAGCGGATGGGTGGGGAGTTGGCTGCGACTCAAGCATACGTGCGAACAGCTAGCTCCGCTGAAGTGGCGTCCATGCGGTCCTCCGGAACAACGGACTTTTGCGAGGGTATAGGTGGCTGATTCCTGGACCCGCCAGGTGCCCAAAGTCATTGCCAATGCAACAGTTGTATGAAAGGTGCCAGAGGTGCGGTCCTTGCAAGCTCTGCAATCTGTTCCCTCTTACGCCTACCGAAGGATCCTCATGCGTCGACTGCCCGTATCCCCGCTTCTCTTGCTGTTCGCTCCCTTCCTGTCGGCCAGTCACCTTGTCGCTCAGGTGGCCCAACGAACCCATGCCATCGAGTTGACGATGAGCGGAGGCTATTTCCAGCCGACTGGGACGTCCGGACAGATCGGGACCTTGGCGCTGACCCGGCGTCCCTCCTGGGCCGCGACCACGCTCCTCTCCTTTAACGCGCCGGGAGGGTTCCTCACCGCCGAGCTTTCCACCGGATACGCCGCGGAACGGGTCCTCCAAGGTACCTTCGGAAGCCGGGGCACCAACCTCATGTTCGGCGCCGCCCGGTTGATGATCGGCAGAAACCCCAGAAAACCCGGCATCTCCTACCTCATCGGCGGCGGGCTCTCGGCCATTCGTCGGAAGAAGAGCGTCCTCGACCCGAGCGTCGGCAAGACCAACCTGGGCGGCAGCGTCAGCGCGATGCTCCGGTTTCCCATTGACGGCCAGGTCGGTTTGCGGCTCGATGCACAGAACCTGATCTACAGCGCTGATTTCGGCCTGGGGAAGAAGCTCCGCAATGACTTCCTGGTGAGTGCCGGGCTCAGCATCGCCTGGTAACCAGCCTGGCTGGTTGGTTCCCAGCCGCCCGGGCCTGCTTCGGCCGAGCGGCGGGGTTGAAGGGACCGCCTTGACATAGGGGGGAGGGGTATATACCATCCCTCATGCGATACGACCAATGGATCGTTTTCGGGGGCGGCATCGCCGCCATCGGCGCGATCATCTGGTACTTCTTTCTCTCCCATCGCAGCGCTGCGGCCGTTTCTTCCGACATCGGCGGGGTTCAGGAGGCCACGGTCCGCGTGCTGGGAGGCTATTCGCCGGCGGAAATCCACGTCCACGCCGGGCGCATGGTTCGGCTGGTGTTCGACCGCCAGGAATCCAACCCCTGCTCTGAAGAATTGGTCATGCCGGACTTTCAGATTCGGCAATTCCTGCCGGCCCACCAACGCACCCCGGTCGAGTTTACCCCCATTGCTCCCGGCCGTTACGCATTCCACTGCGGAATGGGCATGCTGCGGGGGACGGTGATCGCCGAATGAGCGAAACTGTCACCCTTCCGGTATCGGGAATGACCTGCGCTGCCTGCCAGGCAAGAGTGCAGCGTCAGTTGGAGAAAACTGTCGGCGTGGAAGACGCCTCAGTCAATCTGCTGCTCAATTCGGCCACGGTGAAGTTCGATCCTGAGGTGACCAGCGCCATTCAGCTGGTGGAGACGGTGCGCGCCACCGGGTATGGCGCGGAGCTGCCGGTGGCGGCGCCCGACCCTGCGGCAGAAGAAGATGCCCGCGACCGGGCCGCAGCGGAGGAGTTCACCAGCCTCCGCAACAAGGCGGTGGTGAGCCTGGTGCTCGGACTCGGCACCATGGCGCTGATGCCGGCGGCGCCGGTGCAATGGGTGCTGGCGACAACGGTGATGCTCTGGGCTGGACGGCACTTCTACACCCGGGCATGGCAGGCGTTTCGGCATCGAGCGGCGGACATGAACACCTTGGTGGCAGTCGGCACCGGGGCGGCGTATGGCTATTCGGTGGCGGCGACCGTGGCCCCGGAGTGGTTCCGCGCCCGAGGCGTCGCGCCGGACGTCTATTACGAAGCGGTCATGATCATCATCGCGCTGATCCTCGCCGGCAACATGCTGGAGGCACGGGCCCGTCGGAAGACCTCCACCGCGCTTCGGGCGCTCACCCGGCTGCAACCGGCAACGGCGCGGGTGGTTCGCGATGGGGTGGAGGGGGAACTCCCGATTGCCGAGGTGCGGCACGGTGAGATCGTGGCGGCGCGCCCCGGAGAGCGCATTGCAGTGGACGGTGAGGTGCTCCGCGGCAGCAGCGCCGTCGATGAGTCGATGCTCACCGGTGAGTCGCTCCCGGTTGAGAAGTCCCCGGGGAGCATGGTTTTCGGCGGCACGCTGAATGGCACGGGGGCGTTCCAGTTCCGTGCCACCGCAACCGGCGCCGGTGGCGCGCTGGCCCAGATCGTGAAGCTGTTGCGCCAGGCCCAGGCCTCCCGGGCTCCCATGCAGCGGCTTGCGGACCAGATCAGCGCGGTCTTTGTACCGGTGGTGATGTGCCTTGCCGTGGCCACGTTCGTGACCTGGTACCTCGTGGTGCCGGAGGCGGCGTCGGTGCGTGGGCTGGCCGCCGCGGTTGCGGTTTTGATCATCGCCTGTCCGTGCGCAATGGGACTGGCAATTCCCACCGCAGTCATGGTGGCCACCGGCAAGGCGGCGCAACTTGGGGTGCTGATCAAGGGCGGCGAGGCGCTGGAGCGGGCGGGACGAGTCACCACCGTGGTGCTCGACAAGACCGGTACCATAACCGAGGGGCGGCCTGTGCTGGCCGAGGTGATCCCGCTGGGGGGCCGCAGCGCGGACGGAGTGCTGGCCGAGGTGGCTTCCCTGGAAGCAGTCTCCGAGCATCCGCTGGCCGCGGCCATTGTGGCGGGGGCTCGGGCCCGGGGCCTGCCGCTGTTGCCGGTGGAAGAGTTTCGAGCCGTCCCGGGGAAGGGAGCTCATGGCGTGGTGGCCGGCTCGGTAATCGGGGCGGGCAACGAAGGAATGATGGCCGAGCTTGGGGTGGATGCCGGATCGCTGCGTGCCGAGGCAGAGCGCCTGAGTGCACTGGGCCGGACCTCGATGTACGTGGCGATCGACGGTGAACTGGCGGGGCTGGTGGCAGTAACCGATCCGGTGCGCAGCAACTCGGCGGAGGCAATTCTTCGGCTCCGGCAATTGGGCCTCGAGGTGGTGTTGTTGAGTGGAGATTCCCGGCGCACCGCGGACGCGGTGGCCCGGGCCGTGGGCATCAGCCGGGTGCTGGCGGAGACGCTGCCTTCGGGCAAGGTGGCGGAGGTTCGCCGGCTGATGGACCAGGGCGAAGTGGTTGCCATGGTGGGGGACGGCATCAACGACGCCCCGGCGCTGGCCGCGGCCGATGTGGGGATTGCCATGGGAAGCGGGAGCGACATTGCCACCGAGGCGGGGGATATCGTGCTGATGCGACCCGATCTCGGCGTGGTGGCCGACGCGGTGAGTCTCTCGCGCCGGACAATGCGGGTTATGCGACAGAACCTCTTCTGGGCGTTTCTGTACAATGTGATCGGGATTCCGATTGCCGCCGGTGTGCTGTATCCGGTGTTTGGCTGGCTGCTCAGCCCGATCATTGCCAGCGCGGCCATGGCGTTGAGTTCGCTGTCGGTGGTGGGAAATTCCTTGCGGCTTTCCACCGAAGGCTGACGGCCAACCTGAAGCTGCCGGCCGGTACCAACCGAGAAGGAGGTCGTTCATGACGCAGGCCCAACATGTCGATCCCGAGGTCAAGGATCGCAACCTGAGGCGCCTCCGGCGTATTGAGGGTCAGGTTCGGGGGCTCCAGAAGATGGTCACCGAGGATCGCTACTGTCCCGAGATCATGGTACAAGTCGCCTCGGTGCATGAGGCGCTGCGTTCGGTCGCCCAGGAGTTGATGCGAAACCATCTCCGGCATTGCGTCACCAAGGCGGTGCAGGCGGGTGGCCCGGAGGCGGAAGCCACCTACGATGAATTGCTCGACCTGATCTACTCCACCAGCCGGTGAGCGCCGCCACGGGTGTCCTCGACATCGGGAACCGGGGTGGCGGCCACCTGCGCCGCCGTGAGGCGGCCTATCTGCCGACCAGCGGAGATGTGCAGGTCTCCGAGCGGGTCATCCGCCAATACGGGCTCCGGACCGGCGACGAGATCGAGGGAGAGGCCGGCCGCGGCCGGGGTGCTCCGGGTTTGGAACGGGTGACCACCGTCAACACCCGCCCCGCCGAGACCGCGCGCGAACGCCCGGAATTTTCTCGGCTCGGCGCCGTACATCCCAGCGGACTGCTGCGCCTCGAGTGTGGATTGGTTCGGCAGGGCCAGCCGGACCAGACCAACCGCGTCATTGACCTGATCAACCCGCTGGGAAAGGGGCAGCGCGCCCTGATTGTCGCCCCCGCCAAGGCGGGCAAGACCATGGTGTTGCAGTCCATCGCCGAGGGAGTCAGCATCAACTACCCGGACGCGACACTGTTCATTCTGCTGGTTGATGAGCGCCCCGAAGAAGTGTTTGAGATGGAGGCGGCCGGTTTGGGCGAGGTGGTGGCCTCGAGCTTCGACAATCCGCCTTCACAACACATCGCGGTCGCCGAAATGGTGCTGGAGCGGGCCCGGCGGCGGGTGGAGCTGGGCCAGGATGTGGTGCTGATCATGGACTCGCTCACTCGGCTGGCGCGGGCCTACAACGCGGCGGAAAAGGGCAGCGGGAGGACCCTGTCGGGTGGTCTCGATTCTCAGGCTATGGAAAAACCCAAACGGTTTTTTGGCAGTGCCCGCAAGGTGAACCCGGCGGAAGGGAACGGCTCACTCACGATCATCGCGACCGCGCTGGTGGACACCGGGAGCAAGATGGATCAACTCATTTTCGAGGAGTTCAAGGGGACCGGAAACAGCGAGCTGGTCTTGAGCCGGGAGCTGGCCGATCGAAGGGTATTCCCGGCCATTGATCTGGTGGCAAGTGGAACCCGGAAGGAAGAGCTGCTGCTGTCAGACCAGGGGCTGGCCGCCTCCCGAGTGCTGCGCCAGCGGATGAGCCGGCAGACCCCGATCGTCGCGATGAACGACCTGCTCGTGGATCTCAAGCGCTACAAGACCAACGAAGAACTGATTGGAGCGCTGGCTCGGGCGTGAGCAGTCCGGGGGCGCGTCGACAAGGGCCCCGATATCATGATGGCGCGACTCTCGACATATTCCGGGTCGCAGCGTGGCTCGGCACCCCCGAACTGCAAACCCAAGGAACTCCCGCGTGAACCTGCGCCTGACGGTCGGCTTGCTGGCCTTGCCGGTATCTCTCTCCGCCCAGACTTCCGCAACTGTCCCCCGTTCCATTGCCCAAGCGGTACGGGTGGGCACCAGCCCAGTGGTTGACGGGCGTCTCGACGATCTGGCGTGGCGTGAGGCAACGCCGCTCTCGGCTTTCCGGCAGCACGAGCCCCTGGAGGGACAGGCGGCAACGGAGCGGACCGAGGTGCGCATTGTGTTCGACACGGATGCGCTCTACATCGGAGCCCGGATGTTTGACGCCGACCCGGCGGGCATCGTGCTCGGGGAGGTGCGCCGGGACGCCGAGCTCCGGGAACAGGATGCCTTGATGATCCTGCTGGATACTTACTTGGACCGGCAGAACGGGTTCGTCTTTGGGACCACGCCGGCGGGGATCGAGCACGACGGCCAGGTGACCAAGGAGGGGGAGGGAGGGTTCGGGGGCCCGAGCGGGACCGGCTCCGGCACCAGCGGGCAGAACGGCAGCGCCAATCTCAACTGGGACGGAACCTGGACGGTGCGCACTTCGGTGGACTCGGCCGGATGGACGGCAGAGTTTCGGATCCCGTTTGCCACACTCCGTTACGGCGGTGGGGCGGTGCAGCAGTGGGGGCTCAACGTGGCGCGATTCATCCGCCGGAAGAATGAAGAGGATTTCTGGAGTCCGGTCACCCGGCAGTACTCACTGTACCGGGTGTCCCAGGCAGGAACCCTGGAGGGGGTGGAACCGCCGGCCCGGCGAATCGCCCAGTTCACGCCGTATGGGCTGGGCATTGCCCGGCGCGATTTCGTGAACGCCGCCACGGCGGATGCGTCGGTGGAGTTCGGGGCCGATGCCAAGCTGGGTCTCAGCCCGAGTCTCACCCTCGACTTGACCTACAACACCGATTTTGCCCAAGTGGAGGCGGATGAGCAGCAGATCAACCTGACCCGGTTCAATCTGTTTTTTCCGGAGAAGCGGCCCTTTTTCCTGGAGAATTCCGGAACTTTTTCGGTCGGCACGCCCCAGTCGGTGGAGCTGTTCTTCAGCCGGCGGATCGGAATCGGCTCGGGGGGTCGCCAGGTGCCGCTGCTCGGCGGCGGCCGGCTGACCGGCAGGGTGGCCGGCTTCACCCTCGGGTTGCTGAATATCCAGTCGGAGGAGGTGGAAACGGCCGGCCAGGCCACGGTGCCGCCCAACAACTTCGCGATGTTCCGCGTGTTACGTGAGTTGCCCCACCGCAGCCGGGTGGGAGCAATCGTAGTGAGCCGGATCAATACCGACAGTACTGGAGACTACAACGTGACTGTTGGCGCCGACGCCCGGATCGGGATCGGCGAGCCGGTCACCCTGGATCTCTGGGTGGCGCACAGCGAAACACCGGGCCGGAACCGGGGTTCCAACGCCTTCAACCTGGGCGGTACCTACAGTACCCGGAACTGGGAGGTCGGCCTCGCGGCCCGGCAGGCGGACCCGGACTTCAACCCGGAAGTCGGGTATCTGGAGCGGCCAAGCTTTCGGTTCTACAGCGCACGGGTGTTGCGGCATGTGCGGACGCCGACGCTGCCATGGTTCCGGGAGGCTCGGCCCCACATCACTTTTCGCCAATACGACGACACCGACGGACGCCCGCAGAGCCGGCTGATCCACATCGACAGCCACTTCCTCTTTGCCAACGGGGCCTTCCTCGAACTTCCGGTCAACCTGATGCGGGAGGCGCCGGGCGTTCCCTTTGAAATTGCCAGGGGGGTGATCCTCCCGGCGCAGATCTACGACTGGGTGGAGTGGAATCCGGAATTCAACACCAATCTGAGTTCGCCGGTCTCCTTGAGTAGCGAAGCAACGGTCGGCGGATTCTACTCGGGACACCGCTTCGGGCTCGCCAGCACGCTTCAGGCAAGGCCGAAGGACGACTTCAGCACCTCGCTTCGGGTGAGCTATGACCGAGTGCGGCTTGTCGAAGGCAAATTCACCCGGGTGCTGGTGGGGCTGCGACTGGCCTACGCGTTCACGCCGAGCATGTACCTGCAGGCTCTGCTCCAGCACAGCAATCAGACCCACAACCTTTCGGCCAATATCAGATTCGGA
>JANNSC010000388.1:0-3622 GCA_031402135.1 Gemmatimonadales bacterium | reverse complement strand
TTCTTCGTCCGACGCTCCGTTGGATCGGACGCCGATGGGAGCGTCAGGTGGGAAAGCAGGGGCTATCGACGAGAGACTTCTCCCATGAGCCGTCCTGTGTCTGTTATCTCAGCGAATTCCTGCAGGATAGACATCGGGAGGCCGGTCTGGCTTTTGCACTCTCCAAGGTCATCTACGGCGGTGTGGACGTCTCTCGTTTTTTTGAGCCCTTGCCAAAGTCTCAAGCCGAGGGGGCGCCGTTACGGGTACTCTATGCCGGGCAGCTGACCCCGGACCGCGGCTTCCAGACCATCCTCGAAGCCTTCGGCCAGCTCTCGGGTGCGGAGCGCGAGCGGATGACGCTGACTGTCGCTGGCGTTGGGCAAGTCGATTTTCTTGAACGAATGCAGGCGAAGGCCGTGGACTTGAAGCTGGCCGATCGAATCGTGTGGCTTGGGAAAGTACCGCATGAACGGATTCCGGAAATCTACAAACGCCATGACCTTTTCGTCTTCTCGTCAACGCGGCCCGAGGGATTGGGGTTTGTGTCCATTGAGGCCCTGCTGGCTGGATGCGCGGTCGTGACCACAGGGAGCGGTGGGGCAATGTCGATTGCGATAGCTGCAGAGCTCCCCCTCTTTCCCAAGGATGACAGTCTGGCTTTGAGCCGCCTCTTGGCCAGACTCGCGGCGAACAGACAGGAGGTCCTGAACATTGCGGTGAGAGGCCAGGCAGTGGCGGTTCGGATGTTTGGTTTTGAACGAATGATCGGGGAATGGATGCGAGTTTTTGAAGACCTGGTTCGACTCCATCCGGCACCCCGATCGGGGATACTCGAGCCAGGACTTTCCGCACCTGGCGGCAAGCACCGTGGCAGGTGACGGGCCCGCCAGTTGCTCGTGGCGCAAGTTGTCGTACGTTTCCCGCAGCCGTGCTTCCGGATGATCCACTCGTGCCTCCCAGCCAGGAATAGACCCAGTCGATGATCGCCATGCGGCCCAACCCGGCCATGCCGGCACGACGCATGTTGCTGGTCAGCTACCATTACCCCCCCAGTGAGGCGACCGGTGCGCTGCGCTGGCAGAAACTCACCACCCTCGCCGCCAGCTTTGGGTGGACGGTGGATGTCATCAGCCTGGCGCCAGCCAATGCCGAGGGAACCGACTGGCGCCGGGTGACGGAGCTTCCCCCCGATACGACCATTCATGGGGTTGCTGTCCAGCATCCCTGGCAGGTCGAGTTGGAAAACACCCTGCTTCGAGCGGTGCGCGCGGTGCGCGCGGTGCGACGGCGCCTTCGGCAGACGGCCGCTGCCTCCCCACCCCGGGCCGGCACCCTCCGACGGGAGGACCTCGGCTGGTGGGCCGGGGGACGTGGCGTGGTGCGGGCGGCAAATGTCCTTTCGCATCAGGCGCTCGACGCGGCATGGTGCCGGGAGGCCGTTGAAACGGGGCTGAGAGCGGGGCGCCATGCGGCCCCGGATCTGGTGCTCAGTTGCGGCCCCCCGCACGTGGTCCACGAGGTGGGGCGCCGCCTCGCCGGTGCGCTGCAGGTGCCCTTCGTGATCGACATGCGCGACCCCTGGAGTCTCCAAGTTCGGCTTCCGGAGGACTTGGCCAGCCCGTTGTGGTACCGGCTTGCTGCCCGGCACGAGGCTCGCTGCGTCGGTGCGGCAGGGCTGGTTGTCATGAACACGCCGAAAGCGGCGGCAGAAATGCAAACGCGATGGCCGGGAGTTTCGGTCATCTCGGTGATGAATGGATGGGATGACGAGCCCCTGCCCCGGGCCGAATGGCCGGCTCAGTTCCGGATTGTCTTTGCCGGCGCCATCTACATCGATCGAAGCCCCCGCCCGCTCTTTCGCGCGATCGCCCGCGCCGTGCGCGAGCTCGGGGTGACCCCCGAGGAGTTCGAGGTTCGCTTCATCGGTAGCGTGGCAACATATGGAGGCGCCCCGATCGGTCAGATTGCGGAGGAAGAGGGGGCCGGTGGGTTCGTCCAGGTCCTTTCGTCAATGCCCCGTCAGCAAGTATTGCACGAATATGCCCAAGCGGCCGTACTCCTGAGCCTTCCCCAGGACAGCCACACCGCAATCCCCTCAAAAGTCTTCGAGTACATGCGTCAACCGTGCTGGATTCTCGCCCAGAACGAGCAGGATTCCGCTACTGGAGAGCTGCTGCGAGGCACCTCGGCGGGCATCGTCGATCCGGACGATGTGGTGAATACAGCGGCCTTCCTGGTCGGCTGCTATCGAGCGTTCCGCGCCGGGCGCCGACCGTTGCCGGCGGCAATGGATGACCGGGCCAGCCGGGTGGTGGAGGGCAGCCGATTGTTCCGCGCCCTCGGCGAGCTCATCGGGGGCGGCCGAGCCGGTTCATCGCTCCCTCTACCCAACGCTGCACCCCGCTGACAATCCGGACCAGTTCGGGGGTCGTGGTTTCGCCACTGAATCGGGGCAATGTCAGTATGCCCGGCACGGGGGACTTGCTGGCCCCGGGCGATGCGTAGCCCCGGACGGTGGAGACCGCGAAGGAAAGCCCTGCGTTTCGAAGCGAGTTGAGCTCCCGAACCGAAAAATCCTCCAGCGTCCCGTTGGGAAAGCAGAACACCGGCATCGGCCGCTGGACCTCCTCCTGCACCCGGCGCCACGATTCCCGGATTTCCCAGTCGCTGCGAGCGGTGTCGGCCCGGGACAGAATGGGATGTGAGACGGTCCCGGGCCCAGCCCGGACCCCAAAGCGTTCGGCCGCCCGCACCTGGTCCCAGCGTATCGGCTGATACCGCTGGGGGGGCCGAAGCGGCAATTCAACCTCGGTGGCCTGGGAAAGCAATTGGAGAAATGCCCGGCGCTCCTCATCGCTGATCTGTTTGCAGCGCTGCGCGATGGCCTCGATGGCGTGCGCCCGCTCCTGCAGCGTCGCAGTCGGGTACCGCACGTCCTGGTCAGCGATCCGGACAGCAAGGACCGACAGGAGGGTGTTCGAGATCAGGTGTTCCACTTGGTCCCACCAGAGCCAGAGCTGGCCGTCCACGAAGCCCGTTGTGAGAAACACCGTTGCGGGGGCGTCGAATTCGGTGAGAATTGGCAGGGCCATCTCGAACTGGTCGGCGTAGCCGTCATCGAAGGTGAGCGCCACCGATCTGGCGCGGATGGTCGAGCCGGTGACGAGTGCCTGGGCAAGTTCCTCGAGATCCAGGATGTGGTAGCGCCGCTTGCGGAGGTACGCGAGCAGCCAGCGCAACCGGTCAGGGGGCATCCCTTCGGAGCCTCGGGCGGGGTCCTGGAAACGGTGAAACATGAGGACTGCGGCCCGTCCCGCGGAACTGGCCTCGGACACCGTCACCATTGGGGGGAGGCTCGCTAGACGGCCAAGGGAGTGTCGGGCCCACCGAGACGCACGCAGCAGGACGTTCGGTCCGGGTCTATCCCGGCTTCGGTCCGGCTCTGATTCAAGCAGCATGCAGGAGCTCGCGGAAAAGCGATTGGTAGTTGTCAATCATTGCGCGGAGGCTGAAGTGCGAGGTGACCCGGACGCGCGCCAGTTCGGCTGTCCCGGACCGAAGCCCCGGGGCTTCCAGCGCGCGGCGGAGCTGGATCGCCATCTGCCGCGGCGATTCGATTGGGGTCAGGCAATGCCGCAGG
>JANNSC010000387.1:0-3218 GCA_031402135.1 Gemmatimonadales bacterium | reverse complement strand
TATCTCTCCACCAACGCCAAGGGCAGCAACGTCACCGCCACCTTCCGGGCCTGGAAGCGCGGTGCCCTCTTTGCCAATCCCTGTTACACCCAGATTCATCCCACCTGCATTCCGGTCAGCGGGGAGTATCAGTCCAAGCTGACCCTGATGAGTGAATCCCTCCGGAACGACGGCCGAGTATGGGTGCCCAAGGCACCCGGAGATTCCCGCCCGCCTGGAGAAATCCCCGAAGGGGAGCGCGATTACTACCTGGAGCGGAAGTATCCCAGCTACGGAAATCTCTCGCCCCGGGATATTGCCTCTCGCGCCGCCAAGGAAGCGTGCGACGAGGGGCGTGGCGTGGGGGACACCGGCCTCGGCGTCTACCTCGATTTTTCGGACGCCATCCGGCGCCTCGGCATGGACAGCATCCGGGAGCGCTACGGCAATCTCTTCGAGATGTATCAGCGCATCACCGGGGAAGACCCCTACACCGTCCCGATGCGCATTTTTCCGGCAGTCCACTACACCATGGGTGGCCTCTGGGTGGACTACAACCTGATGAGCAGCATTCCGGGGCTGTTCGTCCTCGGCGAGGCCAATTTTTCCGATCACGGCGCCAACCGCCTTGGCGCCAGTGCCTTGATGCAAGGCCTCGCCGATGGGTATTTCATCGTGCCCAATACGCTGGGAGATTACCTGGCCACCACCCGGCCGGCGCGAGTCGCGGCGGATCACCCCGAGGTGCAGGCTGCCGAGACGGCGGTCCGGGGGCGCACCGCGCGGCTCCTTGCGGTGAACGGCAGCCGGACGGTGGACGACTTCCACCGCGAACTTGGCAAGCTCATGTGGCAGGGGTGCGGGATGGCGCGGGATGCCGGGGGCTTGAGCAAGGCGCTCGAGCGCATTCCTGTACTGCGCGAGCAATTCTGGCGCGATGTCCGGGTGGTCGGAACCGGTGAGGAATTCAACCAATCGCTGGAAAAAGCCGGCCGGGTGGCGGATTTTCTGGAATTTGCCGAGCTGATGTGCCGGGACGCGGCGCATCGGGAGGAATCCTGCGGCGGACATTTCCGGTCGGAGTATCAGTCCGCCGATGGTGAGGCGCTGCGGGACGACGAGCACTTTGCCTACGTGGCGGCGTGGGAGTACTCCGGGGAGGGCGGGGCGCCAGTACTGCACAAGGAGCCGCTGGTGTTCGAAAATGTGCATCTGGCAACCCGCAGCTACAAGTGAATCTCACGCTGCGGGTTTGGCGTCAACTCGGCCCCGGGGTGCGCGGTCGGTTCGAGCGCTACGAGGCCCCGGGCGTCAGCCCCGACATGTCGTTCCTGGAAATGCTGGATGTCGTCAACGAGGGCCTGGAGCGCACCGGTGTGGCACCGATCGCGTTCGATCATGATTGTCGAGAGGGCATCTGCGGCTCCTGCAGTATGATGATCAACGGCGTTCCCCACGGACCGACCCGCGGGACCACCACCTGCCAGCTCCACATGCGTCACTTCGCCGACGGCGACACCATCACCATCGAGCCCTTCCGGGCCCGCGGGTTTCCGGTGGTTCGGGATCTGGTGGTGGATCGCAGCGCCTTCGACCGGATCATTCAGGCCGGCGGGTTCATCGGGGTGGCCACCGGGAACGCCCCCGAAGCCAATGCGATCCCGATCGCCAAGTCCGCCGCGGACCGCGCCATGGACGCGGCCCAGTGCATCGGGTGCGGCGCCTGTGTCGCGGCGTGCCCGAACGCGTCCGCCATGCTGTTCACCGCCGCCAAGGTTGCCCACCTTGGGTTGCTGCCGCAGGGACAGCCGGAGCGCTATCGGCGGGTGCTGGCCATGGTGGACCGTATGGACATCGAGGGGTTCGGCGGATGCACTAACTTCGGAGAGTGTCAGGAAGCGTGTCCCAAGGAAATCAGTGTGGCGAACATCGCTCTCCTGAACCGGGACTACCTCACCGCCTCCGTGCTCGATCGCGGAACGGCGTAATTCCTCTCCCCATGGCATCCCGCTCACCCGACGCCCACCCACCGCGCCCGAGTCTCACCATTCGGGTAGGCCTCACCGGCCACCGTTGGGACAAACTCCGCTGGGCGGATCTCAAAGCACTTGAGCAGCGTCTCGACGAGGTCTTCACCGAGATCGAGCGGATTGCCGGCAAGCTCGCCTCGCGCCCTGGCTATGCCGCCCCCGGGGAAACCCCCGCCCCGGTCCGGCTCCGGCTCTTGTCCGGCCTCGCCGAAGGCACCGACCGCATCGGCGCCGATGTCGCCTTGGGACGGCCGCTGCCGTGGCAGCTCCAGGCCATGCTCCCCTTTGCCGAGGCGGACTATCGCACCTCCTTCGGTCCGGAACACAGCAACCAGCCCAAGGAGCTCCCGCTCGCCTCCGAAGCCCATTTCGACCAGCTGCTTGACATTGCCCGCCATTCGGCCGGGGTGCAGGTGCTGGAAGGCGCGAAACAGGGCCTGGCATCGCCCTACCTGGGCCTGGGCATTTCGTTGGCCCTTAACTCCGATGTGCTTGTAGCGGTGTGGAATGGTCAGGCTGGCGATGGCCCGGGAGGCACCGAGTACAACATCAACCTGGCGAATTCCTACGGGATCCCGATCGTGCATGTCCATTCGGTGGGTACCGCCCCCCCGGTAGTGTATCTGCCGGATCCGAACGGGGGGACGGCACGCGTAGCTCGGCTCACGGAAGGGCTGCAGCCCCGCCTCGAAGCCCTGCTGCTGCCCCCGCTGCTGCTCCCTCGCCCTTCGACCGGCAGAGAGCGTCCCGATCTCCGCGAGGCGTATTTCACCGAGACTGCCCCCGTCGTCCCTCGCCGAGTCGAGGCGGTCAAGCGGTCCTGGAAAAAACGCTGGGTGGACGCTGGAGTTTCCGACCGGCTGGTTGCCGCGGTGCTGGCCTCCCCACTGCCCCTGCATTACGCCTGGGCCTCAGAACTCGCTGGTCGCAACGCCGTCAGGTATCGGAGGGGGTACCGAAACGTCTACCTCCTGGCGCCGTTCGCGGTCTTCGCCAGCGCCTCCGGCCTGGTTCTTCAGCAGAGTGGCCTCCACCAGCTGGCGATCGGCTCCGCAATCCTCGAGGTGGCTCTGCTCGGCTGGGTGTTTTTCACGGTGCTGCGGCATCGTCGCAAGGCGGTACACGATCGCTGGTTGGACTACCGCACCCTCGCCGAGCGCATCCGACTGCTCCCGATGGTTCTTTCGATGGGGCGCACACCGGTGCTCC
>JANNSC010000386.1:0-11983 GCA_031402135.1 Gemmatimonadales bacterium | reverse complement strand
GGCTGGGGTTGAAGCGGCGCGTATGCCCCGCCATCGCGACCAGGCCGGTCTCTTTCTGCACCTTCGCGATCTCGCGTGAGTCGGCCAGGGTCTCGGCCATCGGGATCTCGACCTGCACGTGCTTGCCGGACCACCAACCTGCGCGGTCCACGTGGTGCCGCCGTCTTTGGTATGTATGATGGTACCGTTCGCGCCAGCCGCCCAACCTTTGTCGGCGGTGACGAAGTAGACCTGGCGGAGTCTGATGTCCTCGCTGTAGCTCACCGGTTCCCAGACCCCTTTGAACGGGGGCGGGGTTGGCCTCGGCTGCTGTGCCGCCAGCGGGAGGGCGGCGAGCCCGACGAACAGGACCCACCAGGTGCGAGTAGGGGCGGCGATGGCACGGGAGGTGGTCGGCATCCGAGTGACCTTTCAGGAAAATGCGTCCGTCGCGAGGTCCCCGCGAGCCGGCGGGCGCAACTGCGGGTGCAGCGATGGGTCCCCGAGCTGGGGTGGCGACCCGTTGGAGGTGATCCGCTAATCTCCGCATTGGGGCCCCGGACCGCAAGACGCCGCTCTGGCGCAACCGGCGCGAGGTGTCCAGATTCCCTCCTCCCCGCTCGACGCTCACCCCCGGAGAGTCCCAGCATGAAATCCACGTTGCCCGCCCTGTTGCTGACCGTAATCTCCGCGCCACTCTCGGCCCAGTCTGCACCCCCGGCACCAGCCCAGGCCCCGGCCACCATTGCCGACAAGACCCGCGGTTTCCAGAAAATCGACGGTTTCATCCCCCTCTACTGGGACGCCGGCACCGGCAAACTCTGGATGGAAATCTCCCGCTTCGACTCCGATTTCCTCTATATCACCGGTGCCCCCACTGGGCTGGGCAATAACGACATCGGCCTCGACCGGGGCCAGATCAGCGGCGAAAAGCTGGTGCGGTTTCAGCGCACCGGCAACAAGGTGATGCTGGTCCAGCCCAACCAGGATTTCCGCACCAGCAGCAGCGACCCCGCCGCGCAGCGCGGGGTGCTGGAATCGTTTCCCACCTCCACCCTCTGGGGCTTCAAGGTGGAGGCCGAAGCCGGTGGCGCCGTATTGGTGGACGCCAGCGAGTTTGCCCTCCGCGATGTTCACAATGTCATCGGCACCCTCGCCCGGAGTCGTCAGGGCACCTATCGGCTGGATCCCTCGCGCAGCGCGCTCTACCTCCCCAGCACCAAGGGTTTTCCCCGCAACACCGAAATCGAGGTGAGCCTCACCTTCACCGCAGATATGCCCGGCAACCTGGTTCGCACCGTCGCTCCGAGTGCCGAAGCCATCACCCTGCGGGAGCGGATTTCCCTGGTGGCGCTTCCCGAGCCGGGATACACTCCCCGGCCGTTCGATCCCCGCGCCGGCTTCTTCCAGATTGCCTACCGGGACATGCACGCCGCGCTGGGCGAGGAGCAGACCAAGCAGTTCGTGGCTCGGCACCGGCTCCAGAAGAAGGATCCTCGCGCGGCGGTGAGCGAAGCGGTCAAGCCGATCATCTACTACCTCGATCGGGGCGCCCCCGAGCCGATCCGTGCCGCGCTCCTCGAGGGCGCCCGTTGGTGGAATCAGGCGTTCGAGGCCGCAGGTTTTCGCAACGCCCTCCAGGTCGAGCTGCTGCCCGAGGGCGCCGACCCGATGGACGTCCGCTACAACGTGATCCAGTGGGTGCAGCGCTATAACCGGGGCTGGAGCTACGGCAACACCGTCACCGACCCCCGTACCGGGGAGATCCTCAAGGGCCATGTCACTCTGGGTGCGCTGCGGGTCAGGCAGGATTACCTCCTTGCCGAGGGCCTGTTGAGTCCGTATAAAACGGGAGACGAGCGCGCCGCGGCGGCCGAGGCGATGTCACTGGCCCGGCTGCGCCAGCTGTCGGCCCACGAGGTGGGGCATACCTTGGGTCTTGGGCACAATTACATCTCCTCGGTGGCCAACCGGGCATCGGTCATGGATTACCCCCACCCGATGGCCAAGCTCGCCACCGATGGAACGATCGATTTGGCGGAGGCCTACGCAGTCGGCATCGGGGCGTGGGACAAGGAGGTCATCAAGTTCGGCTACAGCGATTTTGCGCCCGGTACCGATCAGCCCAAGGCGCTCGATGCCTTGCTTGCCGGTGCCAGGGGCAAGGGCCTCCATTTCCTCTCCGATCAGGACGCCCGGCCGCAGGGGAGTGCCCATCCCCAAACCCACCTCTGGGACAACGGCACCGACGCCGCGATAGAGCTAACCCGGATGATGCAGGTGCGCCGAGCCGCGTTGGCCCGCTTTGGCGAGCAGTCCATCCAGCGGGGCCGCCCCCTTGCCACCATGGAGGAGGTGCTGGTGCCGCTTTACCTGCACCATCGCTATCAGGTCGAGGCGGCTATCAAGACCATTGGCGGACAGTACTACACCTATGCCCTGCGGGGAGACGGGCAGCAGCCGATAGGGACGGTGTCGCCGCTGGAGCAACGGAAGGCGCTCTCTGCGGTACTGGAAACGCTCTCCCCCAGCGCGCTGGCTTTTCCGCGGTCCATCCTTGCCATCATGCCGCCTCGGCCGGACGGCTTTCCTGAGTCGCCTGAGTTGTTCGACAAGGTGACCGATCCGGTCTTCGACGCGCTCACCCCGGCCGCCACTGCGGCTGACATGGTGCTCCAAGTTCTCTTTAACCCGGAGCGGGCGGCTCGGCTGGTGCAGCAGCACAGTCTGGATCCCAGCCAGCCGGGGCTGGTCGAGGTGCTCGACAGTGTGCTGGTGGCAACGGCCAAATCTCCCGGGGAGGATTCCTACTTTACGGCGTTGGCGCGGTCTACCCAGCGGGTCGTGGTGGACCGGCTGATCGGGTTGGCGGCCCAAACCCGGAGCCCCGAGGTCAGGGCGATCGCCACCCTCAAGCTGCGGCAGATCGCCGATGATCTTTCCAACCTGCCGGGATTGCGGTCCAGCGAAATCCGGGGGGAGGCGGAGGGCGCCGCTCACCTGATGCAGGTCGCCGCCGACATCAAGCGGTATTTGGATCGGCCTTGGGATCCCAACAGCCTGCCCCGGAGCCTGACCGTGCCGCCGGGGAGTCCAATCGGGGTGGAGCGGTAGCGGTCTGTTTGAGCTTCACGCAGGCCTACCTGGGCTGCATATGAGGAGAATTGGGCGACGGGGGGTCCGGAAGGGCCCCCGGTTTCGTGTCATTGGCCCAATTTGCGTCGAATCGGCGCTCAATGGCGTCCAAACTCATCCCAATTACCACCCAATCCGGACCAAAATTAGCTGAGAACGCACCCAATACCGCCCAATTCCGCGCGAAACCGGGCCGGGACGGCCGCAGTGGGCAGGGTAGGGGGGGTGAGCGGCGGTGCCGGCGTTCATTCGTGTTGGCTGGTGAATTATCGGTACCGAAGTTCAGCGCGGATCAGCCGCGGTACCCATTCTTCGCAGCCTAAGCAGAGCATCTTGCGCAGCAGGCGGGCTAATACCGGTTGGGGCATTCCTTGGTCGGGCGCGACTACCTGTTGGGGACAGGATTGACGGACCAAGATGACTTTGAAGTGCGGCTGTACCAGCTCACTTGCGCCGGACCGGGCCTCAGGTAGTACAGTCAGGATGCCTAACCCGCGCTTGCTACTGCCCAGGCCCTAACCGCTTCGGCCGTCGCCGGATACATTCAGGCCTGGTCGGCGCCGGCCTCAGCAGGGCCTGGTAACAGAAGCGCAGTCCGTTATGCCGTTTGAACCTGAGTGAGGGAGTTCCATACCATGAAGCCAATGCCGCCTGCAGGCTGCTGGATCGCCCTTGCCGCTGTCCTATCGGCTTGTTCGACCAAGGAACAAACGCCCAACCACAACCAAGCCGCCGCCCCAAACGTGGTCTCCCTCATCGCCACGGAGTACGCATTCGAGGCCCCGGATACGATCCCTGCCGGATGGACCAACTTCCGCCTGGCGAATCGGGGCCAGGAGGTCCATTACGGGCACATCGTCCGCCTGGAGCCCGGAAGGACGGTGCAGGAACTCGTGGATGCGTACGCCGAGGCGATCCGCACCTCTGGGCCGCGGCCTAAGTGGGTGAAGCGTTTCGGCGGCCCGGGCGGCACCTTTCCCGGCGATTCCTCCAGCGTGACGCAGTACCTCGAGCCTGGGAGTTATGTGTGGATCTGCCCGGTCGAGGACAACGACGGGAACCCGCACTTCGGGAAGGGAGAGTCCAAGCAATTCGTGGTAGTGGCTTCGGATGGCGGTATGGTCGACCGTGCCGTAAGGCCCGAGGCGAGCATTGTGGTCCGGCTCATGGATTTTTCATTCGAAGTCGATTCTTCTGTCCCGGCTGGGCGGCACACGATCCGTGTTGAAAACGCTGGTGTGGAACCGCACGATCTGGTCATGATGAAGCTCAATCCGGGAAAGACGGTTGCGGAGCTATTGGCCGCGATGAATCCGGAGCGCGCGCGGCGACCTGGCCAGGCGGGGGAGCCGCCACCACCGCTGGCGAGCCTTATGACGGGTGCAGGGGGCATCGCGGCCATCGCGCCGGGCATGGAAGCGTTCTTCGAGGCAAACATGAGCGCGGGTGAATACGTGCTGCTCTGCATGGCGACCGCCCCGGATGGCCGGTCGCATATCGAGCACGGTATGGTCAAGCGCTTCCGTATCGACTGACGGTTCGGATCTGAACTCACCGCGCTCAGTGCGGCGCGTCTTGTGATACGCGACTGTCAATTCCGCAGTCGCCCCGGCGTTAGGGATGCTGGTGCCAACGTGGCATAACACGCGTTTGTTGCGGTCGGGGCCTGTCGCCTCGGCCCACGCGCCGTAGCTTTATAAAGGCACGCGCGGGCCTCGGCAGGCCCCGCCGCAGAAACGCACGCCGTTGGGCAGATCCACTACCATTCGTGACGATTGGCCTCTTCATTGAACTCAGGGGGAATTATGCTGCCGGAGATCGCCCTCCTTCTTGCGCTCGTCGTTTCGTTTGCGGAGAAGGCCGACCCGTGCGATTTGATCGACCGCGCCACCGTCGCCACCCTTCTAGGGCGAACGACTCCTGCGGGGACGCCTGCCGGTCCCGAACGCGATGACGATACGGGTGGGACCATTCGATACTGTACGTATCGAGCCGGGGCGGCGGCGTTGATCCTCTCGCAAGTCTCCTTTTCGAGTGCAGCAGAGGCGAGCAAGGCCACAACCAAGGAGCTCGTCACATCCAGATTGGAGGGCGAGGGAAGCAAGATTGTCGAGGAACCCGGGCTCGGCGACAGAGCGTATTGGGCCTATACCTCCGAGGGAGCAGAAATCGTGGTGCTTAAGGGGTCAATCGTGCTCGGCGTGGCCCTCGGGGGTCAGCTATCGAATCCGCCAGAATCGTATCGGAAAGCACTTCACGCCGCGACAGCCGCCGCACTGCTGAAGTTGTGACCGCCTCGGCTGCCCAACCCTCGCATGAAGCAGCCGGGGCCGCGCTACCTCCGCTGGCGCAGTCGGGGTAAGATCTAGATCTGCAGCCACGGCCCCCCTTGCCGCGGCCCCGCTGCTTATGCGTGTTCGTTAGACCCACCGCCGAAGGAGCACCGTGACTAATCGAGCCGTCATCCGATTCGGGGGGATCTGCCTCGCCGGTGGCGCATTAGCGTTCCTGGGCGTCTTTGCCTACCTCGCCGCCCGCTTTAACTATCCCGGCGTCCTCGATGGTCCGGCTGCAACGGTGTTACCGAGCCTTCTCGCAACCGGTCAGTCGGGCCGCCTCGCGTGGGCTATCTACGCGCTCCTCCCGTTGATATGGCTTCCGGCAGGCGTCGCGGCCTATGGGGCCTTGGCCCCCATCCGACGCGGGTCGATGCAACTGGCGTTGCTGTTTGCTGTAGTTGCGGCACTTGCCATGATGTTAGGACTCATGCGCTGGCCAAGTGTTCATTGGCACCTCGCCTTAGCATTCGAGCACGCTGGCACGCTTGAGCAGGGGGTCCTCGCCGCTGTTTTCGACGGCCTCAATACATACCTTGGCAATTACATCGGCGAGTTTCTCGGTGAGCTATCCTTCAACGTGTTCTTCTTGCTGACTTCAGTCGTGTGGCTGCAGTCACCCAACCGGCATAGATGGATCGGCTGGGTCGGCGTGGGCACGGCGCTCTTAGGACTCGTGGGCATGTTCCGAAACCTCACCGGCGCTGTCGCTCCGATCGCAGCTTTGAACAATTACTTGCTCCCAGTGTTCATGATCGTGCTCGGCATCGCGCTCGCGCGGTGGCCGTCGGGCCCCGAATCGGCGGGCGTCTAGCCCGCAAACGCAGCTGCCGGGGCCCTAAGCGCTTCGGCCGCCGCGGGATATCTTTGAGCAGTTGGGCCGCGGCGGCCTCCGCAGGTCCCCGCAGCTGACTTGCATGTCGTTAGAGCGACAACAACACCAAGGGCGAGACGGGAGTCGTTTCCGTCATCGTAGCGGGCAGCACGGACTCGACGACTCGCGACGAGGGATTTCTGGCTCAAGGCGGCCTTCACACGTTCGTTAAGGCACGACCGGGCCGCGAAGAACCAGGGTGCTTCTGGGAGGCTTCATGACGACAAAGAAGATCAATCTCAAGCTCGTAGGCGTCGCCCTTCTTCCGGCACTCGCGGTGAGCGTCGCCGTGATCCTGCTCGGGAAAACAGTGGGATTCCCCGAAGCCGTTGCTGAACGCGTTTCGCAGCTCCTCTTCTTTCCCGTGTTTCTCGCAGCGTGTTACGCTTGGCGCCACCGCTTCGATCGCGTTGCCTAGGCGTCACGGGCTGAGCTTCCAGAGCGCTTTCGTTGAATCACGACGCGACGAGGCACGTCCGCGGACCGACGCTCTAACATGGCGTTGCAGCCGTCGGCGGCGGGTGCGATCTTGAGCCGCCGCGGCTGAACGCCAATACGTTAGACCGCACCGTTGGCGCACCGCATCGCTTTCGCTACGGCTTCAGCATCTGGGTGCGCGCCCCGATTTCTATCTGGTCATGATGAAGCTGCCTGTGTCGCGAGCGTACAGTTGAACCCCACTGTTCCCAGTGAGGCCGTCCGAGAGCCCAAGATTGCCAAGAGCGCCGCTCGGAAACCCCTTCCCGGCATGGCTCGTATGGCGATACCATAGGAGCCCACCTCAACCAGGAGTGCCGGTGAAAAGCAGCACCATGCTGACCGTGTCGTCGCTGCTCGCGATCCTCTTGTTTTCGATTCACATGGCCTTCGACATCGTGCACGGCGTTGAGCGGGGAGACCGTGGGGACCTCACCGGCACCGTGCTCATCGAGCTCGTCTGGCTCTACGCGGCGCTGCTGCTGGCCGAGCGGCGATCGGGGCTCATCATACTCCTCCTAGGAGCGATCCTGGCCGTCGGCGTCCCCGCGCTGCACATGAACCCGACGGGGATCGGCGCCAAGTACGCCGAGACCAGCGGGGCGGTCTTTTTCTTCTGGTCGCTGCTCGCGCTCGGGGTGAGCGGCGCGTTCTCGCTCGTGCTCTCCTTGCGCGGGCTTTGGAATCTGAGGTCGGTCCAGAACACGACAATCCCAAGTTAGGAGGGCGCCTTGCGAAGGGTTGCGGGGTTTAGATGCGCGTAGGGCGCGGTCTAACCCGCAAATGCAGCAGCCGGGGGCCTGGGCGCCTTAGCCGCCGCGGGATATCTTTGGGCGGCTGGACCGCGACGGCTTCGGCAGGCCTCCTCAGCGGATTTGCATGTCGTTAGACCGCGCGGTGCTTGACGGAGCCAATCAATGCCACGTCCGATCAAACCGAGGCAGGCGTTTGAGCTGAAGGTGGCTCTCAGAAACCTTCAGCCCCTTGTGTGGCGCCAATTGCTGGTCGCCGACACCACCTCCCTTAATATGCTGCATGCCATCATCCAAGACGCGATGGGCTGGCAGAGCTACCACTTGTACCGATTCCAAGTTGGGAAGAAAGTCTTCGAGGCGCCTGATCCTGAAAGCGAAGGCGAGGACGCCCGAGCCGTGACCTTGGGCGCCCTTGGCCTGAAGCGGGCCCAGCTCCTGGAATACACCTACGACTTCGGAGATGACTGGGTCCACGACATCACCGTGGTGACCGTCACTTCAATCAATCCAGACCAGTTCTATCCGGTCTGTACTGGCGGTGCCCGCGCCTGTCCGCCGGAAGACTCTGGGGGGCCGTTCAGCTACGCAGACCTCATTCGGATCCTCCAGAATCCTGAGGATCCGCAGTACGCGCAGTATGCCGATTGGATGCCGGAGGGTTTCAACCCAGAATGTTTCGATCTGCGTGCCACAAACCGCATTCTTATGCTCGCGTTCGCCAGGGGCGCGGTCTAACCAGCGCTTGCTGCTGGCCAGGCCCTAATCACTCCGGCCGGCGCGGGCTATGTTCCAATTCGGCTTCGCGCCGGCCTCCGCAGGGCCCCGACGCTGATTTGCAGTCCGTTATACCGCATCCCATACATTCATGACCAAGACCGTCTTTCTCGACTTGAACGGAACACTCGTCGGCCCAGTCCTTGTGGACCGTCTCCTGGATCTTCGAATCCTTCCCGGAGTTCCCACGGCAATCGCCAAGCTCTCCCGCGCAGGCTTCCGGTGCCCCGTCGTGACAGTCCAATCTCGAATCGCGAAGGGCTATTTCACTGAGGCCGAGTTCACCCAGTGGTTTAGGAGCTTCGCCGCACAGTTGGGCCAAGTGGGTGCCCGAATCGAGGGTCCGTTCGTCTGTCCCCACCGATATCGGGATCCCTGTCCATGTAAGAAGCCCAATACAATGCTTTACGAGCGCGCGGCACTGGAACTCGGCCTGGCCTTGGAGGGCGCTTTTGTCATCGGCGATACTGCCGACGACATGGAGGCTGCAAGGCGCCTGGGTGGGGTTGGCTGTTTGGTGAGCCCCACCCCTTCGAGCACCTTCCACGATAGCCCCCGACCGAGGGCGGGTTTCGTGGGTCGCGACGTAGCGGACGCCGTGGAGTGGATTCTTTCAGGGGCTGCGGCATAACCCGCGCTTGCTACTGCCGTGGGCCAGAACGCGGCGGCCCGCCCCGGGGTATCTTTGGGGAGGTCGGCGGGGGCCGCCGCAGGCCCCCGCAGCAGAAGCGCAGTCCGTTATGCCGCTGGATTCCGTTCCGCTTACAGGTAATCTGAGCATAGCATCGTTGAACCCTCACGAGCTGTTTCTCAAACAGGCCATCACCCTCGCCAGCCAAGCGCGCGATGAGGGTAATCATCCGTTTGGTGCGGTTCTGGTCTTGGACGGCGAAGTGGTGCTCACCGCCATGAATTCCGTCAACGCTGATCGTGATCCGACCGGACACGCTGAAACCAATCTGGTCGCCCGTGCCATCCGGCAGCTCCCGCCCGATCAGATCGGGCGTGCCGTTCTGTACGCCAGCTGCGAACCCTGCGCCATGTGTGCTGGGAAGATGTATTGGGCCGGGGTCCGATCGGTGGTCTATGCCCTTTCAGCCGGCGAGCTCGCAGTCCTGGCCGGGCCAGACTTCCTGGTTCCGTGTCGCGATCTATTCGCACGGGCTTCAGAGGCAGTGACCGTCATTGGCCCCATGTTGGTTGATGAGGCGCGGGCCGTGCACATTGGCTTCTGGCCTAAGCCAGCGGCATAACCAGCGCTTGCTGCCGTCGGGGCCCTGGACGCGGCAGCCCGCCACCGGAGTATGTTTGGGCTGGACGGCGGGGGCCGCCGCCGGCCCCGAAGCTGAAGCGCGGCGTTAGGCGTACTCAGCGACACGGATCGACAGTTCTCGCTCCAAGGAACGCATGGATAAGCACCGGGTCTTCAAGATCTCATTTGCAAGCGTGTACCCACACTACGTCCGGAAGGCGGAGAAAAAGGGCCGCAAGAAACGGGAAGTCGACGAGGTCATCTGCTGGCTGACGGGTTACAGCCCGCAGGCGCTGGCGACGCAGATCAAGCAGAGGAAGGACTTCGAGGCGTTCTTCAGCGAGGCACCATTGCTCCATCCCAATGCCAGCAAGATCACCGGCGTCATTTGCGGCGTTCGCATCGAGGAGATCGAGCACCCGCTCATGCGAAAGATCCGATACTTGGACAAGTTGGTGGATGAGCTCGCCAAGGGCAGGCCCATGGAAAAGATCCTGCGCTAGTAGATTGCCCGTTCAATCGCGGGAGCGTTTGTGAGTCGATGTCGTTTACCACGCACGCGGCGATTGTCGTAGAGGTACTGCTCGGACTAGGCTCCGTTCGCTTCTGGCGAGCCCCGAAGGAGTGACGTTGACAAAGCGACGCCTAGCCCGCGCTTGCTACCGACGGGGGCCTGATTGCCTCAGCCGCCGCCAGGTACCTGCTAACGGGTGATTGGCGGCGGCTTCGGCAGGCCCCCGCAGCAGAAGCGCAGGGCGTTAGGCATCCCGGCTCTGGCACTTGCAAGGCAAGGATAGTACATGCGCAGACGCCTGATCGCCTGTTTCACTGCGGGGACACTGATCTGGGCGTGTGCCCGGGCCGGGACCCCAACAAATGAGCAGGGTTTGCCGGATCCTGAGCTGGCTCGGTTGTACGAGCAGGATCAGTCAGCACGATCTGGACCGATTGACCAGGTCGACATGAGCGTGCTCGGCCGGCAGGACAGCATCCGTAGGGAGCTGGTTAGGGCGCGCGAGCACGCGGGTGCCCTGCGCACTGCGCTTGATTACCGAAATGCGGCGATGATCTTTCAGCACGGGCGTGACTCCACGGACTACGCCGTCGCCCACCAGTGGGCCGTGCGGAGTGAGGCGCTGGACTCCACCGATGCGGCGACTCGCTGGCTCGTAGCAGCGACCTGGGACCGGTATCAGATGTCGCGCAACCAGCCGCAGTGGTACGGAACCCAGACCGATCGCGTCCCGCGGGGCACCGGCCCAATGGTACTTTACACCATCGACACAACGCGTGTCACCGACGCCAAGCGCCGTTGGCGTGGCGTGGGAACGCTAGCCGAGCTCCGCGCACGGCTCGACACGATGAATGCACATCGTGGTTTGCGGTGACGTCACCTAACACGCGCTTGCTGCTGGCCGGGCGTGCGCGTGGCGGCGCGGCGCGAGGTATGATCTATTGACGAGGACTGCGCCGTGCCGCCACACACCCGGCTGCACAAGCTAGCGCGAAACAGCAGAACGAGAGATACAAGACCGCTGCAATCAAATGGGGATCAGCCGTAGTGGTATCGGGCCTGCAGAAATTCAACGCGGTCCTGAAACACTTCATAAACCAATCGATCGGCATCGTTGATGCGGCGGGACCAAACATTCCCACCGAAATGCTTGAGGTGCTCTGGTTTGCCGAGCCCCCTGTACGGATCCCGGAGGACGGCGTCCATCAGGTCCACAACCCGGAGCGCCATCTTCCGGTTGGTATCCACCCAATAGCGGAGATCCTCCAGGCATTCTTCCTGGATAACGGCCTTTCGTCGGCCGGCCACCCTTAGGCAGCCCCCAACAACTCACGACGCAGGGCCGCGAGGTCGCGCCGCTTTCCCCGTCCCCGGCGGCCCCGCGCGAGTGCAGCCAACAGCCGTGCCGCATTCTCCGGAGAGCGGAGGAGGTAGGCGGTTTCGCGCAGGCTGCTCAGCTCGTCGGCGGGCAGGAGGGCCATATCTTCATGGCCGCGCCGCTGAATCACGGCCGCCTCTCGGGAGTCTTCCACCTTGTCCCAGAGTTTGGCGAGGTTCTGTCGCGCATGGCTATAGCTAGTCTTCGTGGCCACGGTCGGCTCCCGTTACTTGTACAACAAACCTGTACAAGATGGTGCCGTTTGTCAAGGCAGCGGTCTCACCAGCGCTTGCTATTGTCGGGGGCCTGACCGCCTCAGCCGCCGCCAGGTATGTTCTAACCAGGTGATCGGCGGCGGCTTCGGCAGGCCCCCGCAGCAGAAGCGCAGTCCGTTAGACTGCCCGAGTTGGTTCCAGCTCGATGGAGTCTGTGTACTTCGGGTAGGAGGAAACACATGACGCCGTCCATCCAACTCCCCGAGGAAGCGGAGCGACGCCTTCGAGAGGCTG
>JANNSC010000385.1:0-9204 GCA_031402135.1 Gemmatimonadales bacterium | reverse complement strand
ATCTTGGCGCCGTTGAGGTAGAGGCCGTCCTCCGGCCGCACCTCGAAGGTGCGGAAGCCGAAGCGTTCGATGATGGTGTGGGAGTCGCTCAAGCCCGCGCGGAGCGCGGGCTCCACCTGGTAGGTGAACTTCACGCGGTGCAGCTGCGGCGTCTCGGCGGTCCAGAGGGCGGGCTGGGCAAATCGGCCGGTGACGGTGGCCTTGGTTGCACCAGCGGCGATGTCGGCAGTGAGCGGTGCCCCGATCTCTCGGCCAGTTGGGTCGGTCACCACGGCGGTCACGCGTCCGGCGGCACTGGCTGGGGCGACGAGATGGATGTCGGCGGTGAAAGTGCCGTCGGCCCGCGCGTCGATGCCGGTCCACTCGATGTGGGCGCGCGGGCGCGCCTCGAGCCACACCGGGCGGAAGATACCGCCGAAGAGCCAGTAGTCGCCGAGGCGCTCGGCGCGGTTGACGCTCTCATTGGCGGATTTCTTGCGAACGACGACCTCGAGCCGGTTGTCGCCGGCGAAGTCAAGGAGTGCGGTGATGTCGTGATGGAAACGGTAGAACGAGCCCTGGTGCACGGGACCGGCGGAGCGGCCGTTGATCTTCACCTCGGCGTCCGTCATCACGCCGTCGAACACGATGCGCACGGCGCGGTCGCGCCACTCGGAGGGCACGCGGAAGGTGTGGCGGTAGTGGCCCTCCTCGTCGGCCAGCGGCGGTGGGTTGGGTTTGTCGCGGCCGGGACGGTGATGGACGCCGTAGTTGTAGGTGCCGAAGCCCTGCTGCTCCCAGCACGAGGGCACGGGGATGGTGGTCCAGGTCCCGCTGTTGCGTCCGCCGGTGCAGAGGAACTCCCACGGCACGGCGTCCTCGGGGCCCGTGCCTGAGAGGTGGCGGATCTCAGTCTCGCGGGCGGCCAGGTCGGGCAGAAGGAATGTCCACAAAAGGCACAGAAGAACGGACCGGCAGGACCACTTGGGCAGGGCCAGTCTTTGGGTAGTGGGTCCGTTCGATGGATCGAATGTAGGGTCGGACCTTGGTCCGACCTCGCGCATGAGGTCGGCGCAAGCGCCGACCCTACACCCAACCAACGCACCGAAACCAAAAGGACCCACAACCGGTCTTTGAGTGGCCCGCTTCGGCCGGTCAGAGACCGGCCCAATGGGCAGAAGGCTTCGTCCTGGGCGCATGATGGGGAATGACTCAGCCGCCGCTCGCGAGGTTCAACAGGAAGAGGAACAGGCCCACGATGGCGGCGGAGAGCGAGCAACAGGCGATGAAGCCGATGGCGTCGGTGCGGTCCCATTTGCAGAACTCCCACCAGGAATTGCGGCCGAAGAGCTTGGTGTCCTCGAAGCGCAGCGGGTTGACGCGGGTTTCCTCCATGGCCGCGGCCTCCAGCTCGGGCGTGTCGCCCACGGGGGTCTTCATCTTGCCGTAGAACTGCGCCACGAGCGCCGGGTCGGTCGGCTTGGTGAGCAGGGAGACCACGATCAGCACGGCAAACGGAAACAGGCCGTCGAAGAAGAACTGGAGCGTGAACCGCTGCGTCGGGGACAAGGCGACGACGTCCACGCCGGCCTGCCCGAGCAGCCAGGCCTCGAAGTTGAAGCGGTTGGTGCGCGTGGGGGCGGCGATGTAGGGGCTGGAGAGGTCGGCCGCGTCGCGGTGGACCACCTTGGAAAAATAGACACCGGTGCCGGGCTTGGTGCTCGGCTGGGCGAGCTCGGCGCTCTGGGCGATGGCCGGGAACTTGGAGGCAGTCCACGGAATCACCAGAATGGTGAGGGTGGACAGGATCACGGCGGCCCAGACCGCCGGGCCGGTGACGCGCCGCCACCAGTAGGTGAGCAGCACCGCGGCGCCGAAGGGGATGTTGACCGTGAGCACGATGTTCACGATGTCGTAGAAGCTGCCCATCAGGGTCGCGGCCACCGTGCCGAGAATGAGCACGACCACGATGGTGCACCGCGCGTAGAAGACGCCCTGGGCCTGGGTGATGTCGGGCCAGATCTGGCGGTAGACGTTGCGGACGAAGAGCGAAGAGATGGCCAGTGCCTTGGCCGCCAGCGTGGACATGGTTCCGGCCAGCACGCCGGCCAGCATGAGGCCGACGAGGCCCGGCCCGAGCAGCTGGTTGGACATCGAGCCCCACACCGCATCGGGGTCCGACAGACCGCCGACACCGAACATCGCCACCGCGATCAAACCGGCGAAGGCCCACATGATGATCATGAGGCGCTTCAGGTAGGTGCCGGAGACGCCGGAGCGCGCGGCCATCTCGTTCTTGGCCGAGCCGCAGATGCCCATGTTGTGGCTGAGCCCGCCGTTCTGCACGATGCTGACCAGCAAAATGCCGACGAGGCTCCAGACCGTGAACTGGGCGCCCCCGGCCGCGCCAAAGAGGTTGAACATTTCCTTCGGCACCTTCTCGGCCAGCGCCGACCAACCGCCGATGGCGTTCAAGCCTGTCGGGATCAGCAGCAGTGAAAAGACGATGATGAGCACGCTCTGCAGGCCCTCGTTGACGGCGGCGGCGGCCATGCCGCCGAGCACGATATAGGTGCCGACCACCACAGTGAACACGGCGTAGAACAGGAGGTCGTTGAGCACGGTCACATAGCTGCGGAGCTCGCCGCGGGCGTTGCGGTCGCGGAGCGTGTCGAGCTTCAGCTGCGCGGCGGCGGCCAAGGGCGCGGCGGCGGCCGACTTCTCCAGCGCCTTCATCTCGCGGTAGCCCTCGACGGCCGCGCGGTCCGCGGCAGTCCATTGCACCTCCTGTTTCACGACGAGCGACGAGGCGATCTTGTAGGCCGTGACGTTGCCGAAGCCGAGGAAGACGCAGGCCACGAGGATCTGGAAGGTGGCGTAGAACAGGCTGAGCCCCTTGCTCGCGTAGCGGTCCTCAAACAGGTCGGAGACGGTGGTCAGCCGCACGCGGCGGAACCAGACGTTCATGAACCAGAAGTACGGGTTCATGAAGACGGTCTGGAACGACAGCCAAGCGCCGGGAGCGCCCTGTTGGTAAACGAAGCTCGCGGTACTCACGGCGCCCTGCGGCTCGGTGGCGTTGCCGAAATTGAGGAAGAACTGGTAGAGCTTGCCCAGTTTGCGCCCGGCCAGGAAGAAACCCTCCTCGTTGTTGGTCCCGGCAGCGGCGCGGCGGCCGATCCAGACCACGGCCACGAGATAGGCGAGGACTACGCAGACATCGATGGGGTGCAGGCTGCCGAAGTTCATGGGGGACTCAAGGGATGGTGGGGCGACCGGCGCCGGCGGGGGGCTGGACCGGCGCAAAGCAGACCATGCAGCTAAGCGGGGGTTGTTCAACCCCGGTGTCATTCCCGGCCTCGGACAGTTCGCGGCCCGCCACCCCGCTCAATTCTGCTTCGGCGGCTCCGGGGGCTTCGCGGGGGCCGGCGTGGCCGGGGCCGCGTCCTCCTCCACGCCGATGATTTTCAACGGGCCGAGCTCGACCGTGCCGTCGCGATTGAGCCGGCGGCGGATGCTTTCGCTCTCGTCCATGTCCTTCCCGAAATACGGGCCGGCCGTGACGATGAGCGACGGCATGGACTCGGCCAGGTTTAGGCCGGTGGCCCGCGTGGTCATCTTGGTGCGCCAGAGCAACACGCGCTTGTTGGCGGCAACCGAGGCCGCGTCGTAGGCCGAGGCGATCACGAAATAGATGCTGCCGCCAATGTCCTCCAGCATGCCCATCGTCTTCACGTTCCGGTTCCGGAACTGCTCCATCGGGCTCATCATGCCGAAACTGATCTGACCCATCGGGCTGGCCAGCGCATCGAGGCTGTTCTCGGGGGTGGCGCGCCGCACCGCCGCCTCCTGGTTGATCGCCTTGATGAGGTCGGCGGCGAACTTGTCGCCCCCGACCAGCTTGGCGCGCTCGATCATCTCCCGGATCAGCGTGTTCTGGGATTCCCCGGTGTCCGTGGACCGCGTCGTGGTGCCGTCGTCCGCGGTCTCCTCGCTGAAGGAGGGATCGTCCTGCCCCAGCGGGGCGGAATGGGAGCCCCAGGAATAGATGATGACGAGCTTCGGCTGCTGGCCGGCCGGAACCGGAAAGTGATGCGAGACCGCGAGGGAGGCGGCCATCATTTCCTCCAGCCGGGCCACGTCGGCGGGCTTCTCGTTGGCCGGCGCGCCCTGGCCGAGGGTGAGCTGGCCGGCGGGACGGGTGACATAATAGACGGGCTGGGCGGCGGTGGGCGGCGGCAGTGAGCGACCGGTAGGGGTCATCTCGGTGATGACGTGCACATCCACCAGCGGTTTTTTCTGGAACGAGCGTGGCAGCAGGTCGAACTGGAAGCCCGTCACGGGCTTGTCCTCCGCCCCGGCGGCCGGTGCCGGGGCGGCGGCGAGCAGGAGTGTGATGGCGGCAAAAATCCGGCTGGTCGGCATGAGAGGAGTGACTATGGCTTGAACGTGGGTGTTACGGGGTGAGGCGGAGCCGGGTTAAGAAAAAACCCCGCCGGACAAGGCCGGAGGGGTTTGCAAGAGGGGCATGCCTGCGACCTCAGAGGTCGAAGGACACGGTGAGGATGAATTGCCGCGGATCGATGATGCGGTAGTTCCACGGCGTGCCATCGGGATTGACACCGACGACCTGCAGGCGGCCGCTTTCGGTCACGTTGCGGATATTGAGCTGGAAGCGGGCGCTGACCTTGTCGTTGAACAGCTTCGTGTTGTAGCTGACCATGGCGTCGGCGTAATAGCGGGCCTCGTCGAGGATCGGCTTGGTGCCGTCCAGGCGGCGGACCGCGCCGTCGGCGCTGGCCGGACCGGCGAGGAAGCCGATCGTGGCCTGGTCCTCCCAGCGGACCGTGCCGCCGACCGACATGTTCTTGAGCCACTTGCGGTCGGTGCCGAGACCGGCGAGCTTGTAGTTGGTCGTCAGGTTGGCGCGCCACTCGCGGGTCTGCGGGCGGGGCTTGCCGGAGTTGGTGACCGCGAGGGCGTAGGGCGCGTCCACGTTGACCGCATAGAAATTGCGGGGTGCGTTGGCGCCGTTGTCCACGCCCGGGGCCAGCACGTTCGTCTGCGAACCGACTTCCCACCAGAGGCGGCCGGCGTTGGGCAGCTGGCTGCCGTTGGGCAGCGGGGTCGTGGGCACCGTCACCGTAGTCCAGGTCTGATAACGCGCGTCAATGTAGCGCTGGATGTTGGGTGAAATGCTCGTGTCGATGGCCTGCTGCTGGGTGATGGTGCCCTTGAACGTCAGGTACTTGGTCGGGTTGTAGTAGATCTCGAGCTCCGTGCCCTTCGACTGCACGTTGTTGATGTCGGAGAGCACCTTGTTCTTGAGGCTGTCCACATAGGCCTGGGTGACGTTCATGATCGAGTAGACCTGCGTGGCATACTGCGCGAGCGTCCGGCCGGGGTTGATCTGGGTCACCCAGGTGAAGGCGGTGTCCTCGAGGTCGAAGTTGTCGCCGCCCACATTGTCGCCGAAGACGGAGTCATCGCCGTTGAGGTCGAAGTCAAGCCGGAGGGGCCGGGTGCCGATGACGGCGGTCGCACCGTTGCGGGCCGCGTACTGGTGGGTGTTGTACTTGTTGAAGCGGACGTAGATCTTGCCCTCCAGGGCACTGAAGGAGAAGCCGTAGTCCTTGCCCTCGCCGGTTGGGTTGGGCAGCACTTCGCCGAAGACGTTGAAGGCGGTCGGGGCGGGCTGGAAGCTGTCCGAATCGTTGTAGTGCAGGCGGAAGGTGCGCAGCGCCTCGAAGAACTTGCTGCCGCCGTCGGCGCGGCTGTCGATGGCCTGCCAGCCGGAGAACGGCACCACGACCACGCCGCGGGTCTTGGTCGGGCCCTCGTTGGAGAGGTAGGTTTCGGGGAAGATGAACAGGGAGTTCTGGTCGACAAAGCCGTCCGGGCGCAGCGGGGTGGCCTGGTTGTTCACCGAGCGCACCTTGTCCCGGCGCCAGCCGAGGGTCGGGATGATGCGGTTGTTGCCGAGGTAGCCCTGCCAGACCAGGCCGCGGGTGCGGATCTGGGTCTTTTGCATGCCGAGGGCGAAGTAGGCCTCGCCCACGATGACTTCCTCGTTCACCCACTGCTGAGTGACCCCGTTGTAATAGCGGAGGGTCTGGGCGCCGTACAGGCGGGTCGGGGCCATGCCGGCATAATCAATGACCTGGCCGGGCTGGTTCACCGGGCCGCCGGAGTAGTAGCGGGTGAAAAAGCGGTTCTCGGCCCCGGCGCCGGGGATGTTGGCAATGTTCGCCGCGGTCCACCAGGACTCGGGGGCGACGATCTGGTCGCGGTAGCGGAGGCCGTTGGAATTCTGCGGAATGATGTTCTGCCGGAATTCGCCGTAGGCGGCGAGATTGTGGCGGCCGAGCCACTTCAGGGCGCCCTGCTCCTGCGTCATGTCGAGCTGGTAGGCCAGGGTGGCGCGCATGTTGTCATTGAGCTCCGGGCGGCTGAAGGTCTGCATTTCCGAGCCGGCGAAGTAAGGCCGGAGGAAGTAGGGGTTGGCCGTGCCGTCCAGGTACTTTTCGTTGATATCAACGAAGATGTTGGCCGGGGCACCGTCGCTGGCGCCGATGAAGGCCCGGCTTTTGACCGAGATGTCCTCGCGGAGATAGCCGAGCTGGACGGCGAGCTGCTGGCGGGTGCTCCGGTAGAGCCACTGCTCCAGCTCGAACTGGTAGATGTCGGCCTTGCGCTTCTGGAAGTTCGGCGCGGCGTAGTTCACGTCACCCCAGTCGTAGATGGTCTTGTCGCTGACGCCCGGCTGGACGTAGAGCGGCAGGCTGACCGTGCCGAAGGCGCCGCCGCCGCGCTAGATGAGCGTGCCCATCTGCATGTAGCGGAGCTGGGTGTTCGCGCCGGCCGGGCTCGCGGTGTTGGAGGTGCGGCCGACCTCATAGCGACCGATGGAGCCATCCTCATTGACGTAGAGGCTGGGCCGGTTCCAGAAGTTGGTGAATTGTGGGTTGATGCCGGGCGGGAGCTGGGCGGCTTCGTTGCCGGAAGTCACCGCCGTGTAGGTGGTGCCGTTGAGCAGGCGCCAGCCACCGGTGTTGTTGCTGAAGGTCGGATCCCAGACCGGGCTGCCGGCGGCGCGCCAATACGAGATGGTGTCGCGGGGCGTGGTGGAATTGGGGCGACTGTTGGAATTGTGGTAGCTCTCGTAGGAGGCGCGGAACGTCGTGTTCTCAAACGGCCGCAGCGTGAGCGAGGCGGTCAGGCGGTTGGTCTTGTCGTAGGAGGGCTTGCGGATGAACGTCGTGTCGTCGTACAGCGCGGCGACGCGTAGGGCCGCCTTGTCCTTCCAGAGCACCCGGTTGACATCGAGGGTGGCGCGCTTGCTGCCCCTGTCGTCGAAGCGCACCGAGGTGCCCGTGATGTCGCGGGTGATGTTGGCGCGGCCGCGGATGAGGTTGACCGTGCCGGAGGATTCGCCGAGGCCGAAGATGTTGGAGTTCGGGCCGCGGCTGATCTCGACCGAGTCGATGTTGTAGGTGTCGACCGGGATCTGGCGCGAGCGGGCGAAGCCGTCGGACGCGAGGTTGGCCTGGCCGAGGCCGCGGACGCGGTTCGCGGACTCGGGAGTCTGGCTGACATCGTCCACGATGTTGCCGCGGTCATTGGTGAAGGCGGTGTACTGGTAGATGCCCTCGGTGTTTCCCTCGTTCGAGAAGATGTCGTTGATGTCCACGGCCGCCGTGTCGAGCAGCTGCTGCTTCGTGATGACGGTGATGGAGGAGGCCAGATCCTCGAGCTTGGTGTTCAGGCGGGTGCCGGACATCGTGTTGATCGCTTGGTAGCCGACGTTGTCGGTCGTGACGGTGAAGGGGTCGAGCTGGAGCACCTCGTCCTTCTTGGCGGGAGAAGTGGTCGTGACGGGGACGGTGGCCTCTTCCTTGGGGGTCTCCGCGGGTTGATTGGCCACCTGCGAAAAGGCGGGGAGGGTCAGCGATAAGGCCAGCAAAGGCGTCAGGAAACGCCGGACGCGGTCAGAGGGCAATTTTAGCGGGATCATGGTGGGGTGGGGTCAGGTATGGTTTGCGAAAACTAATCGGCGCGCGCGAAAGCGCGGGAGGCGCGATTGCCGGGGTTGGGGGGGTACGAGGGGGTGACGAGGCAGGGGTAGGGCCTTGCTCCTGCAACGAAACCCCCCACAAATACCAGACACAACGGGGCCTTGTTTCAGACAGTCCGAGAGATACTTGCCTGTATTCCCAATCTCACGATGAAAATACCCGGTCATTGCGAGGAGCGAAGCGACGAAGCAATCCAGCTGGATCGCCACGGCGCGCTTCGCGCTCCTCGCGATGACAATCGTGTAAAGGTTAGGACGATTAGTACCCTAGAAATCGAACCGGTCGATGTTGGCCTGGTTGAAGATATACGGCTTACCGAGGAGGATGTTGTCCCCCTTGATTTCAAAGGTCCCCAAGGTGCCCGCCTTGAAACTCGTGGCGCCGGGCTTGAGTTCAGCCTTGGCCAGGGCCGCCGCGGCATAGACCGTCAGATAGCCCAGATCCTCGGTGTTCCACAGCATGACGCTGTCGGTGACGCCCTCGTGGACGTAGCGCCTGTTCTCATTGGGCAGGCCGAGGCCGATGACCTTCACCTTGCCGGTCTTGCCCGCCTGCTTCACGGCCTCGGCGGCTCCGGGGGTGCCGGGGGTGCAGATGGCCATGAGCAGTTTCAGATTGGGATTCGCGCTCATCAGCGCGGTGGCCTCGGATTGCGCCTTGTCCTTCAGGTCGTCGCTCGGCCGGACGGCGACGAGTTTCATCTTCGGGTATTTGGTCGGGAGGTAGGTCTCCATATGCTTCAGCCATTCCCGCTGGTTGCCGGCGGTGAGCGTGGCGGTGATGATGGCGAACTCGCCCTCCCCATCCATCAGCCGCGCGGCCTCATCCACCAGGCCGTGGGCGATGCCCTGGGGCGTGGCCTGGTTGACAAAGAACGAGCGTGCATCGGTGAGGGCGTCGGCGTCGTAGGTCAGGACCTTGATGTCCTGCTTCTGCGCCTTGCGCAGCGCGGTGGAGAGGCCCTCCTTGTTCTCGGCCGCCACGGTGATGACGTCGACGCCGAGCGTGATCCAGTTCTCGACGATCTCGTTTTGTTTCGCCGCGTTGCTGTCGGTGGGGCCGTCGAAGAGGAGTTCCACGCCCAGTTCCTTCGCGGCCCGGTCGGCGCCGGCTTTGACGGAAATGAAGTAGGCGTTGCCCTTGGCCTTGG
>JANNSC010000384.1:0-26377 GCA_031402135.1 Gemmatimonadales bacterium | reverse complement strand
TCATCGCACGGGGGGGTATTATGCCGCCGGGGCGCGGGTTTGAAATCCACGGGGGGGTCTACGACGATTTTGGGCTTTAAATACCGGGGGGTTTAAATAGAGACGGGCGCCCCCCCGGCTCAGGGTGGTGGGCGCCCAACTGTCGACTGGCGGCCGGGAGGTGTTCCTGAAGCCCGAAGAGAATGTTCGGCGCCCTCACCGCCGCGTCTGCCTTCCCCCGAGGGGCGTGACATCGGCAACAGTATGTGGGCCCTCTATCGGACCTGTTGGCTCAGTGACGTGTCTCCCAACCGTCAGCCGACATTGCTATAATAGGGAACCGCTCAAACGCCGTCAACAGCCCAAGGACTTCCCATGGCACCGACGCTTCTCGTTTCGCTCGCGTGTCTGGTGCTGTGGACCATCTTTGCCTTGATCCGCCCGATTGGGCTGGGAATCATCCACCTGCTCCTTGTCGTCGGCGTGGTACTTTGGATTCGTTGGTGGGCGCTCCGGAAAGCAGGAAATTCCAGGTAGACCAAGCAATCGACTTGCCGCTCCCCCCGAGCCCTGACTCAAATCTCCCAGTTCGAGAATGCCACCGCCCCATCCCGGGGTGCCACTTCATCCTTGCCGGCCAACGTCATCCGGAGATCGGTCCAGTGGACCGCGTACCCGGCATCCAGCAGGGCGCCGTAGGCCGAGCCGTTGGCCGTCTGGCAGCGAATGGACACCCGGTGCGCTTTGGCGTGCCGTGCCGCCCCCTCTACCGCTTGAATCAGCCTCCCGAAGGCACCGAGGTCTCGGGCCACCAGCTTGAGCACTCGAAGCTCGTCCCGGGGACGCCCTTCGGTGAGTGGTGCCGCGTGCCAGAGCGCAAATCCGGAAAGCGCCCCCTGTTCGATCAGCATCGTGACGTCTCCGAGGCCATGCTCCAGGGTGAGCCCGATCACCCGGGAGTAATCGGTGCCGGGGCAACACGCTTCGGTGAGGGCACCACACGCCGCCAGCGCGGCGGGCCGGTCGGCCCGGGAAAGCAGCTCCCCCGCTGACGCAGTGGATTGGTCGAGGTCCCGAGCGATGCTCACGGTGAGATGGCCGGGCCGGAATCCCAATCGGCTATAGAACCCGATATTCTCGACGGTGCGTGGCATTGTTTCCAGCCCGATGACCCGGGCCCCGGCCGCCTCGAGCCGCCGAATGCCCTCGCGCACAACGGCCCCGCCCAGACCCTCTCCCTGAAGATCCGATCGCACCGCCAGGGGCCCCATCCACCCTTCGGCGCCGGAGCGGTGGATCATGTTGAAGGCGGCAATCGCCCCGCGCTCATCGCGCCAGACCAGCGCACCTTCCGCAGCATCGGCAATGGCAAAGCGCCAGATGGCGGGGTTGAGCGGAGGGATCCGCACGTCGGACATGCCGTCCCGCCGATACCGATCGGTGAACGCCTCGGAGAACACCTTGTTGATGCTCTCGATATCCGCAGGAACTACCGGCTCGGGCCCGCGGATTCCGTCACGCGGCATCGCGGCCCTCCGGCTCGGCCCGGGCCACCCGCTGCTCCACGTCGTAACTCAGCCGGATGACCCGGTCGAACCCGTCTCGCACCGATTCGATGTGGGTGATGAGAATGACCTGGGGGAAACGGTCGGCAAGGTGGCGCAACAGATCCACGACCGAGGCCCGCCGCTCCTCGTCCAGCGACCCGAAAATTTCATCGAGAATGAGCAGGGACAGCGGCTGCCCGGCCCGCTCCGCTATCATCTGGCTGATGGCCAGCCGCAACGCCAGGTTGGCCAGGTCTTCCTCGCCGCCGGAAATCACCGGTTGGGCCTCGCCCTGGTCGACAATTGTGGCGATGTAGTCTTCGTCCAGCTCCAGGTCGGTGTAGCGGCCGCCACTGAGGTCACGGAGAAAGCCGGAGGCGAGGTCCGAAAGGTCGGGCCGAAGGGTGTTGTTGAGGTCGGTGCGCAGATCGCCCAGGGCGCGGTCCAGCTCCTGCTGCAGCAACACTTCGTCGCCCATCCGGCGGATCTGCTCGGCCCGCCGCTCCCGTTCCTCGCGACGGCGAGCCACTTCGCCTCGCCTTGCCAGCGCCCCGGTCAGTTCACCCGCCGCTCGGGCGTTTTCCACCTCCGCCTGCTGCACCGCCCGTTCCGCCAGCTTGAGCCTGGCCCGCATCTGCTGAAACGCCCCGGCCGACCAGCCGGTCGCGGCCAGTCGCTCCGACAGCTCCTTGACCACTACCTCCCGGCGGGAGAGCTCCTGTTCCGCCAACGCCGCCTGGGCGACCAGCGGCTCGGCCCGTTCGGCGGAGACCCGGAGCCGCTCTGCCTGCAGCACCTGGGGTTCCAGGGCAGCAATCTGACTCCGCACCTCGGCGTGGCGAGCCGCATCGTAGCGCTCCGGAGCGGCGGCGATCCCGCGGGCCAGCTCCGTAATTTGCGCTGCCAAGGCCACCCGCTCGGCCAGGAGGCGCCCCCGTTCGGCCTCCTGCTGCTCGAACCGCGCCGCCTGATCGGCAAGTTCCCGCACCGCTTCGGTCCCTTCATCCCGTTGTCGGACCAGATCCGCCAGCTCCACCGGATCCACCACGAGTTGTTCAATCCGCTGCCGATAAAATTTCCCCTGCAACTCCACCTCCTCGATCTGCCGGACCAGCACTTCCAGCACGTTCTGGTATCCGTCGCCCAGCGGGCGGGAGCAGGTGGGACAAATACCACCGGGGCCCGCTTCCTCCAGCCGGCGGCGTTGCTCCCGGAGGTCCTCATGCTGGGCCAGGAGGTTCTTCCGCTGGGTTTCGGCGTCCTGTTTTTCCCGCACCAGGGCGGTTCGTCTGGTGTCCACCTCCACGATGAGCCGGGCCAGGCCGGCCTCGGCTTCAGCACGCAGAGCCATAACCCGCGTTCCTTCGTGGATCGGCGGCAATTCCACCAGACGCTGCTCCACCCGCCCGGCCTGACGGGAAACTTCCGATTGGCGGGCTTCCAGGCTGAGCTTTCCACCCGCCGCCTCGCGCTGAGTATCGAGTGCGTCCCGTTCGGCCAGCAGTCCGGCCAGCGGAGCCAGCGCCGGTCCCAGCGTGTCAAGGCGGGCCTTGGCACTCAGCGCATCGGCCAGTTCCTTGTCCAATCGACCGAACTGCTCGCGTGCGGTGCCGGCCCCGTGCTCCGCCACCTTGTGGTCTCCCTCGAGTGATACCACGGTGGCCTGCAAGGTGTCCCAGCGTTCGGCCTCGGGGCGGAGAGCCACCAGCGCCGCCTGCACTGCCTGGTGCTCAGCGGAAAGACGAGCCGAGGCAGCTTCGGCCAGCTGGAGCCGCTCGCCCACCTGGGTTTCCTCCGCCCCGAGGTGGGCTGGATCACCCAGCGCTGCCTTGAGCGCGTCCAAGGCAGCCTGTACGACCCGCTTGCGGTCCTTGAGGCGCTGCTGCGCGGTACGGAGTTTCTCATAACCGAGCACCCGGCTCAGAAACTGGGCCCGCTCCGGCGCCGACATCTGCGCCATGATTGCCAGTTCCTTCTGGCCGGTAAAATAGGTGCTGAAGAATTCGTCCAGGGTCATGCCCAGCACCCGGGTGAGCCGTTCGGTGACAGTGGCCAGACTATTGGCGATCGGGGTGGGGTCGCCGTCCTGGAAGAGCTCCGCCATCTGCAGTGAGCGTATCACTCGATACTGATGGGCACCGAGATCGAATTCGAGTTCGACCTCAACCCGGGAACGGGGCGGCGCCCCTCGCCGCCGGATAGTTTCCTTCTTGCCCCGGGCCGCATCGGTGCCGTAGATGGCCCAGGCAATCGCCTCGAGCAAGGTGGTCTTCCCCGCCCCATTGGGCCCGACAATGCCGGTGAGCCCCCGCTCGAATTGGAGTTCGGTGTCGGCGTGCTGCCGGAAATTCGTCAGATGCATCCGCCGGATCAGCATCAGCCGTCTCCGCCCGGAACGGCCTCGTCGGATTCGGCCAACAACTCGAGCCCCAGGGCCACGAAGGCCTCCCGGGCAATTCGCTCCGGCAAGGGACGGCGCCCGAGAAAATCGGCCACCACCTCGGGGAGGGTTTGTCGACGGCCCGGAGCGCCGCTTCCCGCAAGCGCGGTTGCCTCCGGCCGCCGGAAATCGAGCTGAAGATGCAGCGCCTTGGCCTTGGCGGACCGGATTGCGGTGTGCTCGAGTTCCCGCACCACGTGGCGCGGAATGTTGTCGATCACCAGTCGGACGATTGCGTCCGCCAGCCCCCCCGGCGTTGCGTTCAACCGCTGGGCGATCAGCCGGTCCACTTCGGCTGCCGTGAGCCCCTGGGCATCGAGCCGCGGCAGGTCGTGCACTCCGCGCGCTGCCGCCACCGGCATTCGGGTGACGGCCCCGGTGTCGAGGTCAGCCAGCAGCCAGCCCTTGCCGGGTGCCTTCAGCCGAACCTCGTCATGCAGTTCGCCCCAGGGATTGGAACTCACGTAATCGAGCGCGCCGGAATACCAGATGCGAGGCGCCACCTCATGCTGGATGTGGTAGTGCCCCAGCGCCACATAGCTCCATCGCTCCCGTCGCAGGGCGGCGGCGTCGAGTAACCCGCCCCCGTATTCCACCGAGGAGCGGTCCGCTGGAAACAGCCCCTCGACCTCGCCGTGCAGAACCAGCACCTGGTGTCGCTCGCTGCCCTCGGGCCGCAGCACCGGCTTTTCCTCGGCAAAGAGCGCGGCGTGAGGCACCGCCAGGACGGCAAGATCGAGTGCGGGATACACCAGACGCCGGGCCTCGTCGGCGGCGACATCCACTCCCAGCTCCTGGTAGAGCCGGAGAATCGAACCGGTCTCACTGCTGCGCGGGGTATCGTGGTTACCGGCAATCAGAATGATGGGCGCGTCGGGCAACGCTTCCCGAATCCGTTGCAGCTGCCGGAACGCGAAGACAATGGAGTAATTGGTGGGCCGGACCGCATGAAATACGTCGCCCGCCAGGATGACCGCCTCGGGGCGCGCCGCCAGGACGCCATCCACCGCCGCCCGAAACGCCAGGGCGACGTCGGCCTCCCGCTGGTTGATGCCGGCGGGCGTCTGGCGATGGTGTTGCCGGAATCCGAGGTGCAGATCGGCGAGATGGGCGATCTTCACGAGGCGCCTAGTAGGGATCGCTCGTAGTACGAATCGGCCGGATACCGGGCCGCGGAGCCGGTGATTCGGCCCGGATCTCCCGACCCAGGCATTTGACGAAGAACGCCAGCGGGCTTTCCGGCCGGGCCCGGATGGTCGCGTTGAGCGCCTTCCGCACATCCCCATCCCGTCGGCCGGCAATGAGGTCAGCAACCTTTCCCGGAGGGATGTCCCGATCGAGAGCGCGCAGCCGCCGAGCCACCGCCTCACCGAACGGCAGTTCAGCCGCCGGGGGAAAGCGCTCCACTCCCTCCCGGCCTGACAGGACGGCCGGCCGGGGAAAGCGCACAAAGATCGGCTGGGTAAAATGGGGGTGGCGCAGCAGCAGCTCGCCCTTGGGCAATGCGGCGAGTTATGCCTTGGTGGCCGGGCTCATCGTGGAGTACGCCGGCAGCGCCAATTCATCGGGATCCATCCGGCCGAGCAACGTTGATCCCGCATTGCCCACCACTCGGCGCTGTACCTGAGAGCGGAATTGCTGGGCCGAAAAGAGCACCAGGCCGAGGTAGCGGCCCCGTTCCGAAATATCGAGCAGCATCTTCCGGACATACGATTCCGGCGCCTCGGCCGGGGCGTACTTGTTGAGTTCGTCCACAAAGACCACGATATGCTCGACACCGAGGTCCCGCCGCTCCAGGTGCTCCCGGAGTTTGGACACGATGCGCGCAAAGACCAGATCCTGCGCCAGTGGATCCAACCCCGCCACATCCACCACATAGAGCCCGCGATCCGCAAAGCTCCCCCACGGCAGGTCATTCACATCGCCGTCGTCGGTCACCAGCCCTTTGGAGCGGGTGCTGATGTTCCCCAGGCGGTTCCGGATTTTCCGAATGGTGGCGATGTGGTGGGTCTTCCAGATTTCTCCCCGGGTGCCGGCTTCCTCCAAATGGGAGAAAATGGCCCGGAACAATTCATCGAGATCGGCAAAGGTGCGCACCTCGAAGGTCTTCCCCAGCGTCGCATCCCGAAATTCCTTTCCGACCACCCGTTCAGTCAGAAAGTCGATGAAGGCATCGGCCTTGGCGTCCACATCGTCCTTGTTGAGGAGCACCTCGGCAAAATCCAGTACCTCGCGGAGGCCCCAGAGCAGCGGCTCGGTATTCTCCTGGAGCGACTCATGGGTGCGCAGCGTGTTGAGGTTCACTCCATCGGCCTTGAACGGCGCGAAGTAGCGCACCCCGCCGAATGGCTCCGCGGAAAGTCCGAGGCGGGCGTACAGGCGGCGGTCCTCCTCCCCGAGCGGCGCCGACTGATCGAGAAAACAGAGATCCGGGCCCTTGACGTTGAAGCAGACGGCCCCGATCCGGCCTTTGTGCGAGGGAAACCGCTGAAAAATGCTGGAGAGCAGAAACTCCACCGCCGATGTCTTGGTGGCGAGGCCTGACACGCCGCTGATGTTGAGGTGGGCCGCTTCCGGGCCCAGCAGGAAATCGGCGTCGACATATACCGGCGCCTCCAGCCCGCCACCGGCATACACCCCGACTGGAATGCCGGTGGCAGTGGGCCCCTCGGTGTAGCTGTCCATCCGGAGGGCGGTCACCACATCGGCGTCCGTGGCCAGATGCACCACCCCGAGCGGCACCGGCTGGACCGGCTCCTCCGGCACATGACGCAGCACGGCGGCAGCGTAGAGTCGAATTTCGGTGCGCCGGTTCGACCCCTCAGGGCCGGAGGGATTCCGGTCCGCGTCGATCACCGCGTGCATCGGTGTCGGCAAGTCGGAGTAGGCAAAGCCGTCCGTCACCACGCCGAACACGGTCCGCTTCTCGGCCGCCACTTTCACGATTGCGCCAATGCCCACTGGCGACTCGCGCGCCGTCCAGAAATAGAACTGGTGCGGCGTCGAGGGCTTGAGCTCCGTCGCAACGACTCGGCCGACCGCTGGAAGATTGGTCACGGGTAGGGGAGCGCCTCCGCCGGCAGCGCCTTCAGCCGCCCAGCTTGACGACGAATCGGATAATCCGGTCGAGCGCCGCGTCAATATCCCGATCCGAGGCAGCGTAACTCAGCCGGACCCATCGATCGTCGCCAAAGGCGCCTCCCGGTACCAGGGCAACGCCCTCCTCGGTGATCAACCGCTCACAGAACTGCATGCCGGTCATCGGCTGCCCCGGGCTGATCCCGTCGACCCGGAAGAAAAAATAAAAGGCACCGTGCGGCTCGACGAACTCGACTCCGGGGGCATCGTCCCGGAATCGACCCACCACCCGGTCGCGCCGGCGGCCGAACGCGGCGACCATACGCTGGACGTCCAGCTCCACCTTGGGGTCACTGTACGCCGTCACCGCTGCCCACTGCGCCGGATGATTGGGCCCGGTGGTGGTGTGCGACTGCAGGTTGGCCATTGCCTTGGTCAGGTGCGGCGGTGCCAGCGCAGCCCCGATCCGCCAGCCGGTCATCGCGTAGGCCTTGCTGGCCCCGGTGATCAGCACCAGCCGGTCGGTGTCCTCCGGCGGCAAGTCCAGGAACGATGGCGCCGAACCGTCGCCGTAAAAAATCCGGCGATAAATCTCGTCGGCAATGATCCACACCTCGTGCTTCCGGGCCCACGCAGCAATCGCCTTGAGCTCACTCAGGGTATAAACCGCCCCGGTCGGATTGCACGGCGAACAGAGAATCAGCCCGCGGACCAGCTTGTCGGTGTGCTTTTCCAGATCCTGCGCGCTGACTTTGAGGCCCCAGTCCGCCGCGCCGGGGATCAGCACCGGTTCGGCCCGAGCCAGGTGCACGATCTGCGGGTAGGACACCCAGGCCGGCGCCGGAATCAGCACCTTGTCCTTGGGACCAAAGAGACTGAAACAGGCGTTGAACAGCGATTGCTTCGACCCGGAGCTGATCACGATGCAATCAGGATCGATGGCCCGGCCGTCGGAGAGCTGGGAAAGATTTCGGGCAATCGCATGGCGCAACTCGGGGAGGCCGGCGTTGGGCGGGTAATGAGTGTGGCCATGCTGAATTGCCAGCATGCCGGCCTGCGCCACGGTGGCGGGCGTGTCGAAATCGGGCTCGCCGGCACCGAGGTCGATCACGTCCTCCCCCGCCGCCTTCCGCCGCTTGGCTTCGGCGCTGATGGCAATCGTTTCTGAGGCTCGGAGGTGCGACAGGTTCTGGGAGACGGGATCGGGCAATCGAATCACACGCGTCATAGGCAGAAGATAACCACTTGGAAGGGGGTGGGCCGACGGCTATTTTGCGACCTCGGCAATGACGCCGCTTTTTGACAATCGAGGGACCTGTGTCGGACCTGGATGGAACCCACCTCGCCCCGTCGGTTGCGGGAAATCTGGCCGTGGCCGGTTGGACGGCCGACCACAGCGCCGTTCGCGAAGCCGCCCCGGTGGCGGCCCGCGGCCACAACCTGGTCTACGTTTCCCCACCTGCCCCCTCCTGGGCCGCCCCGGTCCTGGCCGGCATCCTGAGTCGGCTGCTCACCGAACGCCGCGGGCCGGTCCTGGCCCTCTGCCCCGCCGAGTCGGTCGATGAGTGGGCCCGGGTCACTGAGCGGCTTGCTGCCGGGACCGGCCTCCGTCTGGCCGGCGCACACGCCCCCGGCCGGCTCACCCGGTTGCTCAAATCCGATGCGGTTGACCTCGCCTTTGCTGCCCCCGATACCGCCTACGAGCTGGTTCGGCGCGCCGCCTTGAAGATGGACGGCATTTCGGCGGTGCTGCTGCTCTGGCCCGAAGCATGGGGCAGCGACGAACTCCTCACCATCCTGCTGCAGGATGTCCCCAAAGAAACCCAGCGTGTTGTGGTCACCGCCGATCTGACCGGCACCGCGGCGTTGATCGACCGCTACTGCTGGCGCGCTCCGGTGGTGGACGTCCTCGGCCCAGATTGGGCTGATTCGCCGCCGACGGTCAGAAGTGCACCGGTCGCGTGGCGCCGCCGGGTCGATGCGTTGGGTGATTTGGTGGAGCAACTCGATCCCGAATCGCTCGCGGTCTGGGTAGCCGATCGGGGCGACGAGGCCGCAATCGCCCATGCCCTCGCCTCGGCGGGCACCAGCGCAATCATCACCACCGGCGTGCCGCCCCGCTCCGCCTTGATCATTGCGTTCGACCTGCCGGTGCCCAACCGGCTTCGCGAGCTCGCCGCCGCGGGGGAGCTCCTCCTCCTGGTGCCACCGGGAACCGAAGCGTTCGTGGAGCGGCTCGCCCCCAAGCGGCGGCCGCTGCACCTCCGCGGACTCCTCGATCGCGCCCACGCCACCCTGGAAACGTCCCGGCGCACCGTGGCGGGCGTCCTGGAGCGTGGCGCACCGTCGGCGGCGTACCACGCCATTGCCCCCCTGCTCGAACGCCACGAAGCAACCGCGGTGGCAGCGGCGCTCTACGAACTGTGGACTGAATCGCGCGCCGCCGCCGCCGAGCCGGTATCGGCCCCGGCTCCTGCCGCTGCCCGGGGCGAAACGCCGCCGAGAATCTGGGTCGGCATCGGACGCCGGGATGAGGTGACTCCACACGATCTGGTGGGGTCGCTGGTCAAGGAATGTCAGGTGCCGCGTGAGGCGGTGGGCCGGGTCGAAATCAGGGAAACCTTTTCCATCATCGAACTCGGAGCCGGGAGCGACGCGTCCCAGATTGCCGAACGGATGACCGGAAAGCTGATCCGCAAGCGTCGGCTGGTGGCTCGGCTCGACAAAGGCCGCCCGGCCGGACCGGAGCGGCCGAGGCGGAGCTAGATCCGTTTCCGGTTGAGCAGGTCCCGCAGCGGCTTGCCGGGACGGAAGGCTGGCGCCGTCGACGCCTTGATGGCGATGGTTCGCCCGGTGCGGGGGTCCCGGCCGGTCCGGGCGGCCCGCGTCTTGGTTTCGAATTGGCCGAAGCCGGTAATCTGCACCCGGCTGCCCTTTCGGAGCTCGCCCGGAACAATTCCGCCGGCACCGAAAAGTGTGTCGATGGTTTGGGCGGCCTTGGCGCGCGACAGCTCCAGTCGCTTGGCCAGTTCTGTCACCAGTTCCTGCTTCGTCATCGGCCGCCTCCCGCCCCGCACCGGATCAATCACCGAGGGGCGGAATATGTGGGTGGGCGACGAATGCGCAAGAGGATCACCTCGATCGCTTGACCCGGTTCCGGCGGCGGGCTATCGTCGGAGGCCCGAAGCGCCCATTCCCACACCGTCGGGACCCCGCACATGTACAACCTGGCTCGCCCGGGGACCATTGAAGTGATCGCCGGCGTCATGTTCAGCGGCAAGAGCGAAGAGCTCTTGCGGCGAATCCGCCGAGCCTTGATTGCCCGCCGGCGGGTCCAGGTGTTCAAGTCCCACATCGACGAACGCTACGGTGGGATCTTCCGGGTTTCCAGCCACAGCGGTATTGAATTCGAGGCAACGCCGGTGGATACCGCCAGCGAGATCATGCGGCTGACCCGGCCCGACACCGAATTGGTGGCCATCGATGAGGCCCAGTTTCTGGACGCCGACATCGTCGCGGTGGTCACGGCGCTTGCGGCTCGGGGGGTCCGGGTGTTGGTGGCAGGAACCGATACCGATTTCCGCGGGGAACCCTTCGGCATGATGGGCCATCTGATGGCCATCGCCGAGCAGGTGGACAAGTTGAGCGCCATCTGCGTTGTCTGCGGGGATCTCGCTTGCCGCAATCAACGCCTGGTGGATGGCAAGCCGGCTCGCTATGACTCTCCCACCATCCAGGTTGGCGGGAGCGAGGCCTACGAGGCGCGTTGCCGGCGCTGTCATCGGGTCCCGACCGAGCATGAAGATCAGACGGCACTGCTGTAACAGACTGCCAACCGCTCCATGCTGAACGTCGCCCTCACCGGCAACATCGCCAGCGGGAAAACCGCCGTGGCGGCCCTGTTGTCGGAGTGGGGTGCCACCATCATCGACGCCGACGCCATCGTTCGGGGTTTGCAGCTGCCCGGCCTGCCGGTATTCAATGCCATCGTTGCCCATTTCGGTCCCGGCGCCCTCGCCCCCGATGGGACCCTCGATCGGGCCGCACTCCGGGCCCGGATCCTGGCCAATCCGGACGACCGAAAAGCCCTCGAGGCGGTGGTGCATCCCGCCGTGGAACGGGAACGGCGGATGCTGCTGAAGCGCGCCGCTCAATCGGGAAGTGGCATCGTCGTCAACGACATCCCGCTGCTGTTCGAGGTCATGGACCCGAGCCGCTTTGATGTCGTGGTGCTGGTGGACGCTCCGGAATCGCTCCGGGTGGAGCGCCTGGTGCAGCATCGGGGCATTTCCCCCGAGGAGGCCGCCAGCCTGATGCGTCTGCAGGGCCCCGCCGAGAAAAAGCGCGAAAAAGCGGACCTGGTCATCGAGAACAACGGCAGCCGGGATGGCCTCCGCCAGCAAACCTGGATGGTGTGGCGAAAGCTGCTGTCACGGGCCCGCTCCCGCGCTTGACCCTGCCAGTGCCCCGGGGTATCCTCTACCCGGCCTTCCCCCCGAGGAATCTGCGGTGGCAAACGTTCCTGACAATCTTCGATACACTGCGGACCACGAATACATCAGAACCACCGACGAGCCTGGGGTGGTCATCATCGGGATTACCGAATACGCCCAGGGAGAGCTTGGGGACGTGGTGTTCGTGAATCTTCCGGCGGTGGGAGCAACGTTTAGCGCCCACCAGGCCTTCGGGACGATCGAAGCGGTCAAAGCGGTATCGGATCTCTACTGTCCGGTGGCAGGACAAGTGGTCGCAATCAATTCCGGGCTCGACGCCGACCCCGCGGCTGTCAATCGGTCCCCGTACGACGACGGCTGGATGATCCGCCTCAAGGCGAGTACTCCATCCGACCTCGACGGCCTGCTCGCTCCTGCGGCGTACCGGGCCCAGATCGGCGCCTGACGTCCGGCGTCGGCAGGCAACGTGCTGTGGATGCCCCGGGCGGGTGCTGCCGGGGCTTCGTCCTTTCTGATCGTAACTCTCGTCGGAGCAATTCCCGGCCATGACCGCTACCGATACTGCCGCCCGATTCGGGCCGTTCGCCACCCGCCACCTCGGACCTCGCGATGGTGACGTGCCCGCCATGCTGCAAGTTCTCGGGTATCCATCCCTCGATGCGCTGATCGATGCTGTGGTGCCCGACGGCATCCGGCTACGCCGGGCCCTCGGGCTGCCGGCACCGCGAAGTGAACCCGAGGCACTCGCTGCGCTCCGGGTGATGGCCGACCAGAATCAGGTGTTCCGTTCCTATCTCGGGCTCGGCTATCACGACTGCCACGTACCGGGGGTCATCCAGCGCAACGTGCTGGAGAATCCCGGCTGGTACACGGCGTACACTCCCTATCAGCCGGAAATCGCCCAGGGTCGGCTCGAAGCGCTGCTCACTTTTCAGACGGTGGTGGCGGATCTCACCGGACTGGAAATCGCCAACGCCTCCCTGCTCGATGAGGGGACAGCCGCAGCCGAAGCAATGGCAATGACCCTCGGGGCGGCGCCGCAGCACGACGATCCGGTGTATCTGGTCGATCGGGGCTGTCATCCCCAGACCATTGCGGTGGTGGCCACCCGGGCGGAGGCCCGAGGTGTGAAGACGCTGGTGGGTGCTCCGGAGCAGTTCGAGTTCAGCGCCGGGGTGGTGGGCTGTCTGCTGCAGTATCCCGGCACCGAAGGAAATCTTCCCGATTTCCGGACGGTGGTGGAGCGGGCCCACGCCGCCAAGGGACTGGTGACGGTGGCCACCGATCTGCTGGCCCTGGCGCTGCTGACCCCGCCCGGTGAATGGGGTGCCGACATTGCGGTCGGCAACTCCCAGCGCTTCGGCGTTCCTCTCGGCTTTGGGGGCCCCCACGCCGCCTTCTTCGCCACGCGAGACGAATACAAGCGGCTGATGCCGGGACGGTTGATCGGGGTGTCCAAGGATCGCGACGGCCGCCCCGCGCTCCGGATGGCATTGCAAACCCGGGAGCAGCATATCCGCAGGGAAAAGGCCACCAGCAATGTCTGCACTGCGCAGGTGCTCCTCGCGGTGATGGCCAGCATGTACGCCGTCTACCACGGAGCCGACGGCATCCGCGGCATTGCCGAACGGGTGCACAACCAGAGCAGCCGTTTGGCGGCCGGGCTCAGGGCTGCGGGTTATGTGCTTGCCTCTGATACCTTCTTCGATACCGTGGCGGTCGACACCGACGCCGGAACCGCATCGAAAATTCACGCCGCGGCTCGGGCCCGGCGCATCAACCTCCGCGCCGTTTCGGCCACCCGCATCGGCGTGTCCCTCAACGAGACGGTGACCGACGCCGACGTCAAGGAACTGATCGAGCTCTTCCGCAGTGCGCAACCGTCCAGCCGTCCCGGGGTCCAGCCGCCGGCCATCCAGTCACCCGCCATCACCCCCTCGGGAATTCCCCAGGCCCAGGCTCGCACCACGCCCTATCTCAGCCATCCGGTGTTCCGGTCCCACCGATCGGAAACCGAGATGCTGCGCTACATTCGCCGCCTCGAAGCCCGGGATCTCTCGCTCACTGCCGCCATGATTCCGCTCGGCTCCTGCACCATGAAGCTCAATGCCACCACCGAGATGGTGCCGGTTTCCTGGCCCGGGTTTGGCGCCCTCCACCCCTTTGCCCCGAAAGAGCAGACCGCCGGGTACCAGGCACTCTTCGCCGAACTCGAGGCGTGGCTCGCCGAAATCACCGGATTCGACCGGGTGTCGCTGCAGCCCAACGCCGGCTCCCAGGGCGAGTTTGCCGGCCTGTTGGTAATCCGGGCGTATCACCGGGCCCGGGGCGATAACCATCGCACCGTCTGCCTCATTCCTCAGTCGGCCCATGGAACCAATCCTGCCAGCGCAGTGATGGCGGGAATGAAGGTGATCGTCGTAAAGACCGATGCCCAGGGCAACATCGACATCGCCGACCTCACGCTCCAGGCCGAAGCCCACGCCGGCAATCTTGCCGCGCTGATGGTGACCTATCCCTCGACCCACGGGGTCTTCGAGGGCGGCATCAAGGAAATCTGCGACATCGTGCATCGGCATGGCGGCCAGGTCTACATGGACGGGGCCAACATGAATGCCCAGGTTGGCCTCACCCGCCCGGGTGACATCGGCGCCGACGTCTGCCACCTCAACCTGCACAAAACATTCTGGATTCCACATGGCGGCGGCGGACCCGGCATGGGGCCCATCGGTGTGGTTCGGCACCTGGCACCGTATCTCCCCGGACACCCGCTGGTCGACAGCCTGCCGACCGCCAGCGGCACCGTGTCCGCCGGGCCCTGGGGAAGCCCCTCGATTCTTCCGATTTCCTGGGCCTACATCGCCATGATGGGGCCCGGCGGGCTCACCGAGGCCACCCGCTACGCAATTCTCAATGCGAATTACGTCGCGCGGCGCCTGCAGGGACACTATCAGACCCTCTATTCCGGCAACGCCGGATTGATTGCCCACGAGTGCATCCTCGATTGCCGGCTCTTCAAAGCCTCGGCCGGGGTCGAAGTGGAGGATGTGGCCAAACGGCTGATCGACTACGGGTTCCATCCACCCACCGTCTCCTTCCCGGTGGCCGGCACTCTCATGGTGGAGCCGACCGAAAGCGAGTCGAAGGAGGAACTCGACCGCTTCTGCGACGCCATGATCGCCATTCGCCTGGAGATCCGGGAAATCGAGCAAGGCGTTGCCGCCCGGGGCGACAACCTCCTCCACCACGCGCCCCACACCCTGGCCCAGGTGGTTTCGGACAGCTGGTCCCGCCCCTACGGCCGGGAGCGCGCTGGCTTCCCGTCGACCGCCACCCGGGCCCACAAGGTGTGGCCGACCGTAACCCGCATCGACGGCGCCTTCGGCGACCGCAATCTGGTGTGCGTCTGTCCTCCGGTGGCGGAGTACGCCAGTGGGTAAGGGCTGGTCCCTGCTGGTCGACACTCCCCGCCCCGGCTGGGAAAACATGGCAATAGACAGCGCCCTCCTCGACCTCGCGGACCAGGAGGGCGCGGCGTTTCTGCGATTGTACCAGTGGCAGCCCCACTGTCTCTCCTTCGGCCGCCACGAACCGGCCCGGCGCCGCTACGACGTCGAGCGGATCCGCTCGCTGCAGCTCGACTGCGTCCGCCGGCCCAGTGGCGGCCGAGCCGTCTGGCACGCCCGCGAGCTGACTTACGCCGTGGCGGCACCGCTGACGGCCTTTGGCGGGCTCAAACAGGCGTATCTGGCCATCCACACCATGTTCGCCGCCGCCCTCACCGCCTTGGGCGCCTCACCCACCCTTGCCCCACCCGAAGCCCCGGTGCAAGGTGTCGGGGTCGGCCCCTGTTTTGCTGCACCGGTCGGAGGAGAGGTGCTTCTGGGGGGCCACAAGGTGCTGGGCAGCGCGCAGCTCCGGCAGCGCGAGGCATTCCTTCAGCACGGCTCCCTCCTGCTGGAGGACGATCAATCGCTGGTCCGGGATCTGGCCGGGCTTTCCCCGGCCGCTGCGTCGGAAACGTCCTTGGCAAAGGTCCTCGGCCGCCCGGTGACCTTCAGTGAAGCGGCCCGATCCGTGGCAACCGCCGCCGATGCCCTGCTGCAGGAACCCAGATGGCTGGCAGGGCTTCCCGAGTCGGTCGAAACAGCTGCCCACCGCCACCAGCAGCGGTTCCGCTCCGACAGTTGGACCTGGGAGCGCTAGCTGCGAGGTTAGTTTTGAGCTGCGTCCCCTCGGTCAACACTCGTCCGGGAGTCGCCGGTGATTGCTACCCGCCCGTTGATATTTGCGCTGCTGCTCCCGCTCAACGGCGCGGCCCAGCGTCCGGCCTCCGATCACGGCTCGTTGGTGATCATCATGGGGCAGGAGCCGTCCACCCCGGTTCCCACTCTGCTCGGCGCCAAGGCCAACAATGACGTGTCGGATCTCCTCTTCCTCCGACTCGCCTGGCCGGGCCGAGGACTGAACCCCGCCGACGAAAAGCACTATGAGCCGGAACTGGCCCGTAGCTGGACCCGGCAAGACTCCCTCACCATCGCGTTCGATCTCGATCCGCGGGCAACGTGGCACGATGGCGTCCCGGTGACATCTCGCGACGTGGTGTTCAGTTTTTCCCGGATGATGGATCCCGCCATCGACCCCCAGCGGGCGTTGCTTCTCCGGTTCCTGGCCCGGGTTACCCCCGAGGGCGACCATCGGGTGGTGCTCCGCTTCAGCCGAGTCTACTCGCTGCAATTCTTTGATGCGGTAACATCGGTCCAACCGTTGCCCGCCCACCTGGTCGACTCCATTCCGGCCAGCCGCTTTGCCGCTTCGGAGTTTGCCAAGCATCCAGTGGGGAACGGCCCCTATCGCTGGGTCCGGCGTGAAGCCGGCCGCCAGCTCGAACTGGCCGCGGTGCCGGGGTTTTTTCTTGGGGTGCCCAAAATCGACCGCGTAGTGCTGCTGGTGGCCCGCGACCCCGACGCGCAAATGAACCTGATCCTGGACGGCACCGCCGACGCACTGGAGACCTTTCCCCCGGTGTCGGGGCCCCCGCGGCTGCGGGCCAATACCCCGATCCGGCTCCTGACCATGCCGTCGCTCACCGTCAGCTACCTGCTCTTCAACCAGCGCGCCTACGGTGACCGCAGCCGCCCCCACCCGATCTTGAGCGATGTCGAGATCCGCCGGGCGCTGACCATGGCGCTCGACCGCAGCCCCATCGTGCGGAGCACCTACGGCGCCTACGGGCAGGTGGCCAACGCGCCGGTGCCGCTGGCGCAGTGGACCAACCGCCTGGTGACGCCCGCCTTTGCCTTCGATCCGCCCGGCGCCAGAACCCTGCTGGCGCGGCGGGGCTGGGCCGATCGGGATGGCGATGGCATCGTGGAAAAGGACGGCGTGCCGCTGGCACTGCGGCTCAATCTGCCGCCCAATGCAGCCCGCCTGACGATGGCGCCGCAGATTCAGGAACAATTCCGCCGCGTCGGTGTCCGACTGGACATCGTGCGGGTCGACGGTCCGGTGTGGATCGAGCGCCGGAACAAAGGGGAGTTCGATCTCGACTTCTCCGCCGCCACCATGGACTTGAGTCCCACCAATGTGGTACAAAGCTGGACCTGCGCCGGTCGCAACGGTTCCAACGTGGGGCAGTATTGCAATCCGGTGGTGGACTCCCTGATCGAGGCGGCAACCTTCGCCACCACCGCAACCGACGCGCAGTGGCGCGCCGTCTACGCGGCGCTGACCCGGGACGCACCGGCAATCTTCATGGTGGCGCCGGTTACCCTGTTCGCGCTCCACAACCGCTTCCGCAATGTGACCCTCCGCCCCGAGTCGTATTATCACGACATCTGGCGCTGGTCGGTGGATCCGTCCCGCCGGATTGCCCGGGACGAATCCGGCGGGCCCAGCCGATGATCGGTTGGATGCTCCGCCGGGTGGCGCAGGCCGCCGTCACCTTCGTCGGGGCAATTCTGCTCCTCTTCGTGCTCATGCGGGTGACCCCGGGCGATCCCCTCTCCCGGCTCACCTCCGACCGGGGAGTGTCCCCGCAGGAGCTGGCGGTGCTCCGAGCCCGGTTCGGTCTCGACCAGCCCCTGGGAGCCCAGCTGAGTGCCTTCCTGGCCGGCGTTGCCCGGGGCGACCTCGGAGTCTCCATCGAGCACTACCCCGAACCGGTTACCTCCCTCATAGCCACCCGGCTCCCCGCCACCCTCCTGCTGGGCGGCGCGGTGCTGTTGCTCAATTTCACGGTGGGCATTTGGCTGGGGGTCCGCCAGGCGGCCCGCCGGGGCTCCCGGTTTGATCGCTGGCTCTCCCGCCTGGCGCTTGCGGGTTATGCTACCCCCAGCTTCGTGCTGGGGCTGCTGCTGGTGGCGCTGTTCAGCCTGCACTGGCGGCTCCTTCCCGCCGCCCAAATGACCGACCCGCTGCTGCCACTGGGCGCCGGCCCCGCCGCCCGCGCCCTCGACCTGCTCCGCCACCTCATCCTGCCGGTGCTCACTCTTTCGGCCACCAGTATTGCGCTGACCATGCGGCATCAGCGCGCCGCCCTGCTCTCGGTGTTCCGGCTCGATTACGTCACTGCGGCGCGGGCCCGCGGCCTCGGGGAGCGCCGGGTGCTCTGGGGCCACGCCTGGCGAACCACGCTGGTCCCCATGCTCACCCTGCTGGGTCTGTGGCTTCCGATCCTGGTGTCCGGCTCGGTGTTCGTCGAGTCGGTCTTCAATTGGCCCGGGCTCGGCTCGCTGGCCGCCGAGGCAATTGCCGGGCGGGATTATCCGGTGCTCCTCGGTGCCGCCATGCTGGTATCGGGCGTCGTGGTGCTGGCCGGCTTTCTCACCGACCTCGGCTACGCTCTGGTCGACCCCCGGGTCCGGCCTCAATGATCGGGTCGCTCAAGGATCTGCTGCGCCGCGCCTGGCGCCACCCCTCCGGGCGTTGGGGCAGCCTCTGCCTCCTTGCTCTCGCGCTGGTTGCGGTGGCGGCACCGCCCTTCCTGGCCAGCCCCATCGAAATGCCGGACGTGGTGGCCGGTGCCACGGCGCCATCGCTGGCCCACCCGTTCGGTACCGACCAGCTCAACCGGGACATGCTCTCCCGGGTGGTGCAGGGAGGCCAGGTCTCCCTCGCCATCGCCGGGCTCGCCGTACTCCTGTCGCTCACGCTGGGCTCCCTGGTCGGGCTGGTTGCGGGTTATTTCGGCGGCTGGGTCGACGCGCTCCTGATGCGCGCGGTCGATGCCGCGCTGGCCATACCCCGGCTCTTTATCCTGCTGTTGCTGCTGGTGGTCTGGGAACGGATCCCGCTGGGTGCGCTCATCCTGGTGCTGGGCACCACCGGATGGTTTGCCACCAGCCGATTGGTCCGGGGCGAGGTGCTCCGGCTTCGCCATGAACCGTTCGTGCAGGCCGCCGAGGCACTGGGAAGCAGCGGGTGGCGGGTAATCGGGCGCCATCTGCTTCCCAATGCCGCCGGCCCCATCCTGGTAGCCGCCACGCTCGCGGTCGGCGACGTCATCCTCCTCGAAGCCGGGCTTTCCTTTCTCGGCCTTGGCATTCAGCCCCCGACCCCATCCTGGGGCGGCATGGTGCTCGACGCCCGACCGCTGATGCTGCAAGCGCCCTGGACCGCACTCTTTCCTGGCGCCGCCATCGTGCTGACCGTCTTTGCCGTCAATTTGATCGGTGATGCGCTGCAGGCCGCCCTCGACCCCCGCGCCGCATGACCGATCTCCTCGACGTTCGGAACCTTCGCATCGTCTTCCCCACCCCGGGCGGTGGTCAGTCGGTCCCGGTGGACGGGGTAAACCTCCGGGTAGCCCGCGGGGAAACTGTCGCCTTGGTAGGGGAATCGGGCAGCGGCAAGAGCCTCACCGCGCTGGCGCTGCTCCGACTGGTGCCCGCTCCCGGGCGCATCGACCAGAGCAGCCGAATCCGGTTCGACGGCATCGACATCAGCCAGCTCACCGGCGAAGCGCTCCGCGCCGTCCGGGGCGGCCGGATCGGCATGGTCTTCCAGGAGGCCGCCAGCTGCCTCACTCCGGTGCTGACGGTTGGAAGTCAGCTGGTGGAAACGATCCTGGCCCATCGCACCATGTCTCGCGCCGAGTCCCGGGAACGTGCGGTGGCGCTGCTCGAGGAAGCCGGCATTCCCGATCCCGCCGACCGCTACGGCGCCTATCCGCACGAACTTTCCGGCGGACTCAGGCAACGCGTCCTGATTGCCATTGCACTGGCCGGGGAGCCCGAGCTCCTGGTGGCCGATGAGCCGACCACTGCGCTCGATGTGACGGTGCAGGCCCAGATCCTCGAACTACTCGATCGGCTGCGGGTTTCCCGCGGCCTGGCGGTCCTGCTGATTACCCACGATCTCGGTCTGGTGGCCGGTCGGGCCGACCGAGTCGTGGTGATGTACGCCGGACAGGTGGTGGAAGAGGCGTCGACGTCTCGGCTCTTCCAATCCCCGCAGCATCCCTACACCCGAGCCCTCTTCCGTTCGATCCCCCGACTCGACGGTGCGGTCCAACGGCTCGCCTCGATCAACGGTGCGGTGCCCCTCCCCGACGCCTGGCCGGGAGGCTGCCGTTTTCATCCCCGCTGCCCCGAGGCGCTGCCCCGCTGCGCCACTGAAACACCGCCGGTGGTTCCGTTGGCACCCGGAGAATCCACCCGCTGCTGGCTGGCGGCTCGGGGTGGATCATGACCGAACCGCTCCTCCAGGTGCGGGATTTGGTGAAGCACTACCGAACGCGCGGATTCCTGGGTGGTTCGGGCAATCCGGTGTATGCCGTCAACGGCGTGAGTTTTTCGGTGGCTCGAGGTGAAACCCTCGGCCTGGTGGGCGAATCGGGCTCCGGAAAGACCACCGTCGGACGGACCATTCTCCGGCTGGCGCCGGCAACCGGCGGCAGCGTGCACCTCGGAGGGATTGACGTGCTCGCCGTCACGGAGTCGGCGCTTCGCCCGCTGCGGCGCCGCATGCAAGTCGTTTTTCAGGACCCCTACAGCGCGCTCGACCCCCGCATGAAGGCCGGGGCGGCGGTCGCCGAAGGAATCGAGATCCACCACCTGGTGCCGAAGTCGAAAATCCCGGCCCGGGTGGCCCAGCTGTTTGAAGAAGTCGGACTCGATGCGTCCTGGATGGATCGCTTCCCCCACCAGTGCAGCGGCGGTCAACGCCAGCGCATTGGAATTGCCCGCGCCCTCGCGGTGGATCCGGAATTCCTGGTCTGCGACGAACCGGTCTCAGCCCTCGACGTATCGGTTCAGGCCCAGGTGCTCAACTTGTTCGCCGATTTGCAGCAGCAGCGTGGCCTCGCCTACCTCTTCATTGCCCACGACCTGGCGGTGGTGCGACAGCTGGCCCACCGAGTTGCCGTCATGTATTTCGGCCGCATCGTGGAAATCGCCCCGACCGAGTCGATTGTTCGGACGCCGCTGCACCCCTACACCCAGGCGCTGCTCTCCGCGGTACCGGAGCCGGACCCGGCCCGGCAGCGCGCCCGCATCGTGCTCCACGGCGAGCCGCCCCGGCGAGGCGTGTTACCGCCGGGCTGCCCCTTTGCCTCCCGCTGCTTCCACCCTGGCCGGGACCAGCGCTGCACCACCGAGCTGCCCGCGCTCCGACCCCTCGGCCCGACGCTGGTGGCCTGTCACCACGCCGAGCCTTCCAACCCCTGACCCCTGACGGTTTCCATGCCAATCGATCTGTGGCTCATCGATGCCTTCACCGACGCTCCCTTCGCCGGAAATCCTGCCGGGGTCTGCTTCCTGCCCAAAGCCCGGCCGGAAGAGTGGATGCAGTCGGTGGCTCGCGAAATGAATCAGGCCGAAACTGCCTTTCTGGTAAAGCGGAAGGATGGCTACGACCTTCGGTGGTTCACTCCCACCACCGAGGTCGATCTCTGCGGCCATGCCACGCTTGCCAGCGCCCATTTTCTCTGGGCCAAGAAGAAGGCAATTGCCAAGGCGACGCTTCGCTTCCATACCAAGAGCGGCGTGCTCACGGCGGCCCGGAAGAAGGACTGGATCGTGCTCGATTTTCCAGCGACACCAGCGGAACCGTGCCTGCCTCCGCCCTACCTGCTCGACGCATTCAAGGCCCAGGGCGCAGCGACCCTTCGGAGTGTGTTCGACTACATGGTGGTGACCGAGCACCCGGCCAAACTCCGCGCCATGAAGCCCGACTACCGCCTCCTCAATGCCATTGAAACTCGCGGAATCATCGTCACCTGCCCGTCGGACGAACCTGGCGTGGATTTCATCTCCCGATTCTTCGCACCGACATCCGGCGTCGATGAGGACCCGGTCACCGGCTCGGCCCACTGCGCGCTGGCGCCGTACTGGGCAGCTCGGCTGGGACGGACGCTGCTGGTGGGGAAGCAGGTCTCCCAGCGGGGGGGGGTTGTGCGCGTCGAGGTGGCCGGAGACCGGGTCCGGCTCGGCGGCCAGGCGGTCACCGTAATAAAAGGCACTTTCGCTGAATAGTCCTCCGGGGAGGCGACGCCATCACACTCTCGGAGCGGTCACCGCCGGAAGCGCCAGCCGGCGGCGGGCTTGCACCAGCGGGTTACCGGATCCCGGCACCAGATAATCGACTCCCGGCTTCCAGGTGACGATCAGCACCGAGCCGATCGGGGCCACCCCGCCGGGAAAGCGCAGCTCGAACAGCCGAGTCTCTCCCGGGCCAAGGGCGCTGTCGGGCACCGCGTTGGTCGGAGCGTACTCCATCCCCGTTGCATCCCGAATCCGGAAGCGGAGGGTTCCGGGCCACTCCGGCGCCCCCCGGGCGTCGCTGGAAAATTGGACCGTCACGCCAAGCTCATCCCCCTGGTGCACGTCGGTTACCGCCACATGAAGGTGACAGTCGAGTCCACCGAAGCATACGGTTTGCCCCGGGGCGAGCTCCACTGGGCTGGTGAGGACCAGTCCCAGTACCCAGAACATCGCATAGACCGCTGCAGCGCCCCCTCCAAACCAGGCGGCGCGTTGCCCCAGCGTAGCGCGGTTCCGGGCCCGGGCCCACAGCCAGACGCCGAGGGCCAGCGCAACCGAAGCGGCAGTGCCCAGCAACAACAGCACTCCAAGAAACGGCGGAAGCATGACGATCTCCCTGGTCAGCGTTGCAGTTGAAGGGCGGCGGCAGAAGCCGGCACCCCGCCGTAGCGGCGATCCCGGCCGCGAAACTCGCTGACGATGCGCTGCAGCTCGGCCGGTGTGAAGTCGGGCCACATCGTCGCCGAGAAGAACAATTCGGCGTAGGCACACTCCCACAGCAGGAAATCCGAGAGTCGCCGCTCGCCCCCGGTACGGATCAGCAGGTCCACCGGTGGAGCACCGCCGGAGAGCATCTCCGCAAAGCGTTCCCGAGTGGTCGGCTCCGGCCGCTCGGCGAGGCGCGCCGCAGCTCCGAGTATCGCGTCCCGGCCGGAGTAATCCACCGCGAGGCGGAGGCCAAGACGCTGCCCTCCTGCGGTTGCCGCCTCTGTCTCATCGATGTCGCGACAGAGCCAATCGGGCAGGCGGTCCCGCCGACCAATGACGGTCACTGCCACCCCGTTCGACACCGCTCGGCCCCGCTCCTCCCGGAGGTAGCGACCGAACAACCGCAGCAGTCCGGTCACCTCGGGCATTGGCCGGCGCCAGTTATCGCTGGAAAAGGCGAAGAGGGTGAGCACCGAAATTCCTGCCGCAGGAGCGGCCTTGACCACCCGGTCGACGGCGCCGGCACCGGCCCGGTGCCCCACCCCCCGGAGCATGCCCTGGCGCTCGGCCCAGCGGCCGTTGCCGTCCATGATGATGGCCGCATGGAGCGAATTACTTTGTATCACAAAGTTCCTCTGAAAAAAAAAGGAGACCTCAGCGCCGGCCTCGGGTGGACTGGATCAGTCCTTCCATGTGGGCCAGGTAGCGCTCCAGCGCCGCACGGCCCGCTCCGGAGAGCCGGAACTCGGTTCGGGGCTTGCGTCCCGCAAAGGACTTGCGGCATTCGACATAACCCGCTTCCTCCAGCCGACGGGCGTGCACGCTGAGGTTGCCGTCGGAGGTGTCCAGCAGCTGTTTGAGTTCATTGAAGGTGAGGGACTCGTTGACGGCCAGCGCACTGACGATGGCCAGCCGCATCCGCTCGTGAATAACCCGATCGAGCGACAGCGGCGCCCGGGAGGTGGCACCGCCGGAAAGCGTTTCGAGGCTGGGCGGCTGGGCCGGGCGGAGCCCGTCGGAGCGTGCCGCGGCGCGTTTAGCCGCCATGCTTCCTCGCGATCAGCAGTCCGAACCCGATCTGCAATCCGCCGAAGCCGAGCGCCATGAGCAGATTCCCGAGGGACGCCGGAAGCAGAAAGGCAATCCCTCCGAGCGCCATGAAGCTCACGCCGAGCAGAGGAACCACCGGGATGGAGCTGGTGCCGGCTACGGTGACCGCAGCGCCATAGAGGAGCAACCACAGCCCGGGCAATTCGGCGCCCAAACCGGCGCGGTAGAGAACCGGGGTGAGCACTGCCCCCGCCACCATCGGTGGCACGAAGGCGCGGAGGAAGAGCCGGCCGGCGCGGGAGAAGAGGGGGGTTCCGGTAGCGTCGGCCTTCCGGACCATCGCGGCGCCTCCGATTCCGAGCGCCAGCACGGCCTCAGCCAGCCAGACCGCCAGCCATTCGGCCCCATAGCCCTGCCAGGAGGCGATCCAGCTGGCCATGAGGGCACTGACTCCCATGGCCACTCCACCCCAGCCGGGGACCGATGTGACGGTTCCGGCCCGCTCCATGGTGTCCCGAATGAAGCTGAGATCCTCCAGGGCACGGGTATGCAGGGGGATCGGATCCCCGGGGGGTCGTGGCGAGCGTTGGGTGGCGGCCATGGCTAGAGAATAGCCAACGCACAGGGTGATGTCAAGTACTTTGCTTTGTAAAGCTATGGTGACCTGTCGAGTGTGATATTTTGCCAGCCATGACAACGCCGCTTCGACGCGCCCGGCTCGCCCTCGCCGCAGCGCTCAGTCTCCTGGGCTCCGCCTGTTCCCGCTCGATGCCACCCGCCGATCCAGGGATGATCGCTGAGTGGATGCAGAACTACTACGGGCTCATCCGCGCCGAACGCATTTCGCCGCCGGTCGCCGCTCGGGTGCTGGCCTATGCCTCGGTGGCCCTCTATGAAGGGATCGCCAGCGCCACCCCAACGCTTCAGTCCCTCGCCGGTCAGCTCAATGGCCTCGATTCCCTGCCCCGCGGAGAACCCGGCCTGACCCACGATCCGGTGCTGGTGGCGGTGGCGGCAGAGCGAACGGTTCTCGACACCCTCTTCGCGGAGGGGCTGCCGGGAACCAAGGCGGCCCTCGCCGCCCTGGCCGACTCGCTCACTGGGGCCCGGATTGCGCTGGGAATTCCCCAGGACGTTCAGGACCGCTCCCGAGAGTTGGGGGTCCGGATCGGCACGGCGGTACTCAATTGGGCCGCGGCCGACGGATTCGACGCGACCCGCACTCGGCCCTGGAAGCCCCCGGCCGGCCCCCAATACTGGGTGAACGACACTCCGGGAAGCGACTACGTCCCCCAAAATCTTTCGCCCGCCACCGACTTGGTGGCACTCAATAACCCGTCGGCGAGTCTCCGACCCGGCGCCGCCGGCGAGCGCGCACTGGTGGTCAATCGTCCAAAGTCCACCGATATCAAGACGCTCAAGGCCATCAATCCTACCGGAGCCACCGAGCCGTACTGGGGCACCCTGCGGCCGTTCGTGATGGGGAGCCCGAATGAATGCGCCCCGACCCCCCCTGCAGAATTTTCTACCGCCTCCACCTCACCGTTCTATGGGGAAGCCCAGCAAGTCTACCAGGTGAGCAAGACGTTGACCGAGGAGCAACGGCGCACCGTGCTCTACTGGGCCGACAACCCCGGTCAAACCGGAACCCCCACCGGCCACTGGCTCAGCATCGGGAGCCAGATGATCAGCCAGCTCACCCTGCCCCCCGACGCTGCCGCCGAGTTGTTCGTCCTGGGGACCATCGCCCAGGCGGATGCCTTCATCGGCATCTGGCATGAGAAGTACCGCCGCAACCTGCTCCGGCCCTACAGCTACATCCGCCGGTACATCGATCCCAAGTGGCAGACGGTCATCACCACCCCGTCGTTCCCGGAGTATCCCTCGGGTCACTCCGGCCAGTCCGCCGCCGCTGCCGGCGTGTTCGCGGCGCTGCTGGGTCAAGTCGCTTTCGATGACAGCACCAACCTCGCACTGGGCCATCCGGTGCGCCGATTCCCTTCGTTCCAGGCGGCGGCCGATGAAGCGGCAGTCTCCCGGCTCTACGGCGGGATCCACTACCCGATGGGCAATGAGGCCGGCAAGCAGATCGGCCGCTGCGTCGCCGCCAAGGTTCTCGAGCGGGTCCACACCCGAGCCAACCGGAAGTGAGGCGGGTCGGCCGTCTTGGTCCGGCGGGGCATCTTGCCGCGGCGGCGATCGCCCTGCTGGGAGGATGCAACCGCGCTGCGGTTCCTGAATGGCACCAGGAGGCGGGGTTTCGCTGGCGGGAGGTAGCAGTCGCCCGCCGCGGCGCGGTGGGATTCACCCAGCTCGCGGAGAGCGCCACCGGCATCCGCTTCCAAAACTTCGTCAGCGATTCGGCGTTGCTGCGGAACCAGTTGCTGGCCGATGGGGCCGGGGTGGCGTTCGGCGACGTGAATGGCGATGGGCTGGTGGACATTTTTCTCTGCCGGACCGAAGGGCCCAGCGCCCTCTACCAAAACCTGGGCAACTGGAAGTTCAGGGATATTGCCGCCGAGGCAGGGGTGTCGGTGCCCGCTCGCGCCTCCACCGGGGCCGTCTTCGCCGACGTGGATGGAGACGGCGATGTAGACCTCCTGCTCAACGCCCTGGGCGGGCCTAACGCGCTCTTCC
>JANNSC010000383.1:0-1526 GCA_031402135.1 Gemmatimonadales bacterium | reverse complement strand
GGCAGTCGGCGCCAGGGTGGATGCCGATGAGACAGTGCGAACTCTCCGAGGCTTCCCCGGGGCGCTGCGGAGCTCGATGGCCAAGGATGTGGCCGCCGGAAGGCCGCCCGAGCTCGACGCGATTGCCGGCCCGATTCTCCGGGGCGGGGCCGCTCACCAGATCCCGGTTCCAGTGACGGCGGAACTGGTGGCGCTGGTCCAGCAGGCGCGGTAGTCGGTGCGCCCACTTAGGTTTTCTGGCTGGACCCGGCCACGCCACCTGCCGATACCCCACGGAGCACCGCATGCCTGATCGCCGCCACTTCCTTCAATTCCTTGCGGGAAGCCCGATTCTCGCCGCAGCGGGACTCAACTCCGACATTCTTCGTGATCTCACGTCGGAATCCCCACGGCGCTCGGCCGCAGCGTTGTCCCTCACGCAACAGGCATTGCAGAGCGCTACGGCCATCCGCACCGCCGCCGAGGCGCTGAATGTGTTTGACTTCGAACCGGTGGCTCGGGCGAATATTCCGGTGGCGCACTGGGCTTACCTTGCCACCGGGACCGATGACGATGGTACCATCCGGGCCAATCGGGAAGGATTCGAACGCTGGGCGCTCAAGCCACGGCGATTGGTTGATGTGGAGGCAGTCGATGGCAGCGTATCGCTTTTCGGCACCCGCTATCCCACGCCTATCGTCCTCAATCCAGTCGGCAGCCAGAAAGCGTTTCACCGGCTCGGCGAAATTGCCGTCGCGCGCGCCGCCAAAGCCAGGAATCACCTCCAGGTGTTGTCCACCGTCGCCACCACCTCGATCGAAGATGCCATCGCCGCGCGGGGCGCGACGGTGTGGTTCCAACTCTACCACCAGGAAGATTGGGCCCGCACCAGGCAAATGGTGGAGCGCGCCGAACGGGCTGGCAGTGCGGCGGTGGTGTTCACGGTCGACTTGTTCGGCGGCAGCAATCGAGAAACAATGCTGCGGGGTGCCCGCCTCGACAAACGAGTGTGCAGCGGGTGTCATGTGGGTGGCTCGCCGATTCCCGGCGTCCGGGGTGGAAGCACCGGGGACAACCGGCGCAAGCCGATGCTGAACGGCTACCCGCCGATAGCTCCAATTCCCGAAGTCGGTACCCCCTCCTGGGAGTTCATCGACCGACTCAAGTCCGCCACCTCCATGAAGGTGTTGATCAAGGGTATCGTGACGCGGGAAGATGCCGAGCTCGCCGTCCAGCACGGTGTGGACGGATTGTTCTGTTCCAACCATGGCGGGCGGGCCGAGAATTCAATGCGCGCGACGATTGCCTCGCTTCCGGAAGTGGTGCAGGGCGCCGCCGGCCGCATTCCGGTGATCTGTGATGGCGGATTCCGGCGCGGCACCGACGTGTTCAAGGCAATGGCGCTGGGTGCGGCCTCCATCGGGATTGGGCGCCCCTACATCTGGGGATTGGGCGCCTTCGGGCAGGAAGGCGTGGAAACGGTGCTGGCGCTGTTGCGCAGCGAGTTTGAAGTGGTGATGAAGCAAATGGGAACGGCCTCCGTCCCG
>JANNSC010000382.1:0-1518 GCA_031402135.1 Gemmatimonadales bacterium | reverse complement strand
TCCTCGCCGGCTTCGGCGCTGGTGTAATCGAGCTGGCGACCGGTGTTGGTCCGAACCATGGCAATGCCGTCGCGAATGACCGCGAGGGAGCGGTTGCCCAGCAGGTCGATCTTGACCAGTCCGGCGTCTTCGGCACCGTCCTTCTCGAACTGAATGACCGGGACAGTGAGGCCGGGGTAGCCGTCGAGCAGCTTGGCCGCCGGCTCGATCGGGACGTAATCGGTGAGCGCACCCGGCACGATGACCACTCCGCCGGGGTGGAGTGACAGGTGCCGAGGGGTGCCGACCAGCGCGGTGGCGCGCCGGGCCAGTTCCAGCCAGGTGGCGGGAAGATCCAGACCGGCAAAATTGGGGTGCTGGGCAAGGAGCTGCTCGATTGGTACCGCGTCGCTGTACCAGGGGATCCGGCGGGTGACCTCGCGGATTTCTCCCTCGGGGCGGCCGGCGACCTTGGCCACCTCGCGAAGCGCCCCGCGGAGCTTGAGCGTGTTATGGTTGGCCACCATCGCCGCCTGGGGCCGGGGGTAGCGCTGGAACACCCAGGCCAGGATCCGATCGCGCTCATCCCAGGGAAAATCGAGGTCGATATCGGGCGGGTCCTTCCGTTCGGGATTGAGGAAGCGCTCGAACAGCAGCCCCGCCCCCAGCGGTTCGACGTGGGTGATGCCCAGACAATAGGAAACGACCGAATTGGCGACCGAGCCGCGGCCGCAGTGGGTGGGGCCGTGCTCGACGATGTCCTTGACCACCAGGAAATAATCGGCAAATCCCTTCATGCCGATGATGCCGAGTTCGTGCTCCAGCCGATCCCGGGTAATCGGCGCGATGGTCCCGTAGCGCCGCAGCGCGCCGTGGTACGCCAGTGTGCGGAGCTGCTGGAACGCGTCGGTGGCCTCGGCGTAGCGGGGCGGGATGATCCGGCCGATGGGAATCCGGTAGCGGCAACGGTCGGCGAGCTCACCGGCCAGATCCATGGCCTCGGGGACATCAGGGAAGTGGCGAAGGAGCTCGGCGGAGGGTTTGAGCCAATGGTCGGACGACTGGACCGAGGGGCAACGGGACTCCAGGGCAGAGAGCGTGGTATTCAGCGCAATCGCCCGCAGCAACCGGTGCCGGGCCCAGTCTTCCGGATGAGCGAACATCACGGCGTTGGTCACCACTGGTAACACGCCGAGGCGCCCCGCCGTGGTGAGCACCGCGTGGCGCTCCTTGCCCGGGCGCAGTTCGGCGTAGATGTCCTCGGGGCCGCTGCGTGCTACGATACGCTCGAGAAACGCTGTGCTGGCGGAGAGGATGAGGGCGCCGGCGCGGTCTGCTTTGAGCACATCGGAGAGCTTGATGGCGGCTGCTCCGATCAGGCGTCCTCCGGGCCCTGCAGTTCGCGGGTGCGCGTCGGCATCCAACTCATCCGACGGCTCACTGACGTTCCCGTCGGCCGCCCGATTCGTCGCATCCGCTCCCCGGCCCGTGTCTACGTCGGCCCAATGCAGCGCAGTGATCGCCCGGCAAATCGCGCCC
>JANNSC010000381.1:0-1859 GCA_031402135.1 Gemmatimonadales bacterium | reverse complement strand
CTTGATCGGCCCGCCGGGAACGATGTGGAATTTCGACGGGACCTTCGATGGCACGCCGGTGTTCCTGGGCTGCAGTGATGTGGATGCCCACGTTCCGGCGGCGCGGGTGCACGAGAGCGCCGAGGTGCTCCGGCGCATGGGAGCGGAAGTGACCGAACGGATCTACCCCGGGATGGGGCATCTGGTGAACGAAGACGAAATCGAGTTTGCCCGGGAACTGATGTCGAGCGTGGCAGGAACACCCATAGACTTCAGGGGCGACTCCCAGTTGCCCTGGAGCCCGCCGCTCCCGCCAGCCGTTCCCGAAGTTCGCTGAACCAGTTGGTGGCCACCGTCACCGCGCCGACATCAGGGAAACTCACCACGGCAAAGCGTTTGCCATCGGGGCTCACGTCGTACATCGTGGCAAAATCCTGCTCGTAGGGCCACCGGACGGCCCAGCGCCGAGCGCCGACGTCGAACGAGGCGCCGCTCCGGACGGTCGTGGCCAGCAGGCTGTCGTCCCGGATGTAGTAAAGCGTCCGCCCGTCGGGTGCCCAGCGCGGCGCGGTGCCTCCCCCCTGGGAGAGCTGCCATTTGCCTTTGGCGGTCGGGTAGGCACGCACGTACACCTCGTCGTTCCCGGTTTCCCGGGAGGCGTACGCCAACCACCTGCCGTCGGGCGACAGGCTCGCCATGTAGTCGTGCCATGCCTCGTGGAGATACGGCTCGGCCGCTGCTTTGGCTCCCGGTGTGACGATATCGATGTTGCTGTTATCCGAGTAGTTGACCATCACCAGGCGCCCGTCCGGGGCAAAGTCGACAACGTCCTGGTCACCGGGGAAGGAAGCGAGCAGCTGTTCCGCTTCGCTGCCGTCGGCACGGCGTTGGTAGAGGTCCGGCCCCTGGGGGCCGGGGCCAGCATAGGCCACGAATTCGCCGTCGCGAGACCAGATCGGACTAGTCGCACTGCTCTGGCCTGACACCCGGGTGGATGTCCCCCGCGCAATATCGAGGATGTAGATGTCAGATGCCCCCCCCGTCTGGGCGGCGATGGCGTATGCAATGCGCTTCCCATCGGGGGAGAAACGCCCGAGTTGGAGGGAGGCCCCCTTGGGCGGCAGCGGAGTCTCGGCTCCGGTGCTGTCCACCAGCCGCAGCTGTCCCTGGGTGCTCGCCCCGGCGAGATACGCCGCCACTCCCCCCGACGACATGCCCAACTGGACCGCCCCACCGCTGAAGACCTGCACCCCTTGCAGCACCGGCACCGGCGAGCCGGTGACCGTACGGCGCTTGAGGTCGAAGGGCACCGCCAGCAGGGATTGGCTCTGATGGCCATAGAGCAGGAAGCCCGAGGTTAGGTAGATCGGTCCGTCCCCTTCGGGGAGGAGGGTGGTGACCTTGCCGGTTTCGAGATCGAGGATTCCGACCTGGTGCTCCGGGGTGCTCAGGAGCACCGCCTTCCCGTCCGGCAGCAGTTCCGGCCAGCGATAGCGCGCGGTGGTGTCCGCCACCTGGAGCGCTATCGCCGTTCCTCCTGCGGCGCTCACCCGCATCAGCCGGTTCCGGTAATCGGAATAGAGAATGTTGCCATCGGCACCCCAACGGGGGCCTCTGATCAGGGCGGTGAGCCGGGTGATGGTGAGCGCCGGGCCGCCCGCAATCGGAACTTTCTTGAGGGCCCCGCTGGTGTAGAAGCCGATCCAGCTTCCGTCCGGCGAGAAGAACGGCTGGGAACCCCCTTCGGTTCCCGGCACCGGGGTCAGGTCGACGTCGCCGAGCCGCCGCATGTAGAGCATGGTGGAAGCGCTGGACGCGGCGCCGACGTAGACGACGCGGGAGCCGTCGGGGGAGATTGCCACATTCCGCCCGGTTTCGGA
>JANNSC010000380.1:0-13407 GCA_031402135.1 Gemmatimonadales bacterium | reverse complement strand
GGCTCTTTTTCAGCCAGCGCCAGGACGGTGACCGCGGCGATTCCACTGGCCACAGTCAATTCGCCCAGTCCCGCCAGCACGCCAACACCGAGCATCAGGATTGCAGCGGTCTCGGTGGTCCCGTCAACCGCCTCGGGGGCTCGGCGCGCCGCAGTAAGGTAGGCGGCAACGATAAGGGCGCCGGCGCCGGCAATGAGCGCGGCGGCCGGGAGCGGACCGCTCGTAGCAATCAGCCACCCAGCCACTCCGCCGATTGTTCCCAGCAGCAGAAAGGTTCGGACCCCGGCAAAGCGTGCGGCCGGACCGGAGGCATGCCCGGACCATTCCCGTTCCAGGCCCACAGCCATCCCCGCGAGTCCAGCCACCACGAGCCGCGTGGCGGTTTCGAGTTCGGTCAACGGGAGCCCGCCGATGGGTCTTTCCGGCAGGTGGAAATTCCCAGGAGCGAGTAGATCGGGCAATTCCCCAGCAGGGCAGTACCGAGGGGAATGAGCCCGATCAGCGTCACATAGCGGAGCGGTGGCTCCAGTGCGCCGTAGAGCCCGAGCAGGCCGATGCCGATCACCAACCTGATGGCCCGGTCGAGGAATCCAACGTTTCGTAGCATCCGTCCCTCCTGCCGGATCAGATTGGAATGCTGAGAATTGCGACGCCGGCGGACTGCAACAAATCCCTGCCGACGTGACCGGAACCCATCTCGCCGGCAGGGCCGCCCCCCCGGACGCCCAGCACCAGAAGATCTGCCTTCAAATATGCCAGGAATCGGAGAATCTCACCGACGGGATCGCCCTCCAGCACCCGGTGGTGCGCCGAACCCCCGAGGCCGGGAAATGCCTCCAACGCCTGGCGTACCCGAGTGACCCTCGGATCGCCGCCGGTGCCATCGGCCGAGTTCCCGGAGGGAACGACCGTCACCGAGGTCGCTTCGGCGCCGGCCATGGCCACCACCCTGGCGGCATCATCGAGAACCCGGAGACCGCGATAGGTGCCATCGAGAGCAATCACGACGCGGTGAATCTCCGACACCTCTGGCGGGATGAAGAGGGAGGGGCCCTGGCGGCGCCGAATGACGGTGTCCGACGTCTGCCCCAGGCGGGTTGGTGCGGTTGGGGATCGGGGCCCCCGGCCCAGCACCACCAAATTGGCGCGATGGAGGTCGGCGTGGCGGACGATCTCTACCCCTGGCACGCCGCGCGCCCAAATCGTGGCAGAAGTCGATGCCCCCCGCCGGACGCCGGATGACCCGGTCAATCCCGGCAGCCCGTCGGTTTCAACACTCATGATGTCCAGCGCGGCCCGGTCCCGCTCCGCCAGCGATCGGACCACCCTCACCGCATGCTCGCCGACCTCCGACCCATCAGTGGCAGCGAGCAAACGCAACGGGTCCATGTGCCCCACTCCTGTCTGGAGGCAATCGACCACAGATATAGGTGCGAGCCTGTGAAGCAGGGATGAAGCCCCCATGAGAGCCCCGGTGGCAGTAGAATGCGGGCATGACCCCAACCAGTACCGAGCGCGAGGCCCGGATCGAGCGGCTGCTGTACGAGTCGCCTGCTCTCATTACGGAGACCCGGATCGAGGCGGTCCTCGAGCGGGTGGCCCAGTTGGCCGCCGACCTCATCGGCGCACGGTATGCCGCCGTGGGGCTTCTGGCCGCCGACGCCAAGTCGCTGGAGAGCTTCACCGTCGCCGGGCTCACCGAGGAGCAACAAGCCGCCATCGGGCACCGCCCGACCGGGAAGGGGTTGCTCGGCTTCCTGATTACCGAGGGTCGTCCGATTCGGCTGCCGGACCTGGCAAAGCATCCGGAATCGGCCGGCTTCCCCCCCCATCATCCGCCGATGCACTCCTTCCTGGGCGTTCCCATCCGCTCGCAGCACGGTGTGATCGGCGAGCTCTATCTGACTGAAAAGCTCGGTTCCGACTCGTTCAGCGAGGAGGATGAGCACATCGCCGGGCTCCTCACGCTGATTGTCGGCACCGCGCTGGAGAACGCCAAACTCCACACCGATCGGGGCCGGCTGCTGGAAGAAGTGCAGCAGCTGCACCGTTCCCGCGAACGTTTCTTTGCCATGGTGAATCACGAACTCCGCAACGCGCTCGCCGCGGTGTATGGCTGGGCCGAGATCCTGGTGCGTCGGAAGGGCCCCGGCGAGGTCCCCAAGGCGGCGTACGAAATCCTCGATTCAGCTGATCAGGCCGTCTCCCTGATCAGCGACCTGCTCGATCTGAGCCGGCTCGACGAGGACCGACTCAAACCGGTATTCCGGGATGTGAATGCCGGCGCGGTTGCCCAGGCGGCGGTCCAGCGAGTCACCCCGGCGGCGGCGGAACGGGGCATCCGCCTGAAAGCGGAGTTGTCCGCCGGCGGCCCGCTCTGTCGCACCGACTCGCACCGGGTGGAGCAGATCTTGGTCAACCTGCTCCGCAACGCCATCCGGCACGGACCGGAGGGGTCCACCGTCTCCGTTGCGGTAAAGGCGGAGGGCGCCAAGATCATTCTTCAGGTAGGCGATCAGGGTCCCGGCATCCCCGCCGCAGACCTCGAGCAAGTCTTCGATGTCTACTTCACCACCGCCGGAGGGGAACGGGCCGGCCACGGCCTCGGGCTCCCCCTCTCGCGCCGTCTCGCCCGGATTCTGGGAGGAGATTTGACCGCCGAGCTCAATCCCGGCGGCGGTGCCCTGTTCACCTTGAGCCTCCCTGCGGCCCCGCCGGTCCTCCCCCCACTGTAGATTGTGAAGAACGCTTCAGACAGAGTTCTCCTGAGGTTCACATCTCTTTGGATAATCTTGACCCCATGAAAATTCTCGTCGTGGAGGACGACCGGAAGGTCGCCGGGTTCATCGAACAGGGCCTCGCCGAAGAGGGCTATGTGGTGGACGTTGCCCCGGACGGGGAGGAGGCCACGATGCTGGCCCACGTGTATGACTATGACGTGATCCTGCTCGATGTCATGTTGCCAAAAAAGAACGGATACCAGGTGGCAATGGAGCTCCGGCGGGAGGGGAGGAACACGCCGATCCTCATGCTGACCTCGCGGGACGCGGTGGAAGATGTGGTCCGGGGGCTGGATGCCGGAGCCGACGATTACCTCAGCAAGCCCTTCCGGTTCGAGGAGCTGCTTGCGCGGATGCGGGCCCTGGTCCGACGCGGCGGCGCCGAGCGGATGGAAATCCTCCGCTACGGCGACCTGGCGCTGGACCGGCTCCGACATCAGGCCACCGCGGGGGAACAGCGGCTCGACTTGACCGCCAAGGAATTCCAGCTGCTCGAACATTTCCTGCTGCACCCCGAGGAGGTTGTCCGCCGCACCACCTTGCTTGAAAAGGTCTGGGACATGCACTTCGATCCCGAGAGCAACGTGGTGGACGTGCACGTCGGCAATCTGCGGCGAAAGCTGAGCCGGTTCACCAAGACCCACGGCATTGAAACGGTCCGGGGCGTGGGGTTCTGCCTGCGGCAGAACGGGAACGGCAAGAAGCCAAGCCCCTCGACCAAACAGTGAAACCAGCAGGCCGGATTCTGCTCCGGCCGGCAGCTGCGACGGTGGCGTTGCTGGCAGGGTTGCTGCTCCGCTTCCTCCCCGCCCCGCCGCTCTCGGCGCACACCGTGTGGACTGGTGGCCTCTGGATCATCGGTCTTCCGCTCATCTTTCGCACCACCTTGGGCGTATTCCGGGGCCGATTTGCGGCCGACGTCGTCGCCGCCCTCGCCATCCTCGCCGCCATCGTACTGGATCAGCCCTTTGCCGGACTGGTCATCGTGTTGATGCAAACCGGTGGCGAGGCCCTGGAACATTTTGCCGAACGCCGGGCCTCGGCGGCGGTTCGGGCCCTGGAGGCGGAGGCTCCTCGCCGAGCCAATCGACTGGTCGGCGATCAGGTGGTGGATGTCGAGGCGGAGGCCATTATCGTCGGCGAGCGGATCCTGGCCCGCCCCGGTGAGATGGTCCCCTGCGACGGGGTGGTCGTGTCGGGCCTGGCCCAGGTGGATGTGGCCCGATTGACTGGGGAACCGCTGCCGCTCCGGGCAGCGCCGGGAATGGAACTGCGTTCCGGCAGCATCATCCTGGACGGGCCGCTGGTCATCCGGGTTACGGCGGTCGCCGGGGCCAGCCTCTATGCCCGCATTGTGGAACTGGTCCGGACCGCCCAGGCCAGCAAGGCGCCACTCCAGCGAGCGGCCGATCGCTACGCCGTCTGGTTCACTCCCCTGACCTTGCTGGTAGCCGCCGCGGCCTGGCTGGTGTCCCGAGATCCGCTTCGCGTCCTTGCGGTCCTGGTGGTGGCCACCCCGTGCCCGCTCATCCTGGCCACCCCAGTCGCAATCATCGGCGGGATGAATCGCGCCGCCCGGCGGCAGATAATCATCCGGCATGGCGGAGCGCTCGAGGCGCTGGCGTCGGTGGACACCGCGGTCTTCGACAAGACCGGCACTCTCACCGCTGGGCAACCCGCGGTGGCCGCGGTGCATTCGGTGCCGCCCTTCAGCGAACACGAGCTGCTGCGATTCGCCGCATCGGTCGAGCAGGGCTCCGGCCATCTGCTGGCCCGCACCTTGGTGGACGCCGCACTGGCGCGGGGCATTCACCTTGGGACTGCCACCGAGGTGACTGAGGCGGCGGGACGGGGAGTTTGGGGGATGGTGGATGGACGCCGGGTGACGGTGGGTGCCTTCTCCCTGGTCAAGGAGCGCGACCCGGGTGCGACCGCCGTGCTCTCGGGTTTGCACGATGGGGGCGCGGCACTGCGGGCCTACATTGCGATCGACGGTGCAGCCGCCGGCAGCGTAACCTACGCCGATCGGATTCGTCCTGATGCCGTCGAGGTGGTGGCCGAACTCCGTCGGCTGGGGCTCCGCCACATTGTGCTGCTCTCCGGCGATCACGCTGACAACGTGGCTCAGGTGGCCCGGGCGGTGAACATCCAGGACATTGCCGCGGACCTGCTGCCCGAGGACAAGGTTGCCCACGTGCGCCGGCTCGCCAAAGCCTCCCGTAAGGTGCTGATGGTGGGCGATGGCACCAACGACGCCCCGGCACTTTCCTCAGCGGCAGTCGGGGTGGCGCTCGCCGCCCATGGCGGTGGCATTGCCGCGGAGGCCGCAGACGTCGTCCTCCTGGTCGACAGCCTCGGGCGGGTGCCCGAAGCAGTGCACATCGGCCGGCGCACCATGCGCATCGCCCGACAAAGCATCGTGGCTGGGTTGGGTTTGAGCGGTGTCGCGATGTTGGTGGCCGCTGCGGGGTACCTTGCCCCAACGCCCGGTGCACTGCTCCAGGAAGCAATTGATGTGGCGGTCATTTTCAATGCCCTGCGGGCCAGCCGGGCCGGGTGATCATGGAAAAAAGGAGCCCCCCCATGTCCGAAATGCCGGAAGGATTGCCGAGACATCCCATCGGCACATTCGCCTTCGTCGGTATTTACGCGCTGCTGTTCATCGCCGGCTGGTTTGCGGTGTACACCTGGCTCTACCTCGGCCGCGGGGCGGTATCGCAATGAAAATTGATGTCTATGAGCGGGCGTGGCTGTGGGGGGTCGGCGGGATGCTGGTGCTGTTTTTCGGATCACTCGCCAACGCCTCCATCAGGCACGGCTTCCACCCCCCGTCCCACGTCGAGACCATCGACCCGAAAAAGGTGTTTCAGAATCCCCAGTTCCGCCGCCAGGGTGTTTCCGTCGATGTCGGTGGTGCGGTGCACGTGTCGGTCATCGGGCTGATGTTCGTCTGGCTGCCGGCCGACCTGGTGCTTCCGGCGGAGACGCCCGTCACCTTTCACATGACATCGGTGGATGTCATCCACGGCTTCCAGATTGTCCGCACCAATGGACAGTCAATGGTGATTCCCGGCTATGTGAGCCAGTTCACCACCTCGTTCAAGCCGGGTGACTATTTGATCGCCTGCAATGAGTATTGCGGGGTCGGGCACCACACCATGGCCTCCAAACTCAAGGTCGTACCGAAGGAAAGCTGGCAGCCCCCCACAGCCCAGGCGTCGACCGGAGGAGCCGCGCATGCCGCGCACTAACCGGCTGATCCTGGCCCACATCTGGGTTGCAGTGCTCGCGTTTGGCGTGGCGGCGGCGATGGCGGTCATGCAGGCGCTCTCCCGTGCCAACCTTGAGGTGCCGTACCGGTCGGCCCGGATGTACTACATGTCGGTGACCGCGCATGGCGTCCTGATGGCACTGGTGTTCACCACCTTTTTCATCATGGCGTTGGGGTACGCCGTCGCGCAGCGGGAGAACGGTGAGATCAAGTGGCCCCGGCTCGGGTGGATCATGTACGCCGTGGCGCTCATCGGCACCGCAATGACCGTCTGGGCAATTCTCACCTTCCGCGCCAGTGTGCTCTACACCTTCTACCCCCCGCTCCAGGCCCATCCGGCGTTCTACATCGGCTTGACGCTCGTCGTGGTGGCCTCGTGGGGCTGGTGCGCCAGCATGATTGCGTCCTGGCGGGAGGCCCGCCGGCGGCAGGGAGGCTCACCCGTGAGCCTTGCAATGCACGGAACCACCGCCAACGCAATGCTGTGGCTGTTGGCGACGGTTGGAGTGGCCTCGGAGATGTTGTTCCAACTGATCCCCTGGTCGCTGGGGTGGGTCAAGACGGTGGACCCTTTGCTGGCGCGGACCCTGTTCTGGTTCTTCGGGCACCCGCTGGTGTACTTCTGGCTGCTGCCTGCCTACGTCATCTGGTACGCCCTGGTGCCGAGGGAAGCGGGAGGGAAGCTCTTTTCGGAACCGCTGGCACGCATCACCTTCTCGCTGTTCCTGATACTTTCCACGCCGGTGGGTTTCCACCACCAGTACCAGGATCCCGGCATTCCCGCCGGGTGGAAGCTGTTCCACACCTTCAATACGATGGCCATTTCGTTTCCCAGCCTGATGACCGCCTTCACGGTGATCGCCTCACTCGAGGTGGCGGGCCGGTTGCGAGGCGGCAAGGGGCTGTTCGGCTGGATCCGCGCGCTGCCATGGGGAAACCCGGTGGTCTCCTCGGTGCTGTTCGCGGGGCTGCTCTTCATGGTGGGTGGCTTCGGCGGGGCAGTCAACGCCGCCTACGTGCTCAACTCGGTGGTGCATAACACGGCGTGGATTGCGGCGCACTTCCACTTGACAGTCGGCAGCGCCGCGGCACTCACCTTCATGGGCGCCTGCTACTATCTGGTACCGCGCATCGCCGGCCGAGAGCTCGAACTCGGCCTGCTCGCTCGGGTGCAGCCGTTTCTCTGGTTTCTGGGAATGGCCCTGTTCTCATTCACCGGGCACATCGCCGGGCTGATGGGACTGCCCCGGCGGGTCTTTGCCACCGACTATGCCGGGGCGCCCCAGGCGGAAATCTGGCACACCCTCACCAGCGTCTCGGCCCTGGGAGGAATCGTGCTCTTTGTCAGTGCCGGGTGTTTCGTGGTTGTAATGATTGCCACGCTGCTGGCCGGCAAGCGAACCGCCGTCGCGCCGATCGAATGGGCCGAGCCGCTGGCACCACCGGCGGGCGGGTTCAGCGCGGGCATTTGGGACCGGCTCGGCCTCTGGTTTGTGGTGGCGGTGGTGCTGGTGATTCTGGCCTACGCAGTGCCGGTGTGGGACCTGCTCCACCTGACTCGGTACGGCAGCCCCGGATTCAAGCCGTTCTGACCGGCTTGGTGGACCGGGCGGCGACAATGGCATCGAGCAACGGCGCCGGATTGAACCGGACCGGATCGGTGCACGGAAGCCCGGTGGCCAGGGACGCCTCCACGCAAACCTTCCGCGCGGCAGGTTCGTCGAGGTCGTAGGTGTTCATCGAGATGCCGATCACCTTTGTGGGGTGGACCGCGGAACCGATCATTTCGTACATCGTGATGTAATCGGTGAGCGGCGGAATCCGCAGCCACGGCTCGCCCCGGTACTCCCCAACGTACTCCCGGCTGGCCTGGTGGCAGAGGATCAGCGCGTCGGGGCAGGAGCCGTGCAGGAGCCCGAGGGTCACCCCCGAGTACCCGGGGTGATTGATGCTTCCCTGCCCCTCCACCAGCACAATGTCGGCCCCCGGCGCCGCCTTGAGCACCAATTCCTCCGCCGCGCCGGCAATGAAATCCGCCACGACGGCATCGACGCCAGTGCCCCAGCCCTCGATGAAGATGCCGGTCTGCCCGGTTGCCACAAATTTGGTTTTGAGGCCGCGCTTCCGGAGGCCGTCCACCAGCTGCAGCTGCGCCGTCATTTTCCCGACATTGCAGTCGGTCCCGACCGTGAGCACGACCAGGGCGTCGACCTCCCGCGCCAGCCCCATTGCCACCGGCAAATGGGCCGGCGGGCGGCGAACGTCGAGAATGGTCCGTCCCAGCGCCTTCGCTTTCGGGCCGAGGACCGGGTCATCCGACAGGAAGGTGTGCAGCCCGCTCCACAGGTCACACCCGGCGTCGAGCGCCTCGGCGAGCCCGGCTCGCCATTCCTCGGGCAACCGGCCCCCCGCCGGCGCGATCCCGATCAGCACCGCCGTGGGCTTGAGCGCAAGGCCCGCGGCCATGGTGGCGACCACCGGGATGGCGCCTCCGAACCCCAGGACGTCCTGGACCGTCTTCCCGGCGGACACCCGGTCCACCACCCCGACCACCCGCTCGGGACGGTAACGAATCACCGAATTGGCGGTCTTGGACGTCATCGGAGAAAAATCGCCGTCGGCAAGAATCAGAAAACGGTGCGGGTCAGTCATACCCCAAAATAGACGAAGCGGGCGGGCCCCGTCAGGGGACCGCCCGCCTCGTAATCGGGAGGCTTCAGGGCTTCTTGCCGCCGTCCGGATCTTCCAGTAATTCGGCGTCGTGCACCGTTTCGCCCCGTCCCAGCGCCCGGGTTTCCGGCTTGCCGGAACCGAGCAGCCCCATCTTGGCCTTGAGATCGAGCAGCTGCTGATCCGCCGAACCCTTGTACTCCAGCTTCTTGAACTGGTCCATCAGGTCATCGGACTGGAACTCCTGCTGGATTTCCGCGGCGGCGAGCGCCTTGCGCTCGATCGATTCGATCTTTTCCGCCATCCGGTCGAAGGACTCGAAGGCACTCTTGTCGTTCATGCCGGACATTGTTTCCTGGATGCGCTGCTGTGCCTGGGCCCGCTTGGCCCGGGCCACCAGGATGTTCTTCTTCCGCTTGGCCTCCTCGATCTTGTCGTTGAGCTGACGCAGCTGGCCCTTCAGGCTCTCGGTATCGGCCTTGTGCTTGACCCACGCCTCGTGCAGCTGCTGGGCTCCCTGCAGCGCCTCGTTGTAGCGCAGCAGGGCCTGGGTGGCCAAATCGTCACGACCCTCCTGGACCGCGAGCATCGCCCGGCGCTCCCAGTCTTCCGCCTGCTTTTTCAGCGCCTCGGCGTCGGCCTGAAGCTTCTTTTCATCGGCAATTGCCCCGGCGGCCTCCTGTTTGGCCTTGGCCAGATTCGTCTTCATGTCCAGGATCAACTGGTTCAGCATTTTCTCGGGGTTTTCCGCCCGGGAAATCAGCTCGTTGATGTTCGACCGGAGCATGGTCGAGAACCGTTCGAAGATACTCATCGGCGCTTTTTACCTTTCGCGGTACGGCGCAAGCGCGCTCAGATGGGAGGCGAGCGCGAGCGTGAGGGAGTCCCAGCTGGCTTCGAACTCCGAATAATCGAGATCGGCGAGCTCCAGCGCATCGGTCAGTACCACGTGCGCACCCTCGAGCCCATAGGAGCCGTGCACCAGGTCGCGCGCATTGAACTCCAGCAGCGTACGGTACAGTTCGCTGCGCTTATCGCTACCGGCCGGCGGTTCCATGACGCGGACTCGGAGAATTACCACCGGCGGAGCAAAGTGCACTACAAATTCCGCGCCGGTCTGGGTCCGAGCCCGCCAGAGTCCGGCTTCGAGCTCGGTCACCTCGACCGTGCCACCTTCAATCCGGTCGAGAAACGACTGAATGTCATCGTGCGTCAGCATAGGTGCGCAATCCTCCAGGCCCGATGGTACCCCGTCGGGCGACAGGGGAAATCTACCTACCTCTCCGACTCCTCCGCCAAGTGTCCGCGGTCAGGCGGTCGGGCCAGCAGCCGTTCCGAAAAATCCACCCGCTCTTCCAGCTCTGCCAGCCGATGCCTGAGTTCGTCCATCTCACCGAGTAGCGCGCCGGTGGTCTCGTCGGCTTCGATCGAGGAACCGCCCCCAAGGCGGCGCGCGATCGCCTTGCCCAGCGGTCCCTGCAGCGCGATGGCTGCGGCAATTGCCCCCACCACACCGACCGGTATCGCGAAGGCGATGCCAAGTTTGATGGAGTGAATGATGTACCCGAAGAGTCCGACCCCGCCCGCAATAGTGAGCGTCGCGATCAGTCCCTCGGCATCGCTCCCCCGCTTCCTCATTCTGGATCCCCGGCAGAAAGTCCCCGTGGCTCTTTCCGAGCTTCGGTGAGCATCCGTTCGGCAAAGTCCACCCGCTCTTCCAACTGATGGCGCTCGGCCTCCAGTTGCATGAGCCGCTCTTCCATGGCCGCAACCCGCTCGGCGTTCATCTCGCCGGTGCTGAGGCCGGTAGTCGGATCCACCTTGTCACCCGAAATCCGGCGGGCAAAGGCCTGGCCGATCGGTCCGATAAAAAACGCGACCCCGATCCCACCCATGGCCAGCCAGAAGGCCAGCGCGCCGACGGTGTCGCCCACGCCTAATGCTCCCCGGCAGGCGGCAGCCGTCCGGCGCCTTCGCCGGAACCCGCCGCCAGCAACCGCTCCGCAAAATCCACCCGCTCTTCCAATTCGGCCATCCGTGCCTCAACTCGTTCCAGCTCCCCGATCCGGTCTTCCAGGTGGGCCACCCGTTCGGCCGTCATCTCACCGGTGCTGAGCCCGGTGGTACCCGCGGCCGGCTTCCCACCCGTGAGCCGCCGGGCAAGTGCCGCGCCGACCGGGCCGGCAAAAATGGTCACCAGCCCTGCGCCGATTGCCAGCCACATGGCAAACTGGCCCGCTTCACTCATGGTTCCCCTCCTGCGCCGCGCCCCAGCCCCCGAGTTTCCGCCGCGGTCTGGGCTAGCAGCCGTTCGGCGAAATCCAGCCGTTCCTCGAGTTCCGCCACCTGCACCTGGGCGGACTCCAGTTCCGCCACCCGCTGCTCCAGCTCGGCAATGCGCTCGGCGGCCATCTCCCCGGTGGTGAGCCCTCGACGACCATCGCGGCGCAGAACGATTGCCCGCCGGATCCCCACCACAACAAGGGATGTCGCCGCGATCATCGCCATCAGCTCCTCAGGCCCCCGCGACATGTCCACCATTGCGATCAGTGAAACGGTGACGCCGAACTGGATGACGAGATCGAAGCCGTCGAGCCCCAGATGCTTTCTGAGCCAGCTCATTGCGCCGACTCCCCCGCGCGCTCCGGTCCGGCTGCGAGTAGCCGTTCGGCAAAATCGACGCGCTCCTCGAGCTCGCCGACCCGGACCCGCTCCAGCTCCGCCAGCCGGTGCTCCAGCTCCAGCACCCGGGACACCAGCGCGTCATCGCCCCCGGCGTTCCCTTCAATTCGTCGAGCGAGCGCCTTGCCGATCGGGCCCCGGAAGATGAAGACCGCTGCAGTCGAAATAAAGAGGACGACCGAAATGAACAGCGGGGCAACATCGTCGGGATTCATGCGCCCGGCCCTCCGCGCTGCAGCTGATCCCGCTCCCGCCCCTGAGACAACAGCCGTTCGGCAAACTCGAGGCGCTCATCCAGCTCACCAACCCGAGCACGGAGTTGGTCCAGTTCAGCTACTTGCTCCCGAAGGTTTTCCAGATCGCCGCGGAGTTCCGAGTCGGCGGATTTCCCATCCAGCCGCCGGGCAAATGCGCGGGCGATCGGGCCCAGCACCTTGACCGCGATGATGGTTCCGGCGATCAACGCCAGAATGATGACCACGGCTTCCTGCACCAGCGGGGCGATGAGGTTGGGGTCTGGAAAATTGGGTGGCGCCGGTGGAGCCGGAACCTGCAAAAGGGTGGTCATGATCGCGGCTCCCGGTCGGATAGCTGAGCCGGCTCCGGCTTCTGGGCCAGCAACCGTTCGGCGAAGTCAACGCGCTCCTGCAACTCGGTCATGTCCTGTCGGAGATGGTCAAGCTCGGCGAGAACCTCTGGCTCGGTCCCGCCCGAACCCAGCGGCTGGGTGCCGTGCCGGATTCGGTCGGCGATCGCCTTTCCAACCGGGCTTACCGCCAGCAGGAACAGCGTCCCACCCCCGAAGATGAAGGTGATGGCCAGGATGCCTTCAATGTCCATTCGCCTTTGCCTCAGTGGTGCCGCGAGACAACAATCGCTCCGTGAAATCGAGCCGTTCCTCGTTCTCTGCCAGCCGGTTTTCGAGCTGGGCCACGTGGTCCCGTAGCTCGAGCAATTCTTCGCGAAGCTCCGGCTCGCCGGGACCACTCTTGCCGAGAATGCGGCGGGCCAGCGCCTGACCGATCTGACTCTGCGACACCTTGATGATGGTGACCGCGATCAGCACCATGCTGATGATGCCGGTGGCCATTCCCATGAGGGGGATCATTTCGCCGGCCGGAAATCCCTGAAGGGCCACCCTCAAGCCTCCTTCCGGCCGCCGGCGATCATCCGCTCGGTGAAGTCGAGTCGTTCCTGGGTTTCCAGCAACTCGCCTCGCAAGGCGGCGACCTCCGCACGGAGATCTTCTACCTCAGCCGCCAGCACCGGTCCGGCACTGGCTTCCCCACCAATGCGGCGGGCCAAGGCCTTCCCAATCACGGTCCGGGAGACGGCCACCAGTCCGGCGAAGAAAACCGCCAATACCGGGATGAGAACGCCGAGGGCCTGTTTATCCATATGGTATGTACGTTACACCGTTTCAAGATGTTTCACAACGGAACAAGGCCCGTTCAGGCCATTTCCACCGCACGTATTTCGGTCAGCCGGACCGCAATTTCGGTGTCGTCGGCACCGACGGGGCGGAGATAGACCTCGAGCGCCGTCGGGTGGGTATCGACGCTGGTGGGGATCCCCAGCACATGGTGGTTGTCGGTAGTGGTGATCCGGACCGCCTGATCGTGGCCGCCGGCGTAGTCGAGCAGCTCCACGATCGCTTCGTAGGTCATGGGAGCACCGTGGTGGGGGAGATTCCCAATGTACGGCGTCAGCGACCGTTCAGCACCCGGGCAAGGTACTCCCCGGTGTGGCTCCCCTCCACCCTGGTCACCTCCTCCGGGGAGTTTCCATTGAATGGCTCTCGGCTCGACGTGGCGGCCGACGGCGATGCGACGATGTCGCCGTTGGCCGTGAAGGTGGCGGGCGGCGTTCCGCCGATGACTGTGCTTGTCAACGGCCTGCCCGTCGGCGAACTCGACAAAACCGATTTTCGCGCCAAATTTGGTATGTTCAAGCAATTTTGATGCCGTTTTCTAAATTGGCGAAGGTATTGTCAGGTCAAACAAA
>JANNSC010000379.1:0-9461 GCA_031402135.1 Gemmatimonadales bacterium | reverse complement strand
TCCTTTTCACCTGCGCGGCTGGGCTGTTCCTCGCGTGCGCCAACCTCTTTTTTCGCGACGTGAAGTACCTCGTCCAGGTATTCATGACATTTGGAATTTTCCTCACCCCGGTATTCTACGAGCCCAGCCTGCTGGGGGAGCGCGGCGCCCGTTTGTTGATGCTGAACCCGATTGCCGTTCTGCTCGAAGCGCTCCGGGTGGCCGTCATCGACGGCCACAACCTCCTGCTGCCGCTGGTTGGTGCCGGGCCGCCCGGGGCATCAGAGACGATTCTCTGGGCGCCGTGGTATCTCGGCTACGCCACTCTCTGGGCAGTCGGGGGTCTTGCGGTGAGCCTGCTGTTCTTTCGGCGCCTTTCCTACCTCTTCGCGGAATACATCTGAGCGCAATGGCAGATCCCGGTATTCGCTTCGACGGCGTCTGGAAGAGGTTCCGTCGGGGCGCCATTCACGATAGCCTTCGTGACATGATTCCTGCATTGGCCAAACGCCTGGTGGGGCGCGGTCGCCCACCGGAGGAGCTTCGTGAAGGCGATTTCTGGGCGGTCCGGGATGTTTCCTTCGAGGTCAAGGAAGGGGAAACGCTGGGCATCATCGGGGGCAACGGCGCCGGCAAGTCCACCGTTCTCAAGATCCTGACCAGCATTTTGCGCCCGACCCGCGGGGTGTTCGCCGTGCAGGGACGCGTCGGCGCACTGATCGAAATCTCGGCAGGCTTTCATCCCGACCTCACCGGCAGGGAAAACATCTTCCTTCAGGGTGCCATCAGCGGCATGTCGAAGGCGCTGATTCGACAGCAATTCGATGCCATCGTGGAGTTTTCCGGGATCGAGGAATTCATCGACACCCCGGTCAAGCGGTATTCGAGTGGCATGAACGCTCGGCTTGGATTTGCCATTGCAGCCCATCTCGGCCCCGAGGTGCTGATCATCGACGAGGTCCTCTCGGTGGGTGACTTCGGTTTTCAGGGCAAGGCATTCGACCGGATCCACGCGATGGCCACCAGCGGCATCCCGGTGGTCATCGTCTCGCACCAGCTGGACCGCATCAGCGAGTTGTGTACCAAGGCGATCCTGCTCGACCATGGCCAGATCACCTCTGCGGGAAGCGCGATGGAGTGTATCGCCAAGTACACCCAAGGGAGTAACGGGAAGGAGGATGCTGATACCTCCGCCCCGATCCGGATCAGTGCCCTCCGGGCCGGGACCGATCTTCCGGTGGTTTCTGGATCGGACCTCGAGCTCCTGGTGACCGGCTCCATCGCTCCAGGCGCCACGTCGGAGAATGGCGATTCGGTGCGGATCAAGGTGATCAATAGCCAGTCCGGCCAGGTTGCGTTTGAGACGACGACCGGGCGGCTGGGGATCGGTTTGCCTGCGGACGGGGACTTTTCGCTGAGAACAAAGCTGCAGATGAATGTTCACCCCGGGGTCTATCGCATCGAAACTGCCATCTTCAGTGACGGGCTCGGCGAGGTGGTATCAAAGGGGCCGAGCCTCAACGTCCAGATCAGCGCGAGCTTCCGGTTCGCCGGTCCTGCACAACTCAACCCCCGCTTCGAAATGAGTCCAGGAAAACCCTGACCCGCACTCGCGGGGTAGGGCGGCTCGACCGGGACCTCACTCACCTCATTTCGTTGCCGTCCGGATTCCAGTGGTCAACTGAGCCTCCGGCTTTTCGCTGTCGGACTCGTCCTCGGCGGCGTAACCGTAGCTGTAGGAGTAGTACTTGTAGGCCGAGGCACTCGCATCGATATGATTCAGCACCGCGCCCAGGGTGCGCACCGGCAGTCGGTCCAGAATCCGGAGCTTCACTTCGGCCATCTGCCGGTCGGTTTCGCCGCTTCGAAGTACGATCAGGATGTTGCCCGTGTGGGTTCCGAGAACGAAGGGATCGATGCCGGCCCCCAGTGGCGGGCTGTCGACCAGCACCACCTCGAACTGATTTTTCAGCAGGGCAATCAGCTCTGGCATTCGCGCGGAGCCCAGGAGTTCGGGTCCGTGCTGCAGGCGAACGCCACAGGGGATGAGGGTGAGCTTCTTGTGCGAGGTGGGACGGAAAATCCGTTCCAAGGGCAGCCCGCTGGTGCCGAGGTAGTCCAGCAGTCCGGGCCGCCGATCGACCCCGAAGGTCCGGTGCAAGTTCCCCCGGCGGGTGTCCCCGTCAATCAGCACGGTGTGGTAACCGGCCTCCGCGAAGGACAGCGCCAGGTTGGAGGAGATCAGGGACTTGCCGTCCCCGGGGCTCGGGCTCGAAATCGTCATGCAAATGGGACTGCCCGGCTCGAATGAGTGTGCCAGGTTGAGCCGGATCGATCGAAACGCTTCAACCACTTGGGCCATCTCCTCCGACGGGGCCGGGCGCCCACTCCGAGGACCCGGGACACGCGGGACGGCACCGAGGATCGACAGGCCGAGTTCATGGGAGGCCTGCTCCGGATACCGGAAACGCTTGTCCATCCGGTCGAGCAGGACGGCCAAGCCCAATCCAAGCGCCAAGCTCGCCGCAAACGCCATCAGAATGATCCGGGGGGCCTGATCTCGAGTAGGGCGGGTAGGTGTCACCGCCGCGTCGTGGACTCGCACATCGGGAATGGCGCTGATCTCGGCCAGCTTGGCCTCTTCGTACCGGTTCTGCAGGTTGACAAAGAGTCCCTTGGCCATGTCGTACTCTCGTTGGAGCCGGCCCTCGGTGATGGAGCGGATCGGGATACCCCGCAGCTCCTGTCCCGCGGTGCTGATGCGACCGCTCAGGTCGGATTCTCGAATCCGCATTTGCTTGACCAGGGCAAGGGCGTAGGTGGGAATGGTGGTTTGCCGGATGGTCGAGATCCGGTCCTGCAGGTCCTTCACGCCCTTGTACTCATCGGTGTACTTGGTCCGCAGCGCTCGGACTTCGGATTCGGCCTGGGAGAGTTCGGAGAGCACCCGCGTAAAATCGGGCGCCCCTCGAACCGCAGGAATTGTCTGGAAGGCATCGATCGTGTTGCCCCCGTCGACAGACCGGGCCAGGACATCCTCGATGGCCCGCCGGTCGTTGCGTACGGTTTCCAGCTCGACCCGCTGTTCGAAGTACCGTCCGTAGGCCGAATTTTGGGTCATCTGGGTGCCGGAGGCAATCGCGACTTCCTCCTTCGGCTGGGTAATCGTCGCCACCTTAAATGACTCCAGCGCCTGTTCCGACTGCCGCAACTTCGCTTCCTGCTGGTTGACCTGGTTGCTGAGCAGGGAACTCAGTTCCCGTAATTGCTGCTTTTTGAGGTCTGCGGCCACCGTGACAAACCGGTCCTGCACCGCGTTGATCGTGGTGGCGATCCGCTCGGGGTCAGGGCCGGCCAACTCGATTTGCATGAAGCTGCCATTCTCATCTGGCAGCCTGACAATCAGCGCCCCGCGCAGCTCAGCCGCTGCATCGCGTGGGGTGAGGAGGGCAAACGAGGCCTCGAGTCCCGCGGGAAGGCGTTGGGGCCCCGGCGCCCACAGGAATCCAGCCTCCCGGCCAACCGAGTCAGCAACAGCGCCGCTGGAGAGTTCGAGGCCTGCCTTATTGGTAAGGGTATACCGGGCGCCCTGGGCATCCACCGTCAGGGTGTATTCCCCCGGATAGAACCGTTCGCTCAACCCGAATCCCTCGTAAAGCGCTCGGGAGGCGCCCTTGCCCGGCCGGAGGTACAGCGTCATTTCCCGAACCACCGGGTCCAGAACGGCGTAGGTCTTGATCAGTTCGACCCAATTGAAGGACGACAGCAACTCCGGCGCCCGAATGGGGCCGGCATTCGGGCCGCGCCCTTTTTCGATGTAGATCGAGCCGCCGGCCACATATTCGGGCTCGAGGTACCTGGTTGCGAGAATCCCCGCTGCGGTTCCAGCAATCGTCACCAGAGCGATCAACCAGGCGAACCGCCGGAGGGCCGCCAGAATCCTCCCAAACTGATTGGCGGCTGGTTCCTCCGCGGTCAGCTGCCCGCCGAAGCCCCCGTCGGATGCGAGGGACGACGGCAAGGCCTGGGCGACGGCCGTCGTGGGGTAGGGATCGCCTTCCAGGTTGGCCTGGCCAGGCGGCAGTGAGCCTGTCATTGGTCCCTCATTGATGATGATACAGACCGTGTCCGGCCCGCAGTACGCAATTGCAATACCACATCTTAACAATTTCGATGCGCCTCCGCATCGCCGATTGCGGATCGCCCGCGGCTTGCGCGAGACAATATGTTGTGGTTTATTTGCAACAGTACCATGGACTCGCTGCAGCGCAAGACGTGGCTATGTGCTGCCGTCACAACGCAATGGGAGGGGGAAGCGGGGCTTGTGTTTCATGTCCGCGGCACACTTTTCGCTTTCGTAGCGTCCATCTCAAACTTGGTCTGAGTGGCTGGTCACTAATGAATAGCCCACTGGTTGCTGAATCGAATCCTGCCTCTGGACCGGGGCAGGCGTCCCAAGGGGCGCGCGATCCACTTTCGATTCCCCCGGGCATCAAGGCCAGCATTCGCATCCTCCTGGTGGATGATGAACGGACGCTCCGGGAGAGTTGCGCCAGCGTCCTTCAAATGGATGGCTTCTCGGTTACCCTTGCCGGCCGCGGGGAAGAGGCCCTCGATTTCCTCAAACATCGCAAGTTCGACATTGTCCTTGTGGATCTCTACATGTCCCAGGTGTCGGGACTCGAGCTCCTTCGTACCGCGCTCGATGCCAACCGGGACGTCATTGTGGTGGTGATGACCGGCAATCCGAGCGTGTCGACCAGCATCGAGGCGCTGCGGGCCGGGGCTTGGGACTATCTGCCAAAACCCTTCTCGGCCACCCACTTGCAGGTGCTGATCGGGCGGGCCTCCCACGCGGTCATGGTGAACCGCGAGGCGTGCGATCTTCGACAACAGATCGTCCAGCAGCAGAGCCACAGCGAATCGCTCAGCCTCATTGGGATCTCCCCGCTGTTCAGGAAGGCCGTCGAGTTGGCCCGCAAGGTGGCCCCGACCGATGCCTCCGTCTTCATCAGTGGCGAAAGCGGCACCGGCAAGGAGGTTATTGCCCAGTTCATCCACCAACACAGCCGCCGGGCCCGGAAGTCGATGGTGGCAATCAATTGCGCCGCGCTGCCGGAGCCGCTCCTCGAATCCGAGATGTTCGGGCATCGGAAGGGCGCTTTCACCGGGGCGGACCGGGACAAGACCGGGCTGCTGGAAACCGCCAACGGTGGCACGCTGTTCCTCGACGAACTGACCGAAATGCCAACGGCCATTCAGGCCAAGCTGCTCAGGGTCATTCAGGATGGAGTGGTCCGCCGGGTCGGCTCGGAATCGACCGATGCGCAGGTGGATGTGCGGTTCATTTCGGCCACCAATCGTGACCCGCAGCAGGCGGTGGACGGTGGTTTTCTACGGGGGGATCTCTTCTACCGACTGCGGGTGGTGCCGATTACCCTCCCGCCGCTCCGAAAGCGACAGGAGGACATCTCGCTCCTCGCCAACCATTTCCTCACCTACTATTGGCATCGCCATCGCCAAATGCCGGACCGATGCCCCCGGCTTTCCGATGAGGCGATTGCCTTCCTCAAGTCGCGGCCCTGGCGGGGGAACGTCCGGGAGCTGCAAAACGTCATCGAGCATACCGCCGTACTTCTGGACCCCGATCAGGTCATCCGGCCCGACGACATCCCACTGTATGACGAGGGCGCGAGCGAGTCTCCGACGGACGCCAGGCCAGTGGCCGCGGCCGGAGCCAACGATCCCTACCACGTCGCCAAGGACCGGGTCGTGGCACACTTCGAGAAGGAGTACCTCACCGCCCTCGTCGCTCGCGCTTCGGGCAACATGTCCAAGGCGGCCCGGCTGGCCGGCGTGGACCGCACGACGCTCTACCGGCTCATGGACAAGCACCAGATGATCCGGGGCGATGCCGAGGGCTCCGGTGTGTGACGCTCGCGCAGTCGGCTGACCCTCGCCTGGGGGAAGCGCTTCAGGCCGCCGGTCGGGAGGTCATGGAGGATCGAGACGGCGCCCTGCTGGTGGATAGCGGGTCTCCCGAGGAACTTCAGCGGCTTACTGCCGGGATCCAGGAGGCAGTCGGCGCCGTACTCAACGGGGGGGTCCTCCCCACGCTCCCCAGCACCCATCTCAGTCGCCGCATCCTGCAGGCCCTGCGCACCCGATTCCTGGCCCACTTCGCCGAGCTCTCTCCTTGCCCCGATAGCACGGCACTGGTGACGACGCTCCAGGCGATCGAGGTCGTGGCCGCATCCCTTGAAACCGACTGGCGCAGGCGTTTCAGCGACCGGTTGTCCGGACCCGATGGCCTGGAGTTGGTGGTCGAGGTGGCCCATGACCTGCGTTCCCCTCTCACCTCGATCCTCTTCCTTGCCGAGACCCTTCGGCGCGGACGAAGCGGCCCACTCACTCCGGTGCAGGAACGCCAGCTCGGATTGATTTATGCCGCCGCGTTCGGGCTGACGTCGGTCGCCAGCGATGTCATCGAATTGGCCCGGGGCGGCGATCGCCAGCTGGAGCTCGATCCGCTGCCATTTTCCGTGGCCGACATCCTCGAATCAGTCCGCGACATCGTGCAGCCGATCGCCGAGGAGAAGGGACTCGAGGTCCGCCTCGACACTGATGAGCACGGGCTGCGCATGGGGCATCCGGTGGCCTTGAGCCGGGTCCTCCTCAATCTCACCACCAACGCGCTGAAGTTCACCGACGAAGGGCAAGTACATGTGGAGGCCCTGGTCCGGTCCCCCACCGAAATAGAATTTTCCGTGCGGGACACTGGGCGCGGTATCCCGCCCAGTTCGATGGCGATGCTGTTCGAGCCGTTTCGCCGTCGGCAGCGAGACCGCGAGTACGCTTTTTCGGGCTCCGGACTGGGCTTGTCGATTTGTCGGAAGTTGGTCGAAGCAATGCTGTCGGAACTGCGGGTCGAAACCGGCGCTGGGCAGGGAACTCGCTTCTCCTTTGTCCTCACGCTGCCTCTCGTTCCGACCGGTGAAGGCCTGGTGCCATGACCACGCTGCTTCATGTCGTGGGGGCCCGGCCGAATTTCATGAAGGTGGCGCCGGTCCTCGCGGCGGGCACGACGGCGGGGTATCGTCAGATACTGGTGCACACCGGCCAGCACTACGACGCCCGGATGAGCGATTCCTTCTTCACCGACCTCGGGCTGCCCCCGCCGGATGAAAACCTCGGCGTGGGGTCGGGCAGCCACGCGGAGCAGACCGCCCGGATCATGCTGGCATTCGAGCCGGTGCTCGATCGATACCGGCCCGACTGGCTGGTGGTGTATGGCGATGTGAATTCCACCGTCGCCACCGCGCTCGTTGCCGCCAAGAAGGGGGTCCGAATTGCCCACGTCGAGGCCGGCCTCCGGAGCCGGGACTGGGGAATGCCGGAAGAGATCAACCGAATACTGACCGATCAGCTTTCCCAGCTCTGCCTGACTCCGAGCCGGGATGGTGACCGGAATCTGCTCGCCGAGGGAATTCCCGCGTCGCGCATCCAAATGGTGGGCAATGTGATGGTGGACACGCTGCTGCGTCTCCGCGACACCGCCCGCAGCCGGCAGGTGCCTGAGGCGCTTGGCGTGGCCGACGGAGACTACGCCTTCGTGACGCTGCACCGGCCCTCAAATGTCGACGATCGTATCACGCTCAGTGAGCTCCTTGCGGCGCTCGCCGACCTGGGCGGCCGGATGCCGGTCCTCTTCGCGGTCCACCCACGCACCCGTCAGAGAATTCGGGAATTCGAGTTGCCGGAACCCTCCGGTCCGGTGCGATTGCTGGAGCCACTCGGGTATCTCGAGACCATCTCGCTGGTGGATCGATCGGCCCTGGTGTTGACTGATTCGGGTGGATTGCAGGAGGAAACCACCGTGCTCGGCATTCCCTGCTTGACCGCGCGACCGAACACCGAACGACCGATCACCATTACGGAAGGCACCAATCGGCTGGTGGCCTCCCGTCGGGCGGACATCGGGGCGGCGGTGGAGGAGGTGCTGGCAGCGAGGAGGGCCCGGGCCTACCCGCCGGGAAGGCCGGAGGGGTGGGATGGAAATGCCGGACAGCGGGTGATTGAAACCCTCGGCCGAATGGCGGGGTGAGCGGCATGACAGGGGGAGCCGGATTTCCGATTTTCGGTAGCCCAATGAGGCGACGCGCCCTCCCGGCTGTTGTGCGGTGGCTCTTCGCCGCCGACCTGGTGCTCGTTGCCCTCTATGGGGCCGACCAGATTGCCGGTCACCCCTCCTGGTTCCTTTCCCGCCTCGTCGATCTGAATGTCGAGTCAAACCTGCCGACCTGGTTCTCCTCGCTCCAGTTGGCCGGTGTGAGCGTGCTCCTGTTTCTTGCCGCTGCCCTGCATCCCGTCGGTACCACGATCCGTCGGGCCATCGGAGCCCTCGCATTGCTCCTGCTATTCCTCTCGCTGGACGAGATCGCGTCCATCCATGAATGGCTTGGCGTGCTGTCGGATCGGTATTTCCTGGGAGGGGGAAGGGAAACCACGGCCTTCTCCCACACCGGGCTCTGGATGCTGGCGCTCGTCCCGGCGGTCCTGCTGTGGCTGGCTTGGTTCGTCCGTCCGCTCTGGTCAGGTCCCCTGCGGTCGGCTGCCATTCGGAGGCTCGGCGCCGTGGGCTGGTTGCTGCTGCTGGGGGCTGCCGGAGGGGTAGAGCTCCTCAGCAACTTCTTCACCGAGGAGAGCCCGGTGGCAATCCTGCTTGTCGTATTGGAAGAGGGTGGCGAAATGGTGGGTGGAACGCTGTTGTTCTGGGCCGCTTTCCTCATCCGGCGGGGGGCAGCCCAGGATTCCCCTACCAACCCGCCGCCGGTCTAGCTAGTTTTAAGTTCTGGACGGTCGCGCGGCCATTGGGGTCGCCACCTGAGTCCGGATCACCTGAGCGGCGCCGCCGAGGGAGCCCCCTTCCGAATTCCTTGCACCACCTGCCGCACGGCGGGCTGAGTCCGGGAAGCGGAGGGAGTTCACTGGCAGGCGGGCCGCGGAGAAACACAACTTCGTGAGTCACCCGACCCATAGGGCCGGCCGACAGGCCGCCCAAGCACCCATCGCGCACACCCCCGCACCCGTCCACGTCCATCACGCGCCCCACGCGGCCCTCCTGATCGACTTCGACAACGTCACCCTCGGCATCCGGAGCGACCTCACCAAGGAACTCCGCACCCTGCTCAACAGTGACATCATCAAGGGAAAGGTCGCGGTTCAGCGGGCCTACGCTGACTGGCGGCGGTACCCGCAGTACATCGTGCCGCTCTCGGAATCGTCGATCGACCTGATCTTTGCGCCGGCATTCGGGACCAACAAGAAAAACGCCACCGACATCCGGTTGGCGGTGGACGCCACCGAGCTCATATTCACCCGGCCGGAAATTGGCACCTTCATCCTGCTCTCGGGGGACAGCGACTTTTCCTCCCTGGTCCTCAAGCTCAAGGAATACGGCAAGTACGTCATCGGGGTTGGCA
>JANNSC010000378.1:0-3618 GCA_031402135.1 Gemmatimonadales bacterium | reverse complement strand
AACGGCGGGAACAGCGGTTGGCCAAGCGGTAGCCCACCGATCGAGCTAGTTTCTGACGGCCTCGGTAAGGGAGCGTTCGAGATGAAATGGCTGGCGCTGGAGATGGGGCTCACTGGTCTGTTTGGGTGCGGCGGACCCGAGCCCCGAGTGCTGCTCTTCAGTCATACCGCCGCCTTCCGGCATCAGTCGATTCCTGTCGCCCAGGCCGCCATCATAACACTCGGACACGAGCAACACTTCCGGGTCGACACCACGGAAGACGTCCGCTACATCAGTGAAGATTCGCTCCGGCACTATTCGGCAGTGATTTTTCTTCATACGACCGGCGAACTGCTCCTGCGGCCGGCCCAGGTCGACCTCCAGCGATTCATCCAGGCGGGGGGCGGATTCGTCGGAATCCACGCTGCGGCCGATGCGGAGTACGACTGGCGCTGGTACGGCCGGCTGGTGGGCGGATACTTCGACGGTCATCCCCCTATCCAGCCGGCCAAGCTGGTGGTGACCGATCGCCGTCATCAGATGACCCGCCACCTTCCCGCGATCTGGGAACGGACCGACGAGTGGTACAACTTCGAGTACTTGGCGGATGATCTCGAGGTCCTGCTTTCGATCGACGAGACCAGTTATCAGGGTGGTACCAACGGCACCCGTCATCCGATGACCTGGTTCCACCTCTTCGATGGCGGCCGGGCCTGGTATACGGCACTTGGCCACACCGACGAATCCTACGCCGATCCCGCCTTCCTTACCCTGCTTGCCAACGGAATCCTTTGGGCGGCGGAAGGGCCAGCGCTGGATTATCGCAAGGCCACAGCGGTCCGGTGAATCACGGGCTGCCGGCGCTGATGACGATCTCGACGCGGCGATTCTTTTGCCGGGCTTCCTCAGTGACGTTTCCGCCGACTGGGCGTGTGGCGCCGAGCCCCCTTGCGGCAATGGCGCGCCCTTTCAGTTCGGGCTGGGATAGCAGGAACGCGCGCACCGCTTCAGCGCGCGCCTGGGAGAGCCGCAGGTTGTAATCGGCCGCGCCGACATTGTCCGTATGCCCTTCCACGGTGACTGCGGCGCCCATGAACGTGGCAATTCTTGCAGCCGCATCAACCAGCGCTGATTGTGCCTGGGGAAGCAGGGCCGACTCGCCGAATCCGAACAGCACCGACGCGTCGATGGCAATCGCTACCGCGGCGCCGATCGCGCCGATGGCATCGATGTCGGCGCCTGGATACTGCCCGCCGCAGGCTTTCCTGAGATCGGTAACCTTGACGTAGTTGAAACGCTCACCCGGCCGGGCGACGCTGGCGATATCGATTTCGGCCGTGCCACCGGAGATGTTGCCAACATCGGTCCAGGTATTGCCGTCCTGGGAGATTGCCAGATGCATTGGCTCGATGGCCGGCCCGACCTCGAAGACAAAAAGATCGGGCCCTGCGGCATCGATTACGGCGTTATCCACGAACCGTACGACCAGCACCCCCCCGCAGCCCATCACCACGTCAGCCGGGTTTGCTGGATCGACACGCTTGGGTTTGTAATCAGGTGGACCGAGCGTCGTCTTCGGGTCCGCCCAGCGCTTGTCCCGTGGCCCCGGAGTACCGAGGGTAAAGGCTACAACCTCGTCAGCGAAGGAAGCGTCGCCCAGGGGGAAGACAATTTGCTTGCCCCGCGAGTCAACATAGGTCGTCGCGGTCCCTTGGGGGAACCCGAACGAGGGCGCGAGCAGCAGTATCGCCAGGACCATTCCTGGCGCCAGGCTTCGTCTGGTGGCAGTCATCGAGGTTGCGACACCTAGGGCAGCTTTGTCTTGTCGGGGAACGGCGGCCGCTTCGGGGTCTTCGGCGGGTTCTTCCGGAGTTCCTCCAGCGTTACCGCCACCGCCTTCTCGAGCTGCGGGTCGCGGCCCGCAATCACCTCCGCTGGGGTTTGCTCCACCTCGATGTCCGGCGGCACCCCTTCATTCTCCACGATCCAACCACCATCCTCGGTCCAGATGGCAAGATTGGGCGCCGTGATGCCGCCGCCGTCCATGAGCACCGGGAAGCCGAGGATGCCCACGAGGCCCCCCCAGGTGCGCTTCCCCACGATTGGGCCCAGTCCAAACTTTTGCCACATCCAGGGGAAGAGATCACCGCCGGAGCCGGCCATTTCGTTGACGATCAGGGTTTTCGGCCCCTGGATCGACGCGGCAGGCGTCTTGTAGTCGGCACCGTAACGCATCGCCCAGTAGCTGATGAGCGGGCGCCGGAGGATGTCGATGTAGTAGTCGGCCACACTGCCGCCGCCATTGTCGCGTTCGTCGACGACAATGCCGTCCTTGTGCGCCTGCGGGTAGAAGTACCGCTTGAAGTAGTCGTAGCCCGGCTGCGCCGTGTTGGGGACGTACACATAGGCGAGCCGCCCGTTGGAGAGCGAGTCAACCTTCCGGATGTTTCCCTCCACCCAGGCGCGATTCCGGAGGGCACCCTCGTTGCCAATCGGCACTACTTCCACGGTGCGAGACGCGGTGCCGTCGGCGTTCGGACCGACGGTGATCTCGATTGTCTTGCCGGAGGTGTTCTCGAATGCGGCGTAGAGGTTGTCGGTGGCGCGGAGGTCGGCGCCCCTCACGGCCAGGAGGTACTCACCGGCCTTCACGTTCACCCCGGGCTCGGTCAGTGGAGCCCGCAGCCCCGGGTTCCAGTTGAGCCCACCATACACCGTCGCAAACCGATAGCGGCCGTTGGCGATTTCGTAGTCGGCGCCCAGCAGGCCACCGAGTACGCTCTTCGGCGTAGTCAGACGATCGCCGCCGCCGCCCCGGTGATGGCCGACGGAGAGTTCGCTCATCATCCACTGAGTGATGCGGTTGACATCGGCCTTGGTAACGGCGGCGGACAGGAAGGCGCCGTATTTCCTCTTTGCCGCGCTCCAATCCACGCCATGCATGTTCGGTGCGTAGAAGTAGTCGCGATTGATGCGCCACGCTTCGTCAAATATCTGGGCCCACTCGGCGCGCGGGTCAATGCGCACCTCGACGGCGGCGGTGGCGAGCCTGCCCTGGCCAACGGCAGGTGCGGCCCCGCTCCCGGCGACAAACCAGGAATCACCCACGCCATAGAGCAGTTTCTTGCCGTCTGCCGAGATCTCGTATCCAGCCACGATCGGCAGAAAGGTCTCATCCTTCCGCTTGCTCATGTCGTAACGATGAAGGGCCGTGCTGCCGTCCGCGGTGCGGGTAAAGAACAGCATGCCGGGTTCACCGGCCTCGATATTGGAGATGTTGGCCGCCGGCACCGGAAGTGCCACGATGCGCTGGTCGATGCCGTCGAAGTCGATCTGGGTGGCGCTGATAGCGGCCGTGGTAGGCACCGCGGGAGTGGCGGCCACTGCCGGCGCCGCTGGAGTGGCGGCCGCTGGCGCCGCCGGCTTTGTAGTACCCTTTTCCTCGTCGTTCTCCCGCACGAAGGGGTTGGGGAGGTCCTTCCGGAGCACGATGGCGTAGATGGACGCGGAATTGGGCAGGGTGGCGCTGGACTGCGCGAACCAGTCCAGGGCCGGGCCCGCGTCGGTGGAGCCGAGGAAGTAAAGGTACTTGCCGCTGCGATCGAACGCCGGTTCGGCAACGGCGCCGAGGCCGTCGGT
>JANNSC010000377.1:0-1543 GCA_031402135.1 Gemmatimonadales bacterium | reverse complement strand
TATGGTGGCATATACGTGCAAGGTGCGAAGCATCCCACAGTCGTCGCCGTCGGCCCCGGTGGACTCGCCTGGTCGCCGGACGATGGAGCATCGTGGAGGGTGATCAACAACAATGTGTACTGGACGGCGGGTTCCGCTTCTCCGCGGGCGGTCTGGGCGATGGGTGCGCGGGGACGGGTCACCAAGTTGAGCGGGTTCTGAGATGAGCATCGACCGCCTCACGATCGCCCTCGCCGACCGCTACCGCATCGAGCGGGAGCTCGGTGCCGGCGGGATGGCCACCGTCTACCTGGCGCAGGATATCAAGCACGACCGCAAGGTCGCCATCAAGGTGCTGCGGCCAGAACTCGCCGCGGTGATCGGTGCCGAGCGATTTCTCTCCGAGATCAAGACCACCGCCAACCTCCAGCACCCCCACATCCTGGCGCTGCATGATTCCGGGGAGGCGGATTCGTTCCTCTTCTACGTGATGCCCTACGTGGAGGGGGAGTCGCTCCGCGACCGCCTCAGCCGCGAGAAGCAGCTCCCCATCGGCGACGCGGTGCGCATCGCCACCGAAGTGGCCGGCGCGCTCGACTACGCCCACCGGCACGGGGTGGTGCATCGGGACATCAAGCCGGAAAACATCCTGCTGCATGACGGCCGCGCCCTGGTGGCCGACTTCGGCATTGCGCTGGCCGCCAGCAGCGCCGGCGGCCGGATGACCGAGACCGGGATGTCGCTGGGCACGCCGACCTACATGAGTCCCGAGCAGGCGATGGGCGACCGGGAGCTCACCGCGCGGAGCGACGTCTACGCCCTCGGCGCCATGACCTATGAAATGCTGCTCGGGGAACCGCCTTTCACAGGGCCGACGGCGCAGTCTATTGTGGCCAAGGTGATGACCGAGAAGCCGGCGGGGCTGATTGCCCGGCGGGACCGGATCCCGCCGGCGGTCGAGGGGGCGGTGCTCACCGCGCTGGAAAAGCTCCCGGCCGATCGGTTTGCCACCGCCGCGGAATTCGCCGAGGCGCTGCTGGGTCCGGCCCGGCCAAGGGTCGGGGCGGGCGTGGCGGGGGGCCGCACCTGGCTGGCCGACCGGCGCACCTGGCTGGTGTTGGCAGTGGCGGCAATCTCGTTGACCGCTGCCCTCGGTCTGGCGGTTCGAGGTGGCAGGAGCGATGGGGACTTGGCCGACATGTCGGTGGCACAAAACACCTTCCGGCAGGAAACCATCTTTGCGGCGCGGTGGGCTCCCGATGGAAAGACCATCATTTACAGTGCCGCCCAGCAGGGGAATAACCCGCGGCTCTATGTGGTGCGCCCCGATTACCCGGAGCCGCAGCCGTTCGGTCCCGACTCGGCGCACCTGCTCGCCATCTCCTCAACCGGCGAGCTGGCGCTGCTGACCCATCCCCGGTATATGAACCACCGGCTCTTTACCGGCACCCTCGCGCGGATGCCGCTGGGTGGCGGCGCACCGCGCGATGTCATGGAAAACGTCCAGGAGGCGGACTGGTCACCCGACGGCTCCCAGCTGGCCATTACCCGTTCGGTCGGCGTG
>JANNSC010000376.1:0-8006 GCA_031402135.1 Gemmatimonadales bacterium | reverse complement strand
AATCTGATCCGTAGTCATGCAGCGGGGGTGGGGACGCCGTTCGACGCGACGGTGGTGCGGGCAATCATGCTGCTGCGGGCCAACGTGTTGCTGCGCCCCACCAGCGGGGCGCGTCCAGTCCTGGCCGAAGCGTTGATTGCCATGCTGAACGCCGGAGTGGTTCCGTGGGTGCCGGAGCAGGGGAGCGTCGGGGCCAGCGGGGATCTTGCGCCGCTGGCGCATCTGGCGCTGGTGCTGATGGGTGAAGGCGAGGTGCTGGGGCCGGATGGCGCCCGGCACCCGGCAGCGGAAGCGCTTCGGCGTGCCGGGCTCACCCCGCTTCGGTTCGGGCCCAAAGAAGGACTGGCCTTCATCAACGGGACCCAGGCGCAAACTGCGCTCCTGGCCATGCTGGTGCACGACGCGGGGGTTTTGTGGCGTTCGGCGGTGGCTGCTGCGGCAATGAGCCTGGAGGCGCTGCGGGGTACCCCCACGCCGTTTGATACCCGGTTCCACGACAATCGGCCGCACCCGGGTCAGCGCCGGGCGGCGGCGCTATTGCGGCGGTTACTGGAGGGGAGCGCCATCCGGGAATCACACCGGGAGAATGATCCTCGGGTGCAGGACGCCTACAGCCTTCGCTGCACCCCGCAGGTGCTGGGCGCGGTGGCCGATGCCATCGAGTTTGCCGGTCGGGTGGTCGACATCGAACTGAATGCCTCGACCGATAACCCGCTGGTCTTTCCCGAGGGCGAGGTGCTCTCGGGCGGAAATTTTCACGGCCAGCCGGTGGCGCAGGCGCTGGATTTTCTGGCGATTGCGCTGACCACCCTCCAGGCGATGGCGGAACGGCGAGTGGAGCGCCTGGTGAACTCGGATCTGTCCCAGGGGCTGCCGGCGTGTTTGACGGAGGACCCCGGGCTCTCTTCCGGCTACATGATGGTGCAGATCACTGCGGCCGCACTGGTGGCGGAGTCCCGGGCGCTGGCGCACCCGGCCAGCATCGGCTCGATCCCGACCGGGGGCAACCAGGAGGACTTCGTTCCGATGGGAATGGCCGCCGCCTACAAGGCGAGGCGAATCCTGGCCAACGCCCAGCGGGTGGTGGCGGCGGAGTTTCTGGTGGCGGCCCAGGGGCTCGAGTTCCTGCGCCCGACTCTGCCGGGCCGGGGCGTTTTGGCGCTGTATCAGCGGATCCGGGAGGGAATGCCCAATCCGGTTCCGGCATTGGCCGACGACCGTTCGCCGGCCCCTGACTTGGAGCGACTGGCTGCTGCGGTCGCCTCTGGGGAACTTGATCCAGGGGAGTAGGCCGCTTGCTTGCCCCCGTGAGGCCCGACTTCCTATCTTTGGGCGCTGCAATCTGTTTCGCCGTCTTGGTTCCTTTGTCCCGCGAGCCGCATGAACCTGGATAAGCTCAAGGAAGCGGCTCGAAAGTTCGAGCAGCGGGAGGAATGGAGAAAGGCCATTGAGGTCTACCTCCAGGCCATCCGGGAGGCGGAGGAGGCCGGAGGCGAGGGCACCCAGGACCCGGCGTTGTACAACCGGGTGGGCGACCTGGAAATAAAGGCGGGCGACTCCCTGGCAGCGCTCCGCGCCTACGAGCAGGCCGCCGAGCTGTACGCCGACCAGGGATTCTTCAACAATGCCATCGCGCTGTGCGGCAAGATTCTCCGGGTCAATCCCAGCCGGACCGCGACCTACCTCCGCCTGGCCCAACTGCACGCCCGCAAGAACTTCGTGGGCGAAGCCAAAAAGAACCTGATCGAGTATCTGGAGCGAATGAGCGGGGTGGGACAGCTGGAGGAGGCCTTTGTCGCCCTCAAGTTGTTTGCCGATCAGTTCCACGCCAATCCCGACATTCGCCTGATGCTGGTGGAGTTGCTCCGGGCGTCGTCCCGCACCGAAGAGGCCAAGGAACAACTCGAAAAGCTGGCCAGCGAACTCGAGGCACGGGGCGATGCCAGCGGGGCGCGGCGGACCCGGGAACGGCTCCACGCCATTGCGGTGGAGAAGCCGGAATCGATTGGAACCGACCGGCCCGCCTCGCCGCACGACTTGGTCTTCCTCGACACCGGTGATGCCGCTGGCGCCGACGGCCTCAGCCTCTCGCCGGTCGAGGGGCTGGTGGGAAGCGCGTCGGAGGAGCTGGTGGCATCGGGGTCGGGCGACCTCGAAGAGTTGCTCGATCCGGCGGCGGCAGCCGGTGCCGAGGAGCTGTGGGTCGGCGAGATCATCCCGATCGAGGGGATGGACGTGATCACCTCGGAATCGGCGGGCTCACTGGAAGGCGCCGCGATGGACGATTCGGTGGTGATGCTCGATCTGGGTGAGGGGGGGCTGGATCTGGGCCCGGAATTGCCGATCGGGGACACGACGGTGTGGCTGGTCGAGGACGGCTCCGGAGAAGCGGCGCTGAACAGCGATTCCCTGGCAACGATCGAGTCCACCGAGTTCGACAATATCGAAGCGGTGGCGCTGGACCAACCGGCCGGCAGCGGATCGCCCCGGGGCGCGGCCGACCTGATGTACCTCCAATTGCAGGACTCGGTGGTCGGGCAGGGATTCGAGCAGGAGTTCGGCGCCGCGCTGCTGGAGCGGGCAACCCAGCACCTCGACCAAGGTGATCGGGGCAGCGCAATTGCGGTGTTCGAGGACGCGCTCCGCTTCTTCGAAGCGGAATCGCGGTGGGAAGAAGCGCTTCGGGTGTGCGTGGACCTGCTGCGGCTGGATCCGGAGACCACCGGTCGGTACCAGAAGCAGGTCGAGGTGGCGTATCGCTCAGGCAACCGGAGCACCCTGGTCTCGGCGTACCTGGAGCTGGGCGATGTATTGGTTCGTACCGACCAGGTCGATCACGCCATCGACGTGTACCGCAGGGTGCTGGAGCATGATCCGGCGAACCAGGCGGCGCGCTCCGCCGTGAGTCTGCTGACCGCGGCGCCGGCCGAGGCGTCGTCGGCTCCACCGCGCAACGATTTTGTCGATCTGAACGCCCTGATCTTTGACGACGTGCAGGCCCGGGACACCCGGATGCGGGTGGGGCAGACCGAGCCGGTCGAAAGCGAGGACCAGGCGTTTCGCGAAGCGCTGGAGGAATTCAAGCGGGGCATCGACGCCAATCTCGACGCCGATGATTTTCAAGCGCACTACGATCTGGGCATTGCCTTCAAGGAGATGGGTCTGCTGGACGAGGCGATCGCCCAGTTCCAGAAAGCCCTGCGGGCCCCCGAGGGCCGGCTGCGGACCTCGGAGCAACTGGGTGCGGCGTTTTTCGAGAAGGGCCAGCATGCCATTGCGGAAGCGGTGCTGCGGCGGGCGCTCCAAGGAGGCTCCGGCGCAGACGATGAGCAGATCGGGCTGTTGTACTGGCTGGGCCGGGCCCTGGAGGCCCAGGGGCGCGGGCCGGAGGCGCTGCCGCTCTACGAACGGGCGCTGGCGGTGGATATTCGATTCCTCGACCTGGGCGATCGGGTGAAACGCCTGGCCGCTCCCGCCCGGCAATGATCTCCGACACCGCGCCGGTTTCTCTGGCCGATCTGCAGACCGGGGTGGAGTCGCGCCTGGTCTTCGTGCGGGAGGAGATTCGCCGCCTGATCGAGGCGGATTTTCCGCTCATTGCGCAGGTCAATTCGCACCTGACCCAGATGCAGGGCAAGATGTTCCGCCCGACGCTGCTGCTGCTGGCCGAGGCGGCGACGGCGCCGGCCACCGATCAGCGGGCGGTCTCGTTGGCAGCGGTGGTGGAGCTGATTCACGTGGCGACGCTGGTCCACGACGACGCGGTGGATCATTCGGTGCTGCGGCGGGGGATGCCGACCATCAACGCGTTGTTCAGTCACCAGGTTGCCGTGATCATGGGAGATTATCTCTATTCCCGGGCGGTGATCGAGCTGGTCCGGCTGGGCGACCTGGAGCCGCTGCGGGTGCTGTCGCGGGTTACCAACGAGATGACCATCGGTGAAATGCGCCAACTGCTGGCGCATGACCCGCTGGCCTTTTCCGAGGGCGACTACGACCTGCTGATCCGGGCCAAGACCGCCTCGCTCATGTCGGGCGCCTGCGAGGTGGGCGCCCTCCGGGGCGCACCGACCGAACGGGACGGGATGCGACGATTCGGGGAATGCCTGGGCATGGCGTTTCAGATCGTGGACGACCTGCTGGATTTCACCGGCGACGAAGCCGATACCGGCAAGCCGGTGGGACTGGACCTTCGAGAGCACAAAGTCACTCTGCCGCTGATTCACGCGTTGCCGCGCATGTCGGTGCCGGAACGAGCCGAGGTCGAGGCGTTGATGGCCAACCCCGAGCCGGACGATGCCGGAATTGCACGGGTGGTGGAAGCCGTTGCGTCGCGGGGCGGGCTGCTGTACGCCCGGGACCGGGCCCAAGGGCTCTGCGCCCAGGCGGATGCGGCGCTCGACAGTATTCATCCTTCCCCGGCGCGCGAAATGTTGCGCGCCAGCCTGACCTACGTTCTCGACAGGCGGCGCTGATGGCTCAGGGTCCTCGACGTCCCCGATTCTATCTGGGAGTTTTGCTCAGCGGGTTTCTGGTGGGCGGATTTCTGAATGCGTTTCTGAAGGCGGTGCTGCCGACCAGCCCGACCAAGGATTTTTTCACCTATTCGGTGGCCCCGGAGTTCGGGCCTGTTCCGATCAATCTGCTGGTAGTACACTTCACCATCGGTCCGGTGGGGCTGGAACTGTCCCTCATGAGTCTCATTGGCGTTGCGCTGGCGTACCTGGTGGCCAAGTCGCTCTTCTAGCGAAGCGCGCGGGGGTAATAATGGGCAATCTCGGTTTCAGCGAAATCATGATCCTGCTGGTGGTGGTGTTGCTGGTGTTTGGAGCAAAGCGCCTCCCCGAAATCGGCGCCTCAATGGGAAAAGGGATTCGGGAGTTCAAGCGGAGCATCTCGGAGGCGAGTGACGCCGTGACGCAGCTGCCGGAGGATCGCAGCGCGGCCCCACCGCGTCACCTCGATGCCCCGCCGCAATCGGCGCCGACCAGCGGAGAGCCGAAGCGGCTGTCGCAGTAGGAGCGGCCTGGTGCTGGTTCCCAGCTCTGCAGTGACTCACCAGGAAGGCGGTCCGGCGATGAGCCGGACCGTTGTTGTGTTGGGGCGGAGCTCCGCCGTGGTTCAGTAGCTGGGGGGCGGCGTGGCGGGCTGCAAAGCGGCGACCTGCGCGTTGGTCTTGTAGATATCGGACCGACGGTCATCGATCTTGGCGCTGCTCCGGAGCGCGGAAACGTACGCCCGCACCCGCGCGGAGCGGGCGGCCTGCAGCGCTTCGGCCCGCAGCTGCGGCAACGCCGCGGCAAATTCGGTGGAGTCGGCCGGGGTGCGGCTCAACGACTCGAAGATGTAGACGCCGGCCTCCGACGGGGCAGGACCGCTCACCTGTCCGCTGCCGGCAGCGAACGCCGCGCCAATGAGGGTGGACTCGCTGAGCGGCGAGCTGAGCCGGGCAAACGGTCCGAGTTCCTGGTAGGACAGCCCGGTGCCGGTGGCGAGACGCTTGAGGGGCGAGCCTTGGGCAGCAAGACCGACGGCAAGATCCCGTGCGGCAGCGCGTTTCTTCACGTCCCGGACCCTGGATTCCACCACCGCCCGGATGGCGCTGAGCGGCGGAACGCCTTCGGCCTGCATGCTGTCGAGGCGGAACACCACGTAGCTCTGTTGGGCTTCGATGACCGCGCTTTCCTCCCCGGGCTTGGCCTGGAAAGCCCAGACGCTGACGTCGGGAATCGCACCGGCATCGGGGGTGCTCAGGCGACTGCCCTCGGCAAGGGGGCCGGCCTTCCGCAGCTGGAGCTTGAGCGCGGCGGCAGCGGTGTCGAGCGCCGACGGCTCCAGGCGCTCGGCGGCGATCTGCTCGAGCGAATCGGCCCGGCGGTCGAGCGCGGTCCGGTGGGCACCGGTGACCTCGATGGGCACCAGGATGTGGCGGCCTTTGAAGGTGTCGGCCTTGCGACTCTCCACTTCGATCAGATGGACGCCAAACGAACTGATCACGGGCTCTGATAGCGTCTTGAGGGGAAGGCTCATTGCCGCTGCCCCGAATACCGGGTCTACGCCGGACCGGCGCATTTCCCCGAGGTCGCCACCGGCCCTGCCGGAAACGGTATCGGCGGATTCTCGGCGAGCCACCTCGGCAAACGGGGCGCCGTTCCGGATTTCATTGCGGAGGGCACTGACCCGCGCGATTGCCGCAGCGGTATCGGTGGCATCGGGGAGGCGGGGCACGCTGATATAGCTGAGGAAGGCCGCTCTGGGCAGCTTGAAACTGTCCCGGTGGTCGCGGTAGTAGGCGTCAATTTCCGCTGGGGTGAGGGTGACCGCCGGATCGAGGATGGCGGTACCAGGATCGACGATGAGGGCACCGACCTTGACCATTTCCTTCTGGTCCCGAAAGCGTTCCCAGAGCGCGGCGTCGGAGATGATCACGTCGCTGATGACGCCTCGGAGGAGTTTTCCACGCAGCAATTCATCGCGATAGCGCTGCTCCAGGTAGGGCACCGCCGACTGCCCCGCAGTGGAGGTGAGCCAGCGCTGATACTTCGAGAGGTCGAACCGCGAGTCGGTCTGGAAGTCGGGGTTTTCGGCGACTTCCCGGAGGGGGGATGATCGGATCGCTTCGGTCACTTCCGCGGTGGTGACCTGAATGCCATGCTTGGCATACTCGGCACGGAAAATGATATCCTGAATGAACTGCTCCCAGACCTGGTCGCGGACCTGGGCCACCTCCTCCAGAGAGAGCGAGGTACCAGTTTGGCGTTGTCGGTTGTCGGTGGCCTGCTGGACGGCCTCCTGGAAGGCCCTGGACTGCACCGTGACCCCGTTCACCTTGCCGACGGAAGTCGTTGTGAGGAGTCCACTTCCAGTGCCGAGACCACTCAGGTCGTAGACCAGCCAGACGAAGAATGCAATCGTCGTCACCAGGATGATTGGCTTGGCGGCGTTGCGAAAAAATTGCATCATGAGAGAGAACCAGTCTGGGCGGGCTAAGGGTATGAAGCGGTAAAACTTAACGAACCGGGCAAGGCATCTCAAGCATGGCAATCCGCTGCTTCCCGGGCAACCTTTCCAAGGCTCCGGGGGGAGAGGAGTTTCCTCTCACGGCATGCGGACCCAGCAGACAGGGCGGGAAATGGCTACTCAGACCGAAATCGAAAAACTCGAGCGCCGCTGGCAGGAGAATCCCCTGGGACTCACCTTCGCCACGCTGGCGGAGGCGTACCGGAAGGGCGGCGACATCGGTCGGGCCCTCGAGGTTCTCGAACTCGGCCTGGCCCAGCATCCAAACTACGTCCCGGCGCACATCGTCCGGGGCCGGTGTCACTTCGATGGCCAGGCGAACGGCGATGCCGAAGCAGCGTTTCAGAGGGTCCTGGAGCTGGATCGCGAAAACGTCATTGCGCTCAAGGGACTGGCGGAACTCTCCGAGCGGGCGGGTCGGCTTCCTGAAGCGATGCAACGACTTTCGATGCTGCTTGAGGTCGATCGGAACAACGAAGAGGCGCGGGGCCAGCTCGATCGGGTCGCCGAGTTGCTCGCCGCCCAGGTGGATCGTCCCAACGCCGAGGTACCGGTGGCCCAGCCCGAGGCGGTGGAGCCTCCGGTGTCGACCTGGGCGCCAGAGCCCCCGGTTGTGGTCGATGCGGTGGTCGAGGTGGTGGTGAACGCAGCGCCGGTGATCGGCTCTGAAGCGGTGCTGCCGCCGGTAACGGAAGACCCTCAATCGTTTGACCAAATTGCCACGCTGGATGCCGAGGAGCTGCGGCCGAGCGGGGCCAGTGAATTCCAGCTGGATAGCGATGCGGAAGCGCTGGGCCCGACGGCGGAGCGAATGATCGGCATCCTGCTGAGTTCCGACGCCCCAATTCTCGAAGCGGGGCTGGGAACCGTGGACGGTCTCCTGGGTGGAGACTACGCATCATTGATCGCTTTCGAACACGGCAGCGGGCCCGGTGCGGAAGTAATCGCCCAGTTCGATCCGGAGCCGGCGCCGATCGTCGCCGAGA
>JANNSC010000375.1:0-9106 GCA_031402135.1 Gemmatimonadales bacterium | reverse complement strand
GCGGCAGGAACCAGCGGCGTGGCCGGTCCCGCTGCACACCCTGACCCAGACGATGCCCGGCGATCTTCCCGAAACAATCGTGGCGGCGCTCCGCATCGGTTTCCGGCGGCTTTCCCACGACGCCCAGCAAGTCCTGACTGCTGCGGCAGTGCTGGACGGCCCGGCCGGGGAATCTCTGCTTACGCGGGCCACCGGGCTGGGTGTGAGTCAGTTGCAGGCCGCCCTCGATGAGCTGGAGTGGCAGCGCTGGCTGGAAACCGATGGCCGCGGGTATGGCTTCGTGGCCCAGCTGGCTCGCCGGGTCATTGCCCAGGATATGGTGACACCCGGCCAGCGGACGCGGCTGCGGGAGCGCGCCGGTCTGGGGGGACCGGGAGGGGAGCCGGGCCCATCGTGATGGCGGCGGGTCGATCGGGCCACGGCCGGGCGTCATCGTGCGGCGCGTTGACAGGGTTTCCGGCCATTGCTGCCGCGACCGAATCACCGCTTCGGGAATCTTTCACACGATGATCGCCCGCATATCGTTGGCCTTTCTGATGGCCATTGTACTTTCTTCGACGCCCCCGCCAGCGCCAGTGGCCCAGGGCACAGCTGGGCCGATTGATACGACGCTCGCCCGCCGCTACTTCACCGAAGTGACCGCCCTGGCCGCCCGGGACGCTGGGCAACTGTGGGGCCGATCGCTTGCCGGGCCATTGCTGTTCGTTGACCCCACCTCGAGGGAGATCGTTGCTGAAGTGGCCGACCCGGAAGGGCGCTTGATTCGCGACGGCGCGCTGTACCGAGGCATCCTGCCCTCCAACGAAAACGCCGCGAACACCGCATTCTTCTGGGCCGGCCGCCATTGGACCATGGTGCTCTGGCCCCTCCCCGACGATTCGCTGGAGCGGTCGGTGCTGCTGGCGCATGAACTCTGGCACCGGATTCAGGATAGCCTTGGCTTTCCGCTGACCGGGCCGCGCAATGAACACCTCGCCTCGGTGAACGGGAGAGTCTGGCTCCGGCTGGAGGCGCGGGCGCTGTTGCGCGCGGCCGAGCGGGAGGGGCCCAGGCAACTTGTCGCGCTGCAGGACGCGATCGAATTCCGCCGGGCCCGGCGTCGGCTCTTTCCCGGGGCGGATTCGGCGGAACGGGCCCTGGAAATGAATGAGGGCTTGGCAGCCTTCACGGGAACCGCGGTAGCGGCGCCGGCGCTCCCCGATCGGCTGCCCCTGGTGTTGCGCCGGCTGGCATCGCTGGACTCCGCCGGACGATTCGAACGCAGCTTTGCCTACCAAACCGGACCGGCGTACGGATATTTCCTCGACGCACTGGTTTCCGGTTGGCGGGTAAACCTAACCCGCCATGACGATATGGCCTATCGGCTCGCCCAGGCCATCGGGCGGCGAGCCGGAGGAGGAACGGCGGAAATCCGGGCCCGGGCCTATGGCTCCGCCGCGGTTCGCCGAGAGGAAATCTTGCGCTCGGCCCGTCTGGCAGGGCACCTGGCAAAATTGCAGCGCCGCTTTCGGACTGGGCCGCGATTCGAGCTCCCGCTGGCAGAGATGAAGTTCACTTTCGATCCAAACAACGTCGAGGCGATCGACTCGCTCGGTTCGGTGTATGGATCGCTGCGGTTGTCGGATCGATGGGGGGTGCTGCAGTGCGATGCCTCGGGGGGGCTGATCAGCCCCGATTTTACCCGTGCGACGGTGCCGGCGCCTGCCGACATCATCGGACGTCGGCTTACCGGTCCGGGGTGGCTCCTGGAGCTGGCGCCGAATTGGCGGGTGGTGCCGGGACGGCGGCGAGGGGACTGGACCGTCCAAGCCGTACCCGAGCAGCCACCCTCGCGGTAACGGCGTCGGTAGGGGCCGAGTACACCTCTCCGGTGAGCGAGAGCGCAGGCGTGGCACGCCATGTCGCCCCGGCAAAAAGAACCCCCCGGCTCAGATCCACCGCCACTTTCCGGCGATCCAGCACTCCGAATTGATCGGTGAAGTTCACTTGGAAGCGGGGGGCGAGATGATTGTAGCCTACGCCCAGGTAGGGGCGTAGTGTGCTTCCCAGGGCCCAGCCCACCGCAGCTTCGACTCCGAAAATATTGGGCTGGAACGAATCATTGGAGCGGGTGCCTTGGAAGCAGGTGCTGGTCGCGTCCTGCAGGGCCTCGTCGTTGCAGGTGATCGGGGCCTTGATCGTCCCCAGTGACGCATGGGCGCGTAGACTGAGTACTGCGCCCCGGCGATCAAGCGCCATTGAATTGGTGAGGGCCGCTCCGAAAAGGTTTGCCCGCACCTGCGACATCCGCACCGGTGGAATCCAGCTGACTTCGAAGGAAAATCCCGCCGGCAAGAAAAATCGGGCTCGAGGCCTCGGCGCGGCGAACAGCAGGTCGGTGTTTTCGGGCCCTTTGCCAGGACGGCACACCGTCGGGGTCGCGGTGACCCGGTCCACGCCGGGCAGATAGGTCACATCGAATCCAACTTCGAGGCCACCTCGGAGCGGGCGCGTGGGTGCGCTGGCGGCGCCGAAGGCGAGCGGGACCCCGAAAATTGCCATGGTGCGGGCCTCGTTCGAGGTCTTGCCAGGGAAACAGTCATCCCCTCCCTGGGCGAGCGCCAGCGCGGGGGCCCCGGGCACGGCCAGCACACCCAGCGCGAGCAAACCCACCGTCGACCGATTCATGGAATCACCGTGATGGTTCCACGCATGCCGGAATTGGCACTTCCGTGCACCTCGCAGAAGAATCGGAAGGTGCCGGTCGCGAGGAATACGGCATCGAAGGTGAACGGCGCGTCGCGGGTGCCCGGCAGGCCAGGCGAGGCGGGGAGGTTGGCCGGAGCGACCGGGGTCACGTTGTGTCGCAACGATGCGGTGGCCCATGTAAATGTCACGATTCCGCCGGCTTTCAACTCGAACGCCGAGGGCAGGAACCCGTCGTTGATCACCAGGACTGTAACCGCCGTGCCGGCCCCGGTGGAGGTTGCCACGAAGGATTGGGGTGAGCCGTTGACACCGGTGGATATGGCGGTGACGACGTTGTTGCCCCCGAAAGGCGGGAGGGTGACGGTCGTCATCGCGATGCCATCGGCGCCGGTTTGGGTCGTCGCGGGGCTCACACTGGCGCCGGGGGCCTGGATCTGCCACGCGACGGTCCGGCCGGCGACGGGAGAACCACCGTCGGTGATCTGAACCCGGAGCGGCGCCGGCAGCACCTCGTCGATGGTGCCCGATTGCCCGTCGCCGCTCGGGTTGGCTTTGGCCATCACCGCGGTGCCCTGGCCGCCGGGATCAGTGCCGCCGCTGCCACACCCGGCGCCAGCAAGCCCAGCGACCACCACGCACAACCGTTTCGCTGCTCTGCCTGTCATGTAACCCTTCCCTGATTCCGGGTCCGGGGCGGTGGGAGCGTCCCCCCGGGGTTGGCGAGTCGATTCACTACTGCCATGTTATGACGCTGGGTTCCCCTTTTCAACCGGATCGAGACCGCCCGATGCTTTCCGACACTTCCCGCGCCTTCCTTGTTGCACTGCTCGATTCCCCGGGCCCCTCGGGGTTCGAAGTCGGTCCGGCCCGCCGCTGGCGCACCGAAGCCGAACGCTTTGCGGATGAGGTCCGAGCGGATGTCACTGGAAACTCTTTCGCGACCCTGCGGGCCGGGGCTGATGGGGCCGCGCCGATCATGTTCGCCGGTCATGTGGACGAAATCGGTCTGATGGTGGTGCACATAGACGATCAGGGGTTCCTCTGGTTCGAGCCGATCGGAGGTTGGGACCCCCAGGTATTTGTGGGGCAACGGGTGTCCCTCCTGGCACGGGGCGGCCCGGTGCCGGGAGTGATCGGCAAGCCCGCGGTGCACCTGCTGGACAAGGAAGAACGGGAAAAAGTCTCCAAAATCAGCGACCTCTGGATCGACATTGGGGCCGCCAGTAAGGCCGAAGCGCTGGAACGGGTCAGGGTGGGCGACGCCGGTGTGTTGGCCGGTGCGATCATGGAGCTCCCCAACGGACGGCTGGTGAGCCGCAGCCTCGACAACCGAATCGGCGCATTCGTGGTGCTCGAAGCACTCCGGCGATTGGCTGGCGATCGCCCTGGTGTACCGGTCACCGCCGTTGCCACGGCACAGGAGGAAATTGCCTACAGCGGCGGGGGCGCCCGTTCCTCGGCCACCGGCTTGATGCCGCTCGCCGCGATCGTGGTGGATGTGACCCACGCCACCGACACGCCGGGAGTGGAGAAGAAGAAACATGGTGACGTGCCACTCGGCACCGGTGTTGTGCTGAGCCGCGGAGCGGCAGTCAATCCTCGAGTATTCGAGCTGCTGGTGGAGGCGGCCGAAGCCGAGGGAATTCCCTACCTGCTCCAGGCAGCGCCCCGCGACACCGGCACCGATGCCGACGCAATTGCCACGACCCATCGCGGCGTGGCCACCGGACTCGTTTCGGTTCCGATTCGATACATGCACAGCCCCAACGAGCTGGTGGCCCTGGCTGATCTGGACCGGGCTGCCCAACTGCTCGCTGGCTTCGCTCGGCGCATCACACCGTCCACCGATCTGGTGCCGCGCTGATTACGGTTTGAGCGCGTTGATCGCCCGGGTTGCCACCTGGCGCAGCTCCGGCAATTCGTCGCGCTGCAAGGTGGCGAGGACATTCAGCGCTGCGGGTCCGGCCAGGACCAACCCGCGCACCGCGGCAAGCCGGATGGCCAGCGGTCTCCGGCCCAGCAGTTTTCCGCCCGGCGCGGCCCACTCACCCAGCAGAGCCACTGCTTCAGGCGTCGCGATCCGTCCGAGGGCGAGCAGCCCCTCCTGTCGCACCTCCTCCCCCTCTTCCCGTTCGAGCAGGTTCCCGATTGCCCCGGCCATCCCGCGGGCTTGCGGTCCACTCAGATGCGCGAGGGCCTTGACCCGCACGGCAGCGGCCGGGTCCAGCAGCACCTTGCGAAGTCCGTCCAGGGCCGCCGGCGTTCCGATCCGCCCCAGCGCTTCGGCAACGGCTTTGCGCACCCGCTCATCCTCGTGGTGGCATTGCCGTACCAGGTCGGGGACCGCTCCGGCAAGCCTCATTTCGCCGCAGAGATCGGCCGCGTTACGCACCACGAACCATTGGGGGTGGGAGAGGTGGAAAACGACCGCTTCGGTGCCGTGGCTGATTTGGGTGATGGCGGAGTAGTAGGCCCGCCGCTCCGAAATGGTGTCGGCTTCAACCAGCATCGTCATCAGGATTTCGGTGGACTCGGCGCCGAACCGGCGCAGCACGGTGATCGCTTCCTGCCTCCGTTCGGTGTGGGTAAATCCGGCAATCATGACCAGTTGTTTGCGGGCCAGGAGGCGGCGGAGCTCAATGCGGTAGGTAATCCCGGTCAGATCCGACGGCGATTGGCTCTCCGCTTCGAGTATTTCGAGGGCCACATCCAGCAGCCCATTCCAATCGGATCGATCGATCGCCGCCCGTCCCCGGTGCACCAGCTGATCGAGCTCAGGACGTGGGGCGGCGGTGGTGCCGCCGGAAACGAGGGCGTCGGTGTCGGCATCTTCGGCGACCGACTCGAGTGAGACCTCCTGGGAGCGCTCGAATGCGTCGGCGTGGTCCCGCAGGATATCCAGCAGGTCGGGGCCCGCTCCCTCCAGGGCGCCGTGGGCCTCGAGCGGCGAACGCGGCCGCCAGGGCATTGGCTTGAACACTTCGAAGTCGCTGGTGGTGCCGATCAGCCCGATCCGTGAGGCAGTGCCACCGAGAGCGTCCTGGACATCGGCAAAGGTGGCGTAGGTTCCCGGGAAAGCGGCGAGCACCCCCATGAGGCGGAGCAGGTCCGCCTCCGCCAACTCCGCCGAAAGTTCCAGTGTGCCGATCCCGTGCAGCAGCATCTGTTCGCTGACCAGCGCAGTCCCCGGGGAATCGAGCGCGGCCGTCTGGTCGTTTATGCGGAGCCCCTCCGCCTCGGCCTTCAGGGTCAGCCTGCGGCCGTCCCGCACGGCGCGGAGTGCCCCAAGCAGGGCGACATGGTGTTCCGTTGCGTGTGGTTCATGGCGCATCAGGAAAAGCAGGCTGCCAAGCAGGGACGCGACTGGATAGGGGCTTGGCATGTCGGCTCATTTGGCGGGGCGAGAGAAGGCGCAAGATAGGGTTAATTTTGGTACTGGGCAATTCGACCGGAAGATCGGTCGGTGCCGGGGTCCGATCGAGGGGATGGGGGAATCAATGCCAAAGGCTGTTCGTCGCCGGCCTGGGGCCGGTGCCGCAGGGTTGGTGCTGCCGGGGCGGCGCGGCTCATGACCCCCGGATCGGTGCTGGATGCCACCCGCATCGTCGCCGCGCTGCGGGGCGCCTTCACGCGACAGGTGCCCAGCGAAGAATTGCTCCGCCTTGCAGCGAATCGGATTCACGCCGCGGGGCCTCCCTACACCTCGGTGTATCTCTACATGTTGCACCAGAATGACCTGGTGCTCGAGGCATACGCCGGTCGGCCCACCGAACACACCCGCATTCCGGTTGGCAAGGGGGTCTGCGGCACTGCGGTGACGACCGGTAAGGACCAGAACATCGGCGACGTCGCTGCCATCGGGAACTACATCGCCTGCAATACGTTCACTCGCTCGGAACTGGTGGTGCTGATCCGCCGCGGCGAGACCATCCTCGGTCAAATCGACGTAGACTCCGATGTGCCCGATCCATTTGTCCCAGCGGAGGTGGCCGAGGTGAAAAAGGTGGCCGATGCGTTAGCGGTGTTGTTGTGAGGCAAGCGAGGCCAACCGGACTCCAGCCAACCACCAGCAACTGAGCACGGGTCATTGGTCATGCGCGCATGGACCAGTGCCCGTTGGGCGCTCCCTCTCCCCGAGAGCCACCGGTTTCCGATGGCCAAGTATTCGATGATTCGCGCCGGGGTCATCGCGCGAGGCTTGCTGCCGGCCGAATCGTTGCTGGAACCGGAGCCAGTCTCAACGGAGGCACTGACGCTGGTGCACGATCGCGCCTATGTCGAGGCGGTCGTGGGGGACAACCTCTCCCCGGCCGAACTGCGTCGCCTCGGCTTTCCCTGGAGCCCTGCGCTTCCGGAACGGAGTCGTCGCACCGTACAGGGCTCGATCGAGGCCGCCCGGGACGCACTGGACACCGGTGCCGGGATCAACCTGGCCGGCGGTACCCATCACGCCTTTCCCGATCATGGCGAAGGCTTTTGCGTCTTCAATGACGTCGCGGTGGCAATCCGGGTGCTGCAGCGCGAGGGGAAAATCACCCGCGCGGCCATCGTCGATCTGGACGTACATCAGGGAAATGGTACCGCGGCCATCTTTGCCGGCGATCCGGATGTTTTCACATTCTCGATGCATGGAGCCCGGAATTATCCCTTTCGAAAGGAGCCCAGCCGGCTCGATGTGGAGCTCGAGGACGGATGCGACGACGCCACTTTTCTCGGGCTCCTCGGTCGGCACCTCGAGGGGGTGCTGGACCAGGCCCGCCCCGATCTGGTGATCTACGTTGCCGGGGCGGATCCCTATGCTGGAGACCGGCTCGGTCGCCTGGCGTTGACCATCGAGGGCCTGGCCCGACGTGACGCGATGGTTTTTTCCGCCTGCCGCCGCCGAGTGCCGGTGGCAATGGTCCTGGGTGGCGGATACGCCAGGGATCTGGAAGACGTCGTCACCATCCACGCCAACACCGTCGCCGCGTTGCAGGCCTCCCTTGCGTGAGGAAACCTTTCAGCGCCAGGTCGGCACGGTCACGCTGTTCGAACGCAGGGTGGGCGCCGGCCCCCTGACGGTGGTCCTCCATGGCGGCCCGGGCGCCCACCACGATTACCTGCTGCCGGGCTTCGACCGGCTCGCCTTCCGCCGGACCTTGGTGTATTACGATCAGCGGGGCGGGGGTCGTTCGCCGGTGCCTGCCGGCGTGCCGGTCGGCTGGCGCGAGCAGGTCGCGGACCTCGAGGCGTTGCGGGTGCTCTGGGGTCAGAATCTGCTGTCGATCGCCGGTTATTCGTGGGGTGCCCTGCTTGGGGTTCTGTATGCGCTGGAGCATCCCGATCGGGTGGGAAGCCTGGCGCTGGTGTCACCGGCGCCGGTTTGGCGCGCGGCCCGAGCCGACTTCGAGTCCCGGCTTGCCGCTCGCACCGCGGCGGTGGAGGTTCAGGCGGCAAGGCGCGCGGTCCAGGATGGCGGGCTCCGCGAGCGCGACATCGGAGACTATCGCCGTCGCATGTTCGAGTTTTCAGTGGCCGGATACTTCCACGATTGGCGGCGGGCCCGGGATCTCACTCCGTTCCGGATCACCGGACGCACCCAGCAGGCGGTGTGGGAGAGCCTCGGTGATTTCGACCTGCGGCCGCGCCTTGGCGCTCTTCGGGTGCCGGCCCTGGTGGTGCATGGCGAGGATGATCCGATTCCGATCGAAACCGCCGTTGTGCTTGCCGGCCTGCTCCGGGCCCAGCTGGTGCGAATCCCCCAGTGCGGGCACGTGCCCTACCTGGAATCCCCGGATCGGTTCACCGAAGCTCTGGATCGGTTTCTCCCGAGGGAGGTGTGACCGTCACCCCCCGACCGACGCCCTTCGACCTGGTGTTCGGGCCGCTGGCGGCCGAGCGCTTCCCCATCCTGCGGGATGGGATTGCGGCAGCCGGTCGGGATCCCCGGCATCGCGATGGGTTTCTCCTGGTCGAAGCAGTGGCGGAGCTGCTCCGGGAGCTGCGCCCCGACGGCGGACTCGGCCAATCGATCAGTGCGCTGGTCGGCCTGGTGCACGCCGCCTACCTCTACTGGCTCGATGGCGAGCAACACCTCGTGGTGAGCGATCAGTTGCTGGACCGCGTCCTCAGCCCAACCAACGGCGTTGGCACGGTGATTTTCACCACCGGGCCGTCCCGATACCTTCAATTACCGCCACTGCGGGTGTGGGGCGTTCCAGCCGAGTCTGCCCCGGCAGAACCGTTGGACGGCTGGTTTGCCCTCCCACAGGGGCGTTCTCTCTCGGTGCTTGCGGTCTTCGGGCTGCACCCCGGGCGCGACGGGCTGACTGCGGTCGAAGTCGCTGGGCCGCGGTCGGAGTTTCTGCTCCGGGAGGACGGCACTTCGCTGTTTGCGCCGACCCTTCCGGGAGGCGGCGCAGCGGGCCTGGCGTCGGTC
>JANNSC010000374.1:0-7494 GCA_031402135.1 Gemmatimonadales bacterium | reverse complement strand
GTGGCCTGGCGCAGATGGGTGACCATCTCCGGACCGATTTCGTGGCCGCCGATCACCAGCACGACCGACGCCTCGGCGGTCTCGACGGCTTTGCGCAGGCGGGACCGGAGATCGCTGCCGGTCAGCCGGCCGAGCAGGCCGGGCCGTTTCAGCAGGTCGAAAGCATCGACCCGGCAACCGAGCCGCTCCAGGGCGCGACAGCGCTGAGCGGCATGGGCGTGTTGGGCGTCGTCGAATTCGGCGACCAACAGCACCGAAGGGTTACTCATGCCAGTGCCTCCGCGCCCCGAAACTGCAGATCGTACAGCCGCCGGTACAGGCCATTCTCGGCCAGCAACGCCTGGTGAGTCCCCCGCTCCACCACCCGCCCGCCATCCAGCACGAGGATTTGATCGGCGTCGAGCACGGTGGCCAGCCGGTGGGCCACCACCAGTACCGTCCGGTCCCGCATCAGGCGGTCGATGGCGTCCTGCACCAGCCGTTCTGATTCGGTGTCGAGTGCACTGGTCGCCTCGTCCAGCAGCAAAATCGGCGGGTCGCGGAGCAGGGCCCGGGCAATGGCTATCCGCTGCCGCTGCCCGCCGGAAAGCCGGGTGCCCCGCTCACCGAGGAGGGTGTCATAACCCGCTGGAAGCTGCCCAATGAATTCGTGGGCATTGGCGGCCCGGGCTGCCGCCTCCACCGCTCCGCGCGGGGCACCGGGCCGGCCATACCCGATATTGGCGGCAACGGTGTCGTTGAGCAGCACGGTGTCCTGGCTCACCACCCCAAGCAGCTCCCGAAGCGACCGCCGCTGGAAATGCTGCAGGGCAACGCCGTCGAGGCGCACCTCTCCGGACACCGGATCGTGAAAGCGGGGGACCAGATCGAGCAGCGTGGTCTTGCCCGCACCGGACGGTCCCACGATGGCAACCACACTTCCCCTCGGCACCGTGAAGGACACCTCGGAAAGAACCGGGCTCCCTCCCGGGTAGGAAAAGGTCACCCGATCGAACACCAACTCCCGTTCGAATCGGGCCGGACCGGCATCGGGCCGGTCGCCTTCAGCGGACGGTTCGTCCAACAGCCCGAACACCCGTTCGGCGCTGGTCATGGCAATGGCCCACGCTGCGGGAAACTGGGCAATGGACTTGATCGGAGACATGATCTTGAGCGCGGCCACCAGAAACACGATCGTCACCTCGGGGCGGAGCGCCACGCCGCTCAGGGCCGGGTTTGCCGCCGCCCAGATGATCAGAATCAGCACCAATCCACCAAAGACTTCGCTGACCGGGCTGGTCATGGAGGAGTAGCGCTGGGTGCGCTGGACCCGCTTCCGGTAGCGGCTCGCCTGGTCGGCAAAGAACTGTCCTTCCACCGCCTCACCACCGTAGGCCCGGATCAGCTTCATCGCGCCGAGCCGCTCGGCGACCGTGGCGGTGAGCTCTCCCTGCTCCTGTTGCCAGAGTCGGGAGTGCCGCCGCAGCCGGCCAACCAGCGCCCGCATGCCAATCACCAGCAGCGGCGCGGTGGCCAGCGTCAGGGCGGTAAGGCGGAGCGAAATCGTCGCCAGGAATATCAGGGCGCTCCCGATCAGCACGACGTTTTGAAACAGGGCAGCCAGCGAGGCGGTAACCGCCTGCTTGGTGCGGTCGGCGTCCACCATCACGCCGGAAATGAGCTGACCGGCCCGGGTGCGCTGGAAGAAATTGAGATCGAGGGTAAGCAGATGCCGGTACAACCGAATCCGGAGGTCGCGCACCAGGCCCTCCTGGACCGCCACCGAGAGCTGGTTGGACGCATACTGGGTGAGGTTCTTGATCAGCAGCACCAGCAGGAGCACGACCACCAGCCGAGCCGCCGCAGCCCGGGGTACCAGGCCGGCAATCATCGGCCCAAGAACTCGCTCGGTGATGGTTTCCAGGATGGTGCCTTGCCCCGCCAGCTCACCGGCGGTACCAAACAGCGCCTTCAGCAGCGGGACCAGGATGACCAGCGTGAAGGTGTCGAGCAGCGAAGCGACCAGCGTGGCGACAAAACCGAGGAGGAAGAGTCCCCGGTAGGGTTGAGCCACCTCCAGAAGACGCCGCGCGGTCCGTTCCGCCATAGCTAGAAGCTTAACGCGACGGCTACATTCCCGCCGTGCCGCCCAAGATCCTGTTGGTTCGCTTCAGTGCCATTGGCGACATCCTCCTGATGACGCCGCTGATTCGGGCGCTGCGCAAGCGGCACCCCGAAGCGGGGATTACCGTGCTTACCAAGGCGGCGTTTGCCCCCCTCCTGGCCCACAATCCCCGGATTTCCGAGGTAATCGGCTGGGAACCGGACACTCCGCTGGCGGAGTTGGGCAAGCGGCTTCGCGCTCTGCACTTCACCCATCAGCTCGACCTTCATGGCAGCTTGCGGAGCCGGGCACTCCGCTGGCATACCAAGGGAATGTGGACCACCTATCCCAAGCACCGCGTCGCGCGGAGCGTGCTGATCCGGACCAAGCGGAACCTCTCCCGGGACCACCGGCCGGTGGCCGAGCGCTACTTCGCCGCCGCACGGGGCCTCGACGTGGTGCCGGACGAGGGCTCCCTGGAGTGTTTCCTGGCCCGCCCGACCTTGCAGTCGGCTCAGGATTTCCTGGCCGATCGAAACCTCGGCGTCTCCCGGCAACTGATTGGGCTCGCTCCCGGCGCCGCCCATTTTACCAAGCGGTGGCCGGAACATCATTGGACCGCCCTGGCGCAACGGCTGGTGGAGCTGGGCAACGACGTCGTGTTGGTGGGTGGCCCGGCCGATCGGGAGGTGGCCGAACGAGTCGCGGCGGCGGTCGGTGATCGAAGCGGAAGTTCGGCCGGTGCCTTTGATCTTCCCGGCACCGCGGCAATTCTCAAGCGGGTGCGCGCCCTCGTCTCCGGTGATACCGGCCTCATGCACCTGGCGACCGCGGTCGGTGCTCCGGTGGTGGCGCTCTTCGGGCCCACCGTCGAGCAGTTCGGCTTTTTCCCCTACCACGCCAAGGCCTCGGTGCTGCAGCGCGAGCTCAACTGCCGGCCCTGCAGTTCTCACGGCGGCCCCGCCTGCCCGCTGACCCATCATCGCTGCATGCAGGATGTGCTGCCGGACCAGGTCCTCGACGCCCTCCGCAAGTTGCCCCGATGAGCCTGCTGACTCCGAGCGGGGCTGTCATCGTCAAGCTGATGGGAGAGGCGCAGCGGGGGCCCCGCCGCGAAGGGCTCTTCGCCCTCTGGCTCACCCTCCGCCTGGCGGAAGACCTCCTGCTCCTTCCCCCCCAGCCGGAGCGCTCCGTCAAACGGCGAGTGGTGGCCCTGGAAAAACGGTTGTCGAGTATGAGCCTTCCCGGCACGCTCCGTCGTGCATTGGTTGCCGCACTTGCATCGCTCGGGGAGCCCTCCCGCGGCCAAGCCGCTGCGGTCCTCCACCAGCTGGTGGTGCCGGCGAAGGAGGCCCTCGGAGCCGAAGCTGCCGAAACTCTGACCCGGGCAGCCCGCGCCGCCGCCCAGCGCGGGTAAACCCGGTCCAAATTGCCGGAACCCGTTGCCATTGCTATGTTTATGCGTTGAGCGCAGAAGGGAGCACGCCATGGCCGGCCACAGTAAATGGAAACAGATCAAGCACAAGAAGGCCGCCACCGACAACAAGCGTTCGGCGGTGTGGGCCAAGCGCGTTCGGGAGATCATCGTCGCCGCCAAGGCAGGTGGGGGTGACCCGGGCGGGAATGCTCGGCTACGCACCGCTATCGACGCGGCGCGAGCGGTCAATTGTCCCAACGACAACATCGATCGCGCCATCAAGAAGGGCACCGGAGAGCTCGAGGGCGAGACCTACGAAGAGGTGGTCTACGAGGGCTACGGGCCCGGCGGTGCGGCCATCATCATCGAGGCCACCACCGACAATCCGAACCGGACGGTGGCCGAAGTCCGCCACGCCTTCAGCCGGAACGCAGGAAACCTGGGCGCCACCAATTCGGTCGCCTGGATGTTTGACCGCAAGGGCCAGATTTACCTCGACGCCAACCGCTTTTCCGAGGACCAGGCACTGGAAGATGCGCTGGACGGCGGAGCGGAAGATTTCGTGCGGGACGGCGAGCAATACGTGGTGACCACCTCGGTGGGCGACTTCCACGCGGTCCAGGATTCGCTCAAGGCCAAACGATACCTCCTCGAGTCCGGCGAGCTCACCATGGTGCCCAAGAACACCGTGAAGGTGGAGGGAGCCGACGCCGCCAAGCTCCTCCGGCTGATGGAGGCGCTGGAGGATCTGGACGACGTCTCCAAGGTTTCCTCGAATTTCGACATCGACACAGCCACACTGGCGGAGGCCGAAGCCTGATCGCATCCCGCCGATGAAGGTGCTGGGCATCGACCCGGGCACCGCCACGGTCGGCTTCGGCGTGGTGGAGCGAAGCTCGGGGCCCGGTCGCCCGATGCGATTGGTGGAGTGCGGCGTCTTCCGTACCCGCCCGCGGGACTCGCTGGCGGGCCGACTCGCCGTGATTCACGAAGGACTGCGGGAATTGCTGGCTCGGCATCGCCCCGATGTGCTCGCGGTGGAGGACATCTTCTACGCCACCAACGTGCGGACCACGGTCGTTCTCGGGCACGCCCGGGGGGTGATCCTTCTGGCAGGCGCCCAGGCCGGCGTCGCCATTGCCGAATACTCACCGGCCATGGTCAAGAAGTCAGTGGTGGGCCGGGGAGCCGCACTCAAGCCCCAGGTGGGATACATGGTCGCCAAGCTCCTCCGCCTTGAATCGGCACCGACCCCCGCCGACGCCGCCGATGCGGTGGCGGTGGCGTTGACCCACCTGATCGTGGGCACCCGCCTGGGGGCAGGCCGATGATTTCCAGCGTGTCGGGTGTGTTGGCGGAACGCCGAACCGAGAGTGTGGTGATTCAGACCGACGGGGGCATCGGATACGCCGTGGCAGTCCCGCTCGGCGTGTTTGAACGGTTGCCGGCGCAGGGGGCCCGTTGCTCGCTTCAGACCGAGCTGGTCATTCGGGAAGACGCCTGGACTCTGTACGGCTTCGATTCCACCGTGGAACGCAGCATCTTTCAGCGGCTGCTCGGTGCAACCGGGCTGGGGCCGCGGCTGGCGCTCGCCATTCTTTCGACTCTCGGACCGGAACGCGCGGTCCGGAGCATTCAAGGGAAGGATGTGGCGGCGCTGAGTACTGTGGCAGGCATCGGGAAGAAGCGCGCCGAAAAGTTGATCGTGGAACTCTCGGACCGATTTGCCGATCTGGCCTTTACAAAGGCCGCCGGCCCGGCGCGACCGGCGGACGAGGCGGCGCGGGCGCTCGGTGCGCTGGGTTACGCCCCCGCCTTGGCCGATGAAGCCGTCCGGGCGGTTCTGAGCGCCGACCGGACCGACGATGTATCGGTGCTGGTCCGCCGCGCGCTCCAGTACCTCAACAGCTCCAAAGGAGGACGAGGATGAAAGCCCTCTCCACCGCCCGACACGTTACGGCCGAGTGGCAGTGCACCCGGTGCGCGGCCACCAACCGGAAGTTTGTGGCCCAGGGTAGCGAGCGGATCAACGACCGTTGTGTATCCTGCCGCGCCAAGCACGAAGTGACGCCCGGTACCCGTCCGGTTCGCTGGAACGCGAGAGCACTCTGAGCCGCATCGAAGTCACCACCCCAGCTGCTCTGCCGGAAGAGGGCGGCGCCGAGGCGGCGCTCCGGCCCTCCCGGCTCGACGAGTTTGTGGGGCAGGCGCAGCTCAAGGCGTCGCTGCAAATTGCCATCGATGCGGCGAAGGGCCGGGGGGAAGCGCTCGACCACATCCTCTTTTTCGGCCCACCAGGACTCGGCAAGACAACCCTCGCCACGCTCCTCGCCAAGGAGATGGGGGTGCAGCTGCGCACCTCATCGGGGCCGGTCCTCGAAAAGCCCGGTGATCTCGTGGGCTTGCTGACCGGACTCGGCCCCGGCGACATCTTGTTCATCGACGAAATCCATCGGCTCCGCCCCCAGCTGGAGGAATTTCTCTATCCGGCAATGGAAGACTTCCGAGTCGATGTGCGGATTGCCGACGGGCCCAATGCGCAGACCATTCCGATGACGGTGGAGCGGTTTACCCTGGTTGGGGCGACCACCCGGTTCGGGCAGCTCACGCCGCCGATGCGGGCCCGATTCGGGATCGTCGAGCGGCTGAGTTTCTATCCGCCTGACGAACTGGCCAGAATCGTCACCCGCTCGGCCGGAATATTGAATATCGCCGTCGATAGCGAGGGCACCGGAGAGATCGCCCGCCGGAGCCGGGGCACTCCGCGGATTGCCAACCGGCTGCTCCGCCGGGTCCGGGACTATGCCCAGGTCAAGGCCGATGGCGTGGTGACCGCGGCCGTTGCCAAGGACGCGCTGGCTCGGCTCAACGTTGATGAGTTCGGCCTGGACGACATGGACGCACTGATCCTTACCACGATCATCGAGAAGTTCGGGGGCGGCCCGGTGGGTCTTGGCACCATTGCCGCTGCAGTGGGCGAGGATCCCGGCACGCTCGAAGAGGTGTACGAGCCATATCTGCTGCAGCAGGGATTTCTGGAGCGCACCCAGCGCGGCCGGATGGCCACCAGCCTTGCGTACCAGCGCTTCGGAAAAACACCGCCCCCCCAGGCAGGAGGGCAGGCCGCGCTCTTCGATGGCTGAGGCGTCCCGCTCCTACTGCACCTCTGACTTCGACTACCAACTTCCGCCCGAGCTTATTGCCCAAACGCCGGCGGAGCAGCGGGGAGACAGCCGGTTGCTGGTACTGCGGGGCGACCAGCTTGAGACTCGAGGCTTCGCCGATCTGGTTGATCTCATTCCCCCCGGCGATCTGCTCGTCCTGAACACCACCAAGGTCCGGCACGCCCGGCTCATCGGGCGGCGGCCCTCCGGTGCTCCCGCCGAAGTGCTCCTGCTCCATCCCGGCATCGAAGACGCCTGGGTGGCAATGGGCTCGCCCGGCAGCGCGTTGCGTCCCGGCAAACAGATTGCGCTGGGCAATGACATGGCGGTCGAGACCCTCGAAATTCTGGAGGAGGGCTATCGCCTGGTCCGTTTCATCGGCGGAACTGCCGATACGGCAATGGCCCGATACGGTCGGCTCCCGCTGCCGCCATACATAACCCGCGATCCGACCCCCCGAGACGATGATCGTTACCAGACCGTGTTTGCCGAGCGGGCCGGAAGTGTTGCTGCGCCGACTGCAGGGCTCCATTTCACCGCCGAGATCCTCGGCGCGCTCCGCGTCAAAGGCGTAGCCATTGCCCGGATCGACCTCGAGGTGGGGCCGGGCACTTTTCGCCCGGTTGAGACCGAGGAAATCGACAAGCATCCGATGCATCCGGAGCGGTACGAAATCTCTGCCGCAGCGTCGGCGGACATTGCGCAGACGAGGGCGGCTGGTGGGAAGCTGTGGGCTGTGGGCACAACCGTCGTCCGGGCGCTGGAGTCCGCAGCACTGGAAGGTGGCCGCGTTCGGGTCGGCGCTGCGGAGACCCGGTTGATGATTGCGC
>JANNSC010000373.1:0-3016 GCA_031402135.1 Gemmatimonadales bacterium | reverse complement strand
CGCGGGCAAAGGATCCAAAGGAGCAGAGGCATGAGCACCACCGAACAGCAAACCAGCCCGAGCGGCATCCAGGTCACCTTGACCTCCCAGGCGGAGGACGAGGTGCTGAAATTCATGGAGGCCGAGAAGGTCCAGCCCGACGTCGCCGGACTCCGGGTCAGCGTCCTGCCCGGCGGCTGTTCCGGTTTCAAGTACAGCCTCAACATCGAAGAGCGCCCCCTCGAGGACGACCACATCCTCCAGATGAGCCGAGTCCGCGTCTTTGTCGACGGTTTCAGTCTGCAATACCTCAATGGGGTAACGGTGGACTACACCTCCTCGATGCAGGGATCCGGATTCACCTTTACCAATCCCAACGCCACCGGCGGCTGTGGCTGCGGCAGCAGCTTCAACGCATAAACTTCGCGCTCCATGGTCGTCTTGAGGCCCGCCGGGATTCCGCCCGCGGGCCTCGTTGCTAGGGAGTCGGCATGAACGGGATCGACCTCGCCGTCGTCGTGGTGTATTTCATCCTGACGCTGGGCGTCGGGCTCTGGGTAACCCGCTCCCAGAAAACCGCCGGTGACTACTTCCTGGGAGCCCGGGACCTCCCCGCCTGGGCGGTGCTCCTCTCCGTCGTCGCCACCGAAACCTCTGCCCTCACCGTGATTTCAATTCCCGGCGTCGGCGCCCGGGGCGACCTCTCCTTCCTCCAGCTCCCCATCGGCTATTTGATCGGGCGGCTGTTCGTCGCCCGGTGGCTGTTGCCCGGCTATTTCACCGGCCAGCAGGAAACCGCCTACACCCGGCTGGAGCATCGGTTCGGGGTGCACACCCGGCGCTGGCTGTCCTCCTGCTTCCTGGTCACTCGTTTTCTGGGCGACGCGGTACGGGTCTTTGCCGGCGCCATTCCCCTGGCGCTGGTCACCGGCTGGACTGTGCCCGGCGCCATCGTGGCCATGGGGGCCGTCACCCTGGTCTATACCTACATGGGTGGACTCAAGGCGGTGGTCTGGGCCGACGTGATCCAGCTCTGTGTGTACGTGGCGGGCGGGTTAGGAGCACTGGCCATCGCCTCCGGCCTGGCCGGCGGATTCGGTGCCATGCTGAGCACCGCGGCCGCCGCCGGCAAACTCCGGGTGTTCAACCCGGTCTTCGATTTCACCACGACCTACAGTCTGCTCGGCGGATTGCTCGGCGGTGCCCTCCTCTCCGCCGCCTCCCACGGAACCGATCATCTCATCGTGCAACGGCTCCTCGCCACCCGCTCCCTCAGAGACGCCCAGCGGGCCCTGATCGGGTCCGGCGTGGTGGTCATCCTGCAGTTCGCGCTCTTTCTCATGGTCGGAATCGCCATCTGGGCAGCCCAACTTGCCCCCGATACCCTGCCCGGCGATCAGGTGTTTCCTCGCTTCATCATAGACCACCTCCCCTCCGGTCTTGCCGGTCTGGTCATTGCCGGCATCCTCGCCGCTGCCATGAGCACCCACAGTTCCGCCATTAACGCGATGGCGTCCTCGCTCACCCACGACTTCTACGTGACCATCACCGGAAAAAGTGAGCCCGGCCACCTGCTCAAGGTCGGCCGGGTCTTCTCGGCGATCTGGGGCGTCGGGCTGGTGCTGGGCGCGCTGGGATTCCATTGGATGGCGACCGGCAACGACACCCCGGTCGTGGTCCTGGCGCTCTCCATTGCATCGGTGACCTACGGCGCATTGCTGGGCACCTACGTCCTGGCCGGCCGCTGGCCCCGCGCCACCGGTCGCGACGTCATTGGCGCAACGATGGTGACCATCCCGCTCATGCTCATCGTGGTGTTTGCTGAGCGGCTCAGCGGCGTGTCCGGGCTCGGCGGGTTGGAACCGCTGGGCCGGCTGGCGTGGCCCTGGTATGTGCCGCTGGGAACCGCCATCACGCTCCTGGTTGGGGTTGCCTTGAGCATGCGGTCCGCGCCCTCTCGGGCGGCCCGGTGAGCATTTTCATCGGCGTCGACGCTGGCGGCACCAGAACCACCGTGCTCGTTTCCAATGGCACCACCATCATTGCCCGAAGCGCTGGAGCGGGCGGCGCTGTCCGCCCCGGCCGCGCATTGCAGGCGGCCAGCCGCATTACCATGGCGGTCCGCCGGGCCCTTACCGACGCCGGGCTCCTCCACGGCGATGTCCTCGTCGTTGGCGCAGCCGGCGCCGGCCGTGAGCCGGAGCGAAGCGAGCTTCGGGAATCGCTCCGCATGGAGCGGCTGGCCCCGAAAACCCTGGTCACCGGAGACTTGGACATCGCCCTCGAGGCCGCCTTCGGAAGCGAGCCAGGCATCGTCGTCGTATCGGGAACCGGAAGCATCGCCGTGGCCCGGAACCAGGACGGGACGATGCACCGCCGAGGTGGCTACGGCTGGCAAATGGGCGACGAGGGGAGTGGTTTTGCTATTGCCCGCGGGGCGCTTCAAGCGGTCGGAAAGGCCCGGGACGCCCGCGGACCGGCCACCGCGCTGACCGAGGCCATCCTGGCGGCGGGGCCCTCCAAGGACTTCGACGCGCTGCTGCGGTGGAGTATGGCCGTCGAACCGGGAGAGATCGCCGCGCTCGCTCCGGCGGTCTTTGACTGCGCGGCGGGCGGAGACGCGGTGGCTGCCTCGATCGTCGAGGCGGCCGTCCTTGATCTGACCGCAATGGTGACGGCGTTACTGGCCGAATTTCCCGGAAAGACTCCCATCCCGTTCGCACTCAGCGGAGGCAACCTCGCCCCCGAGCGGGGGCTTCGAGCCCCGCTGCTCGCCCAGCTCGAGAGTCACCCCCGGCTCACCTTTCGCGATCAACCGCTCGACCCCGCCGAAGGTGCCCTCGCCATCGCGCGCCGGCAAGCTGGGCCCTGACTATGCCTCCTGCTGTTTCCCGAGTCTGCTGTGCCGCCGCCCGTACAGGAAGTAAATCACCAGCCCCGCCACCAGCCAGAGCCCGAATCGCTTCCAGGTAATCGCCGGAAGCTGATACATCAGGTAGAGGCACGCTGCGACCGAAATGAGCGGCGTAAACGGCAC
>JANNSC010000372.1:0-7251 GCA_031402135.1 Gemmatimonadales bacterium | reverse complement strand
CCGCCGACGGCTCGTTCTACGTTCTCGAGATGAACACCCGGCGCCAGGTCGAGCACCCCGTTACTGAGTTGGTGTATAGCGTTGCTCTGGTGCGAGAGCAGCTCCGCATTGCCAGCGGCATGCCGATGCTGGTGTCCGAATGGCCCCTGGCGCCCCGTGGGCACGCCCTGGAGTGCCGGATCACCAGTGAGGATCCCGCCAACGGATTTCTTCCCTCAACCGGCCGGATCAGTGTGCTCCGGGTGCCGGCGGGGCCTGGGGTTCGCTGGGACTCCGGCGTGGAAGCCGGCAGCGACGTCGGCCTGCACTACGATGCGTTGCTGGCCAAGCTGATCGTGCACGGCGCCGACCGGATGTCGGCCATTCACCGGATGCAGCGGGCCCTGCGCGAACTGCTGGTGGTCGGGGTCGCCACCAACCAGGCCTTTCTGCTCCGACTCCTGGCCGATCCCGCGTTTTGTCGTGGGGAGGTGGACATCCAGTTTCTCGAACGCCGGGAGGACTTGTTCGCTCCCCTGCCCGACGCGGCGCGGGATCTTCGCATCACCGTGGCTGCCGCCCTCGCGGAAGATGAGCTGCGGCAGAGCCGCACGCCCGAGGTGGGGAACCAGGATCCGGCCGCCGACGCCTGGACCGGCGCTGGTCGCCGCGACGCGCTGCGGTGACCGAAACCGCCCGGATCAGGGCCATTGCCGCCGGGGGCGATGGAGTCGGTACGCTCGCCGATGGCTGTACCGTCTTCGTGCCGCGCACCGCGCCGGGAGATGTGGTGGAGCTGACCAGCGTCCGGCGGTCTCAGCGCCTCGCCCGGGGCTGGATCGGGCGCCTGGTCGAGGCCGGTAGCGAGCGCGTGGCGCCGCGCTGCCCTCACTACAGCGGGGAAGGCTGCGGCGGCTGCCAGCTCCAGCACCTCACCCCCGCCTCCCAGCAGGACGCCCGCCGAAAATTGGTGGGCGATGCGTTGCGCCGAATCGGCCACCTCGAGGTCCCCGAGGTGACCCTCGCGCCCAGCCCCACTGAGTGGAACTATCGGGCCAAGATTACCCTTGCCGTCAAGCGCCGCCGCATCGGCTTCCATCGGGTGGGCCGCCCCGATGAGGTCTTCGACCTGGTGGAGTGTCACGTTGCCCGGCCCGAACTCAACCGCCTCTGGGCCGCCCTCTCGGCCCGCCGCCGCATCCTGCCACCCAATACCGAACAGCTGGTCTTGCGCATTGATCGTGAAGGGCAGCGCCATGTCATGGTGCGGGTGAGCGGCACCGAGGCGTGGACCCGGGCCGCCGAGCTGGGGCACGCCCTCCGTCGGGCCGGGCAGCCCGCCACCCTCTGGTGGCAGCCCGAGGCAGGCGCGCCCCGGACCGTCTTCGGGGCCGCCGAAGCGTACCCGGCGATGGTGTTTGAGCAGGTCCACCCCGAAATGGGTGACCAGGTGCGGGCCCACGCCGTTGCGGCGCTGGGCCCCCTCGAGGGGCGGCACTGCTGGGACCTCTATGCCGGCATCGGAGAAACCACCCGCGCGCTGCTGGCCGGCGGCGCCACGGTCGAGAGCGTTGAGCTCGATCACCGCGCGGTGCGCCTCGCCGAGGCGCGGGGCCCGGGAGTGAACGTAACCCGCCACGCCGGAACGGTGGAGCAATGGCTGCCCCGGCTCCGGCCCGCCGATTTGCTGATCGTCAATCCTCCCCGGACCGGGTTGGGCGCCGCCGTCGCCACCCATCTTGCCACGCCCCCGGCACCCCGCGCCCCCGCCCACCCGGCCCGCCGCCTGGTTTACATCTCCTGCGACCCGGCCACCCTGGCCCGCGATCTCGACCGGATGCGCTCTGCGTTTTCCATCACCGAGGTGTCCGCCTTCGATCTCTTTCCCCAGACCGCCCACGTGGAAACCGTGGTGCGCCTGGACCGCCGATGAAATACCACGTCACCGTGGCGGGACGAACCCGGGAGGTCGAGGTGGATGGCGTCCGAGTGGTCGTGGACGGGGTCGAGTGCACCGCAGAACTCAGCGCCATCGACGGCACCCCGCTCCGGCTGCTGCTCCTTGATCGGTGCTCCTACCTGCTTCCCATGGAATCGAAGGGCCGGGGATCCTGGCTGATCCAGGACGCCGCCGAGCTCCAGGAAGTCGCGGTGGTCGATGAGCGGACCGCCTATATCCGCAGTCTGGTCGGAGCCGGGGCGGCAATGGCCACTCCGCCGGTGCTCCGGGCCCCGATGCCCGGGCTGGTGGTTCAGGTCCTGGTCCAGCCCGGAGATGCCGTCAGCGCGGGGCAGGGGATGGTGATCCTCCAAGCGATGAAAATGGAGAACGAACTCAAGGCGGCTGCGCCCGGGATCGTGGCCACCATCGAGGCCGCCGCCGGCCAGGTGGTCGAAAAAGGGGCCCTCCTGGTTCGCTTCACCACCACCCCCCACCCCTTGCCCTAAGCCGTTGCGCTGGGTTATCTTGCGAAGCTCTGGCAGAACTGAATTTCCGTTCCACAGGATGAAGATGAAGACCTTTACCGCAACGCCGGACACCATCCGGCACGATTGGCATGTGGTCGACGCCGCCGGGGTCCCCCTCGGTCGGCTCGCCAGTGCCGTCGCCCAGCTCATTCGCGGCAAGCACAAGCCGACCTTCACGCCGCACATGGATGGCGGAGATTTCGTGGTGGTGCTCAACGCCGCGAAGGTCAAGCTCACCGGCAACAAACTCGACCAGAAAAAATACTTTTCCCACTCCGGCTACATGGGGCACGAGAGCTTTACGCCAGTCAAGGTGCTGCTCGACACCGACCCGGAGCGGGTTATCGAAAAGGCCGTCTTCGGCATGCTCCCCAAAAATTCGCTCTCCAAGCAGCGGCTTCGGCTCAAGCTCAAGGTGTACGGTGGCACCGAGCATCCCCATGTGGCCCAGCAGCCCAAGCCCTACATCGTCAAGGTGAATACAAAGGTGAACGCATGAGCGAAGATCAGTTCCGGTGGCACGCGGTCGGCCGGCGCAAAACCAGCGTGGCGCGAGTCTACCTGACCCCCGGCACCGGCAAGTGGGAAATCAACGGCCGGAATCTCGGTGACTACTTCCCCCGGCCCTCGCTGGTGCAGCACATCCAGCAACCCTTCACTGCCACCGATACCCTGGGCGCATTCGATGTAAAGGCCCATGTGGACGGCGGTGGGCAGTCGGGGCAGGCGGGGGCCATGCGGATGGCCATCGCGCGTACCTTGGTACTCGCCGATTCGATGCATCGCCCCAAGCTCCGCACCGGTGGATTGCTCACTCGGGATCCCCGCGCGGTGGAACGGAAGAAGCCGGGCCGGCCCGGCGCCCGGAAGCGGTTCCAGTTCAGCAAGCGGTAGTCGGAACTCGGCGCCGGGCAATGCGCTCGGCGCCGAAATAGCCACATCGCTCGACTGGACTCTGGGTGCCCCCATGGGGTCGGAGTCCAGGATGAAGGCGATGGAAGCCCTAACCCAAATTCGGAAGGACACACGCGGTCGAATGGCACAACCCCAGGTGCAGGACCTCCTCGAGGCTGGCGTTCACTTCGGGCACCAGACCCGGCGATGGAATCCCAAGATGCGCCGGTTCATTTTTGCCGAGCGCTCCGGGATCTATATCATCGATCTGCAGAAAACTCTTGGCCAGCTTCACAAGGCACAGGAACTCCTCAAGAGCATCGTGCTCAAGGGAGACAATGTGCTCTTTGTCTGCACCAAGAAGCAGTTGAAGGCACTGGTCGAGTCCGATGCCCAGAGCGCCAACTGTCTCTATGTCACCGAACGTTGGCTCGGCGGCACCCTGACTAACTTCGCCACCATCAAGAAGCAGATTCGCCGGCTCCGGGATCTGGAACAGGGCAGCACCGAGGGAGATTTCGACAGCTACACCAAGAAGGAAAAACTCCTTTTCGAGCGCGAGCGAGTCAAGCTGTCCCGAAACCTCGAAGGCCTGAAGAACATGGCCCGGCTCCCCGGTGCGCTGTTCATCGTGGACGCCAAAAAGGAAAAGATCGCCATCCAGGAGGCCAACAAGCTTGGCATTCCGGTCGTGGCCATCGTAGACACCAACGCCGATCCCGATGTCATCACGGTGCCGATTCCCGGCAACGATGACGCCATCCGCTCGGTGTCGCTGATCACCAAGGCGCTCTGTGACGTCATCATCGAAGCCCGCCAGCAGGTGCCGGTGCGGGAATCGGCCGAGCACGACGACGCCGAAACCTACAGCACCGACGGCGGCTCCGAGGGAGATCCCGAGGCCGAACGCCGCCGCCGCCGGACCGGCGCCCGGAAGCGCCGGCCCAAGCCGGAAGCCATCGCGGCGCGGCTCAAAACCGAAGGTGCTCCGAGCCCGGCTGAAGCGAGCGCCTGAGCCGGCACAAATCCGGAGCCGGTGGCCCCCGCCGCGCCGTGGCCCTCCGGGCTGGGCGCGGCGGTTTTACAAGCGGCACCCCAACCAACGGCTGCAAGCGTCTCGCTGGCAGCCCATTGCTAAAAGCTGAACAGGGATAACCGTAATGTCGACGAAAACAATCTCCGCAAAAGACATCTCTGAGCTCCGTGCCCGGACCAGCGCCGGAATCATGGATTGCAAAGCCGCGCTCGACGAAGCCCAGGGCAACATGGATCAGGCGGTGGAAATCCTCCGGAAGAAGGGCATTGCCAAGGCCGAGAAGCGGGGCGGCCGCAGCGCCTCCCAGGGGCTGGTGGTGATCACCTCCCATGACGCCGGCACCGACGTGGCCATGGTCGAGCTCAACTGCGAAACCGACTTCGTCGCCCGGACCGAGGAGTTCATTCACCTCGCCAGGGAGCTCGGTGTACTCGCTTCCCAAAAGGCTCCCGCCGGGATCCACCCGGGGGCCGCCCTCGATGCCCAGGAGTTTCGCGGCAAGTCCATCGCGGAAATCATCAAGGAAGTCTCCGGCACCACCGGAGAGGCCATGACACTGAAGCGGGTGGCCCGCTTCACCCAGGCCAACGGCACCGTGCAGAGCTACCTGCACCACAATGGGCAGGTCGGCGTCCTGATCGAGGTGGAGGGGCCCTCTGGAGAGGCGCTCGTGGCTCTGGCCCGGGACCTCGCCCTGCATGTCGCCTCCGCCGATCCAATCGGCGTGAGCGAAGCCGATATCCCGAAGGAAATACTGGAGCGGGAGCGCCGGATCGTCGAAGAGCAGGTGGCCACCGAGGGCAAGCCGGAAAACATCCGGGTCAAGATCGTGGAGGGAAAGCTCCGCAAGTTCGTGGCGGAGCGAGCGCTGCTCGGCCAGCCCTTCGTCAAGGACGACGCCAAGGTGGTTGGAGACCTGGTCAAGGAGGCCGCCAAGACCCTCGGCGGCGCCGTTACCGTGAAGCGGTTTGCCCGCTTCCGGGTCGGCGAGGCCTGACATGGCCCTGGCCTATCGTCGCGCCCTGCTCAAAATCTCCGGTGAGGCCCTCTCCGGGGCCAAGGGAATCGGCCTCGACTATGCTGTTGTCGAAACCCTCGCCCAGGAAATCAAGCAGGTCCACAGCCAGGGAATTCAGCTCGGGCTGGTGATCGGCGGCGGCAACATTGTCCGGGGTACTTCGGCCAGCCGCGAGGGCCTCGATCGGGTGTCGGCCGACTATATGGGCATGCTGGCCACCGTCATCAATGCGCTCGCCATGCAGGATGTGCTGGAGCGCGCCGGCGTGCAGACCCGGGTGCTGACCGCCATTCGGATGGAGTCGCTGGCCGAGCCGTACATCCGGCGGCGCGCGGTGCGCCACATGGAAAAGGGCCGCGTGGTGATCTTTGCCGGCGGAACCGGCAATCCGTTTTTTTCCACCGATACCGCCGCAGTCCTCCGCGCGCTGGAAATGGAAGCCGAGGTTATTCTCAAGGCAACCGGGGTAGACGGTGTGTATACCGGAGATCCCAAAAAGGACACGAATGCGAAGTTCATTCCTGAGCTCTCCTTCCAGGATGCCATCGTGAACGGTTACGCCGTCATGGATGCCAATGCGTTCGGGCTCTGCAAGGAAAACAAATTGCCCATTGTGGTCTTCAACATCAATCAGCCGGGCGCAATCGGGCGAGTGCTCGCCGGCGAACGGGTGGGGACAATCGTCCGATGAGTGCTGCCACCAGCATCCCGGAGTCGGTCAAACACGCCCGCGAACAGATGGACAAGGCGGTGGAGAACACCAAGCGGGAATTCGCCGGCCTCCGGGGCAACAAGGCCAGCCCGGCGTTGCTCGACACCGTGCGGGTGGACGCCTACGGCAGCCACGTACCCATCAATCAGGTCGGGCTGGTGTCCACACCCGAACCCCGCCTGCTCACCATCCAGCCCTTTGACAAGGGCCTGACCGGTGCCATTGAAAAGGCCATCCGGGATTCCAATCTCGGGCTCAACCCGGCTACCCAGGGCAATCTGATCCGGATCCCGCTGCCACCGCTCTCCGAAGAGCGCCGCAGGGAACTGGTCAAGGTGCTCCACAAACTGGCCGAAGAAGGCCGGGTCGCGGTCCGTCACGCCCGCACCGACGCCATTCAGAAAATCAAGAAGGTTGAGCACATTTCCGAAGATGAAAAAACCCGCGGCGAAAAAGACACCCAGAAAATCCACGACGAGCACATGAAGCAGATCGACGCGTCGATCCACGCCAAAGAAGCGGAGATCATGGAGGTGTGACCGCCGCAACCGACGAGCTGCTCGGCAGGATTCAGCTGAACGGCGGGGTGCCTGCCCACGTCGCCGTCATCATGGATGGCAACGGACGCTGGGCCACGGCGCGGGATCTCCCTCGCTCGGCTGGACATCAGGCCGGCATGGCCGCGGTGCGGGAAACCGTCGAAGGGGCTCGACTGGCCGGAGTCGAGGTGCTCACCATCTTTGCCTTCAGCCAGGAAAACTGGCAGCGCCCGCCCGACGAAGTCGAGGCGCTGATGAGTTTGTTGCAGGAGTACGTCTCCCGGGAGGCCAACGAGCTCCGCGCCAAGGGCGTCGCGGTCCGGATGCTGGGCGAGCTTGACCGGCTGACCCCCGCAGCCCGTGCCGCCGTCGCCACTATCGAGTCTCTCACCAAGGGCGGCCTGACCCTCGCCCTGAATATCTGCCTCTCCTACGGCTCCCGGGCGGAGTTAACCCGCGCCGCCACCCTCCTCGCCGAGGCGGTCAAGGCGGGAACCTTGCAGCCCGCCGAAATTGATGAGGCGGCCATGGCCCGGCACCTCTACACCGCGGAGTGGCCCGACCCCGATCTGCTGATCCGGACCTCCGGGGAACATCGACTCTC